>JBEOKA010000562.1:0-22173 GCA_040275325.1 Myxococcaceae bacterium | reverse complement strand
TGCTGGCGATGGGCGAGCAGCCGCTGGGCGCGATTCGGCAGATGAAGAACACCGCCACCGACCCGTACTCGGGCGGCCGCAACTTCGCGGGCCACTTCTCGAAGAAGGAGTGGAACATCGTGCCCGTCACCAGCCCCATCGAGGTGCAGTACTCGATGGTCGCCGGCACGGCGCTGGCGCAGAAGCGGTTGGGCGGAGACTCCATCAGCATCGTGACGGGCGGCGACGCCGGCACGGCCGAGGGCGACTTCGCGACCTGCCTCGTGTGGACGAGCCGACCCGGTGAAGAGCTGCCGGTGCTCATTCTCGTCACCAACAACACGTGGGGCATCTCGACGCCGTACGACCAGGTGCAGGGCGTCGAGCGCATCAGCGACCGCGGCGTCGCCTTCGGCATGCGCACCAAGACCATCGACGGCAACGACCCCATCTCGGCGTACCTCGAGCTGAAAGAGGCGTTCGAGTACGTGCGCACCGAGCGCAAGCCGTACCTCGTCGAGGCCCGCGTCTCACGGCTCTATGGCCACTCGTCGGCCTCGGGCGCGAACTACAACACCGTCGAAGCCGACTGCATCACCGCCTTCGAAGAGCGCCTCGACAAGCACGGCGTTCGTTCGAAGGAGGAGTCGAAGAAGCTGCGCGAGAAGTACACCGAGGAGTACGCCGAGCTCGCGCGGCAGGCGAAGGAAGAGCCCTTCCCCGACGGCAACACCATCTGGAACCACGTCTTCGCCGGCGAGCCCGGAAAAGACCCGCTGGCCGACTGAGTCTCTCTTCACCTTTCACTCGAACGAACACGGAGCGAACCACCATGGCGAACATGGCCCAGGCCATCCGCATGGCGCTGCACTACGCCGAAGAGAACCTCGGCGTGACTGACATCTTCGGTGAAGACGTCGGCCCACCGCTGGGCGGCGTCTTCACGTGCACGCAGGGACTGAAGACGGCGTGGAACGCGCCGCTCGACGAGCGCGGCATCATCGGCACCGCCATGGGCCTCGCGATGGCGGGCTCACGGCCGGTCGCCGAGATTCAGTTCTGCGACTACGTGTACAACACCATCGACCTGCTCAAGCTCGCCGGGAACACGCTGTGGAGCTCGAACGGCCAGTGGAACCTGCCCATGGTGGTGATGACGCCCGTGGGCAGCGGCATTCGCGGCAGCATCTATCACTCGCACTCCTTCGACGCGACGATGACTCATATTCCCGGGTGGAAGACGGTGATGCCGTCGACGCCGCTCGACGCGTACGGGCTGCTGCTGTCGGCGTGCAAGGAGCAGAACCCCGTCATGTTCCTCATTCCCAAGGCGCTCATGCGCGTGAGGGGTGAGGAGTTGATTGCCGGTGAGCCCGGTGACGACAAGCAGCTGTCGAAGATGATCGACGCTCCGCTGGGAGACCGCTCGAAGTGGAAGCCGCAGTGGCCCGAGCTGTCGGACCTCGCGATTCCGCTCGGCAAGGCGAAGACGGTGCGTGAAGGCAGCCAGCTGACGGTGGTGTCGTACGGGCGCACGCTGCCGCTCGCGAAGAAGGCCGCTGACACGCTCGCGGGTGAGGGCATCGACGCCGAGGTCATCGACCTGCGCACGTTGTGGCCCTACGACTGGGAGGCCATCGTGGCGTCGGTGAAGAAGACCGGCCGCGTGTTGTTCCTCAATGAGGACACCGAGGTGACGAACTTCGGAGAGCACCTCGCGCGCCGCGTGACCGAGAAGCTCTTCTACCACCTGATGGCGCCGCCGAAGGTGCTGGCCGGCAAGTTCGTGCCGGGCATCGGCCTCGCAGACACGCTCGAGGCGGCGTCGGTGCCGCAGCAGGGTGATGTCGAGAAGGCGATGCGCGAGCTCGCGACGATGCAGCCCTGATCAGGGCTGGCTGGGCACGTCGACCGACGATGGCGGGTGCTCCGAAGCTTCAGGTGCATCGGGTCCAGACGAGCACTCCGATCGGCTCGAGGAGAGACCGTCACCGTGACCGCGGCGTCGTCTCTCTCCGAGGGGAGCGGGGTTCGCGCCCAGGGCGTCGGGCAGCGGCTCGCGGCGCTCCGTGTGGCGGCTCCTTGATGAGCGCGAGGTCTGCATGCCGGTGCTCCGAAGCCTCAGGTGAACCAGGTTGCGATGAACGACCTCGATGGCCCGAGACCACCGACCGCTCGCTCGGCTCCATTCGGCTTGAAGCGAGGGGCGGGCGCTCGTTTCGGCCCTCAGATAGTTAGATAGTCTATCTAACTATCTTGAGTCTGGATGGCGGCCGCCTGCCTGGGCGTCGCCGGCATTTCCCGCTCGCCAGGCGTGTCAGGCGACAGCAGGGTGATGGCGATGTGCGAGCTCGCGACGATGCAGCCCTGATCAGGGGTCGGTCTTCGAGGGAAACAGCACGGAGCACTTCAAGGTGCTGAGCAGCTCCGTGCCAGGCTCGAGCCGGCACTGCCGCAGGTCGAGCACTCTCAGCGGCGTCTTCGTGGAGAGCGCGGCAAGAAACGCGGTGCTGGTTTGATCGATGAGAAACCCATCGAGTCGAAGTGATTCGAGAACCGGCGTGACGCTCCCCGCGGCCAGCCGTTGAACGTGCGACTCCTGCTCCACGAACGGTCGATACCCCATCGTGAAGAACCCACGATTGTCGCGCCACCCAGTGGTCGTGAGGGTCGAGAGTTCGAGTTCACGCAGGTTCCCAAACGTCCACGAGTCGAAGCGCCGCCATGGCAGTGCCGCTACCGACAGCTCCAGTCGCGTCACGTTCGAGATCGCGGGTCCCCGTCCTGCGATCTCGAGCGAATACACCGCGAAAGACCCCTCCTCGAGCGTCGGAATCCGCAACACGCCGCCCGCGTCGATGAGCCCATGAAACTGAGTGCCGCTGTCATCGGAGCGAACGGCGATGCGCAACAGCGGCAACCCTGCGTTGGCGACGAGGTCGAGCTGCTCGTCCATCGCCAGCCGCGGGTTGTCGAGCACCAGCTCTTCGAGCAGCGTCCCAGAGGGATGCGTCAACAACATGCGCAGGGATTCCCAGTTCGGCGCACGCACCGATTGCAGAAAGCCGCGTCGCCAGGTCGCGCTCAGCGTCGCGAGCACGTTCCTCGGTCCGCTGAGAAAGACGGAGCGGCCGATCAACTCACGGGCGCGCTCCTGTATCGCCGGGCGTCGCGTGTCATCGGCGCTCTCGAGCTCGAGGTGCAGCCGAATCAACTCGCCGCGCGCTCGGGCTGCCTCGTCACCCGTCGTCAGCAGGGCATCTGCGTAGACATGCCACTGCGCATCGCTCCACTGTCGGCGTTCGACGGTCAGCGGTCGCTCTCGAGCGCGCGCAGGCGGCCCTCATGATCGAGGAAGCGGCGGTCGTTCTGAATGCGCAGGGCCGTGAAGCCGACCTCCATGTCGTCACGCAGGCCGATGAGTTCGGTCCTCAGACGGACGAAGCCCTGATGCGTGTCTCGCCTCAGAGAGGAGATCTCCTCTTTCAGCTCTGTGCGAACGCTCGCGAGCTCGGCCTTGAGCTCTGTGCGAACGCTCGCGACCTCGGCCTTGAGCTCTGTGCGAACGCTGGCGACCTCGGTCTTCACGTTCGCGACCTCGGTCTTCACGTTGGTCACTTCGTGTCTGAGGCTCACCAGCTCGGCCTGAATCTGCTTCAGCACCTCGAGCTGCAACATCGGCACGTCGTCTTTCGGAGTTGTCATCTTCCCTGAATACACGACGGGTCTGACATTCCTGCGCGGCGCCATGACGGCCATCGTGGCACCGCGCGCTCAGCCTTCGCAACTCACGGCGTGACGCTCACGTTCACCGTCTGCGAGACGCTGCCCGACTGCGCCGTCACCACCGCGCTGCCGGGTGACACGCCCGTCACCAGGCCCTCCGAGCCGGACGCGTTCGACACCTGCGCCACGCCCGCCGCCGACGAGCTCCACGTCACGCTCGCCGTCAGGTCCTGCGTCGAGCCATCGGAGTAGCTGCCCGTCGCGACCAGGGACACCGAGGCGCCCTGAGCGACCGAGACCGCGCCCGGAGAGAGAGACAGGCTCACCAGCGACGCGTTCGAGATGGTGTGCGTCGTCGTGCCCGTCACGCCGTTGAACACCGCCGTCACCGTCACCGCGCCCGTCGCCACCGTCGACAACAACCCACGCGACGACGACGCGTTCGAGATGAGCGCCTTCAACGTGTCGCTCGAGCTCCACGTCGCCTGGTTCGTCAGCACCTGCGACGTGCCGTCCGTGTAGTGGCCGATGGCGATGAACTGTCTCGTGAAACCCAGCGGCGTCGCGCCAGCCGAGGGGTTCAGCTCGATGCTCGCGAGCGCCGCCTGCGTGATGGTGACCGACGAGACGACGGTGAAGGCGCCAAACGTCATCGTCACCGAGGCCTGGCCAATGGCGATGGTGGTGGCGAGGCCTTCGCTGCCCGCGACGTTCGAGATGTCCAGCACACCCATGCTGCTCGAGCTCCACGTCGCCTGGGCCGTCAGGTTCTGCGATGTCGAGTCCGTGTACCGCCCGGTCGCGACGAACTGGCGCACGGTGCCCAGCGGCAACGTCACCGCCATCGGCGTCACGTCGACGCGGGTGAGCTGCGCGGCCGTCACCGTGAACGGAGTCGAGTCGCTCACGCTGCCATGCGTCGCGGTGATGGTGGCGCTGCCGACGTTCTGCGCGACCGCGCGGCCCTCGGCTCCGCTCGTGTTGCTCACCGGCACGACGCTGACGTCACTCGAGGTCCACGTCACCTGCGACGTCATGTCCTGCGTGGAGCCGTCAGAGAAGAGACCGGTTGCCGTGAACTGCACCTCGAGCCCACGCGGACGGGAGGGATTCGCGGGCGTCACCTGCAGCTGTTGCAGCACCGACGGCGTCACCGTCACGGTGGTCGAACCCGTCACGCCCGAGAGGCTGGCCGTCATCACCGCGCTGCCGATGGTGCCGCCCGTCACGACGCCTTCGACGCCCGACGCGTTGCTGATGGTGGCGATGCCGGTGTCGGAGGAACTCCACGTCACCTGGCTCGTCACGTCCTGCGTGGTGGAGTCGGAGTACACGCCCGTCGCCGACAGCGGCAGCGTGAGGCCGGCCGAGACACTCGGGCTGACGGGGTTCACCTGAATGACCTGCAGAATCGCCGCGCTCACCGTGAGCTGAATCGAGCCCGTGCGCGCTCCAACCGTCGCGGTGATGGTGACGACGCCCTGGTCGATGGCCTGCGACATGCCCTCGCTGCCGCCCGCGTTCGAGACGGTGGCGATGAGCGCGTCGTCAGAGCTCCACGAGGCCTGGGTGGTGAGGTCCTGCGTGGTGCCGTCGGTGAAGAGGCCCGTCGCCGAGAGCTGGCGGGTGAGGCCGCGGGGAACGGTGGGGCTCGGCGGAGCGACTTGAATCGCCGCGAGCACCGCCGCGGTGACGGTCACCGACGCGGTGCCGCTGATGCTGCCCTGGGTCGCGGTGATGGTGGTGGTGCCCACGTTCGCGGCCTGCACGACGCCGCGCGTACCGGGCGCGTTCGAGACCGTGGCCGTCGCGTTCGAGCTCGAGCTCCACACCACCTGCTCGGTGAGGTCCTGCGAGGTGCTGTCAGAGAAGATGCCCGTCACCGTGAACGGCGCGGTGAGGCCGCGGGGCAACGAGGCGCTCGACGGCGAGACCTGCAGCTGCGTGAGCACCGCGGGAGAGACGACGAAGACGGCCGCCGCCGACTGGCCCGAGAGCGACGCCGTGATGACGCTGCTGCCCTGCGCGATGGCGGTGGCGCGGCCGCGCGAGCCGTTCGCGTTCGAGATGGAGGCGATGCCCGGCGCCGACGAGGCCCACGTCACCTGCGCGGTGACGTCGGAGGACGAGCCGTCTGAGAAGCGGCCGGTCGCGACGAAGTCATGGGTGAGCCCGTGCGCCACCGAGATGCTGAGGGGAGCAACCTCGAGCCCCGTGAGCAGCGCGTTGGTGACGGTGAAGGTCGCCGTGCCGCTCTGCCCGAGCGCCGTCGCCGCGATGGTCGACGTGCCGACCGCCAGCGCCCGCGCGAGCCCTTCCGAGAGCGCCGCGTTCGAGATGGTCACCTTCGAGACGTCGCTCGAACTCCACGTGACGAGGCCAGTGAGGTCTTGCGTCGACGAGTCGCTGAAGGTGCCCACCACGGTGAGTTGCTGGCTGAGCCCCGCTGCGGCCGACGGCGCAGCAGGCGAGATGGCGAGGCTCGAGAGCGTGACGTTCGCAATCTCGAGCGTGGCGCTGCCCGTGACACCCTGTCGGGTCGCAGCAACCTGAATCGTCCCCGGCTGGAGCGCGCTCACGCGGCCGATGAAGGGCGCCGCGTTCGAGGCCGAGGCCTTCGAGACGTCAGAGACGCTCCACGTCACCTGCGCCGAGAGGTCTTGCGTGCTGCCGTCGGTGTAGCGGCCGGTGGCCTGGAAGGTGACGAAGGTGCCGGTCGCGATGCGCGCCGTCGACGGCGAGACCTCGATGCTGTCGAGCGCCGCAGCGAGCACCGTGAGCGTGGTGCTGGCCGATTGTGCGCCGAGCGTCGCGGTGACGAGCGTGCTGCCCACGGCGATGGCCTGGGCGCGGCCCTCGGTGCCGGTGCCGTTCGAGATGGTGGCGACGGCGGCGTCGGCCGAGCTCCAGGTGACCTGCGTGGTGACGTTCTGCGTGGTGCCGTCGGAGTACGTCGCCGTCGCGACGAAGGGCACTGCGACGCCGCGCGGAACGCTGGGCAACGTCGGCGTCAGCCCGAGCGCGGTCAGCACCGCCTGCGTGACGGTGATGGTGACGCGCGCCTCGACCGCGCCTTCACGCGCGATGACGTCGGCCGTGCCGAGCTGCAGCGCCGTGGCGAGCCCCGTCGACGAGACCGAGAGCTCGGCGCCTGATGCGCTCCACGTCACCTGAGACGAGACGTCACGCGTGCTGCCGTCGGTGTAGCTGCCGGTCGCGACGAAGGCCTGGGTGGTGCCGCGCGGCATGCTGGCGATGGCGGGCGTGAGGGACAACGAGACGAGCGTGGCCTGCGTGACGGTGACGGCGATGGTGGCCGAGCGGCCGCCGAACGAGACGCTCACCGTGGCCGAGCCGACCGCGACGCCCGCGACCCTTCCGCGAGTGGCGCCCGAGTTCGAGACCGACGCGATGGCGGTGCTCGACGAGCTCCACGTCGCCTGCGAGGTGAGGTCCTGCGTCGAGCCATCGGAGTAGAGGCCCGTCACCGAGACGTCGGCGCTCACGCCCACCGGCAACGAGAGCGAGGTCTGCGACACCGACAACGACTGCAACGTCGCCGCGCTCACGGTGACGGGCACGGTGACGGTGACGCCGTTGAGCTCGACATGGAGCGCGGTGGCTCCCTGCGCGACGCCGCGCACGAGGCCCTGGGTGCCGCTCGCGTTCGAGACGGTGGCGATGGCGACGTCGTCGGACGAGAAGGTGACCTGCGTGGTGACGTCTTGCGTGGAGCTGTCGGAGAAGACGCCCGTCACGACGAGCTGCGCGGTGGTGCCGGCCGCCACGGTGACGGAGGAGGGCGTGACCTCGAGCCGCGAGAGCGTCGCCATCGAGACCTGCACGATGAGCTGCGCGCTGACGCCCTGGTGCTGCGCCGAGATGGTGGCCTGGCCGAGCGAGAGGGCCGACACACGGCCGGGGTTCGTCACCGGGTCGATGGCGGCGACGGTGGGGTTGGCGCTCGTCCACGAGACCTGGCTCGTCAGGTCCTGCGAGGAGCCGTCGGAGAAGACGCCCGTCGCGATGACGTCGGCGCTGGTGCCCATCGGCAGCGAGAGCATCGCCGGGGCGAGCGAGAGCGACATGAGCGTCGCGGGTGAAACGGTGACAGTCACGCGGGCGGTGCGCGCTCCAGAGGCGGCGACGATCTCGGTCGTGCCGGCGGTGAGCCCGCGCACGAAGCCGCGCTGGCCCATGCCGTTCGAGACCTGCGCGATGGCGACGTCCTGAGCGGTCCACAGCGTTGCTTCGGTGAGGTCCTGCGAGCTGCCATCGCTGAAGCGGCCCGTCGCGGTGAGCTGCGCGTTGGTACCGGCCGCGAGCGTGAGGGGAGAAGGAGACACCTCGAGGGCGATGAGCTCGGCGGCGGTGACGGAGACGGTCACCGACCCCTGCTGCCCCTGGTACTCGAAGCGCAACGTCGCCGTGCCGACGTCGACGCCGCGCACCTGGCCGGCCATCGAGACGCTCGCTTTGTCGGGTGCGCTCGAGCTCCAGCTGCCCTGGCTCGTGACGTCCTGCCGGGTGCCGTCGGAGTAGATGGCCTGCGCGCTGACGGTCGCGAGGGTGCCTCTGGCCAGCGTGAGCTGTGTCGGGTCGACCTCGACGCGTGAGAGTGTGGCGTCGGTGACCGTGACGGGCACGGCGGCTTCGGCGCCACGCACCTTCGCCTGCACCTCGGTGACGCCGGGCGCGACGCCGGTGAGCGTTCCGCGTTCGCCTGCGAGCATCGAGACGAAGACGGTGCGCGGCGCGCTGCTCGTCCACTGCGCCTGCTCGGTGACGTCGAGGAAGGTGCCGTCAGAGAGGCTCGCGGTCGCGGTGAGGCTCTGCGTGGTGCCGACGGGCACCGAGGGGTTCGACGGCGAGAGCGTGAGCTGGCGAATCGTCGCGTCGGTGACGGTGATGGTGGCGCGCACCGAGATGCCCTCGAACGAGACGAGCAGCTCTGACTGGCCCGGCGTCGCGCCGATGATGACGCCCGGGTCTTCGTCGCGCATCGAGATGGCCGAGGCGTTGCCCATCGCGCTGTAGATGGCCGTGCGGGTGACGTCTTCGACGCTGTCATCGGCGCGCACCGCGTTGACCGTCAGCTGCATCGACAGCCCGACCGGTACGACTGGCGCCGAGGGCGAGAGCTCGAGCCGCACCACCGCGCCGCCGACGACGGTGAAGGGCAGGGTGCGCGAGATGTCTCCAGAGATGGCGCGCACGCGCGTGGTGCCGGTGTTCACGCCATGCACCCGGCCTGGCACGTCTGCGTCGACCGTGGCGACGAAGCCGTCGACGACCTGCCAGACCACCTCGTTGGTGAGCTCCTTCACGGCGCCGTCCGCGTAGATGCCGGTGGCGACGAAGTCGGTCGAGCCGCCGCGGTTGATGCGCGCGTTCTCGGGCGTGATGGAGATCGACACGAGCTCGGCCGACCTGGGTCGTGGGCAGCCGGTGAGGGCGAGCACGGCAGCAAAGACGATGGCGGTGGGTTGAAGGTGACGCATGGCATTCCCCTCGAACGGGTGTCCCGAGGGGTGACCGAACTCAAAGCCAGTGCCAGTCGGCAGAGACTGATCTCACTGGGCAAATGTTGCCTCACGGTGGGTAGAGCCGGCCGGGGTGGGTCGCGCCAACGCCGCAGACCTTCGCGATCGACACGCCGCGGGTCGTCAGCGACCACGACTCACTGAAGCTCGAGGGCGGCCTTCATCCACGGTGCTGGCGATCGCCTCGAGGCCTCGGCGTAGCAGCGGCGCGCGTCGTCGAGCTCGCCTCGTGCTTCGTGCAAGACGCCGAGGTCGTACCAGGCGCCGGTGGGGTCGCTCATCGAAGCGGTCAACGCCTCGAGCTCCACGCGTGCAGCATCGAGTCTGCCTGCGTTGATCAGCTCGGCTGCGTGCGCGAGTGGACCGGTGATGTCGAGGCGCAGTCGGAGCGTCTCTTTCGACGGCTCGACGAGCAGCTTCGTGATGGCGGCGACGCAGGGCTCGAGGTCTCTGACGGGCACGGTGAGCGCGCCGCGCTTCGACTTCGGCGTGAGCCACGACTCGCCCGTGTAGACCTCGGCCTGGCAGGTGCGGTCGATGCGGCCGTCATGAGGGCCCGGCGTGAGCGAGAGCGACGCGTAGAGGCCGACGGCGGGGCAGCCGAGCACGCACGCCTCGACCTTCACGCGGGGCGCGAGCTTCGAACGAACGCCAGAGACGAGCTCCATCGCGTACGGGCCCGAGGCCGCGATGGCGATGACGGTCTCGGTGCGGAGGGCAGACGGCACCGCGCGAGTGACGTTGAGCGACGCGGCGCACCCCGAGAGGAGCACCAGCCACCACGCCTTCATTCTCGAGGCTCCGGTATCGGCTCGTCGGCAGTGCAGGGCAGCACGTCGCATGGCTCGACGTACGGGCCGGTTGCGCCTGCGAGCACCGAAGGCGTGCGCTTCGCGGGAGCAGCCGTCTCCTGCGCGCCCGTGTCGGTGTCGAGCACGAGCGCGAGCCCGTCACTTCGGCAGGTGACGAGGGCGCGGTGACCGCCCTTCAACCACCACAGCTGCGCCACCTCGCACGGCGCCTCCATGCGCAGCGGCGCCAGCGTCGTCGCGTCGAACACCCGCACCGCGCCATCACCCACCACGGCCACGCGTTGACCGTCACCGCTGACGAGCAGTCGCTGCCCGCGCGTCATGGGCACCTCGGAGAAGCCCGTGCCTTCGCCGCTCGCCGAGAGCGCCACGAGCTTGCCGCTCTGCTCGAGCACCACGAGCCCCGAGGCCGTGCCTGCGAGGTCGACTGCACCGGTCTCTCCATGTTCGATGGACCCACCGTCCCTCACTTCGAGCAGCGTCGATTGGAGCCCGCCCGGCTGCGAGACGACCCAGAGTGAGCCGCTTCCATCGAACGTGCCGACCGTGACGCCGCTGAGGTTCCAGGTGGCTTCACTCGTGCCGCCGTCGGGTCGATCAGCCGAGCAGCGCGCGAGCGTGTTCGTCGACCAGACCGCTGCGTGCTTCGCGTCGCGCGAGACGGCGAACCCAGTCCTCGAGGGCACCAGGTGATGCAGGCACGCGTTGAGCGCGCCGAACGTGGGGTCGGTGGTGGGCGACGACGCGAGGTAGGGCAGGCTCGAGGTCGCGAAGTAGAGCGTCGCTCCGAGCGTGGCGGCGAGCGCGACCGAGACGAGCAGGGTCGTCCATTGCCAGGTCGGGCGTCGGGGCGGCCGGCTCATCGGAGCCCGATGTATCGCATGAGAACGACACGGGTGCCCCTGTGTGCGCAGGTGTCGGGTGATCGGTCTGAAGGGCTGCCGGTATCAACGCCGTAACGCTCGCTGACCCGTTCACACCACTTCGTGACTCCTCATTGCAGCACACCCCCGGGGGACCCCATGGCCGAGCAGACGACGCAGTCGTTTCACGGAGAGTTCTTCGCGAAGCTGGCGCGGGAAGAGCTCGAGCGCGGCGCCGTGTGGATGGCGGAGATGGCGGCCAGGCTCGCCCAGCAGGTCGACGCGAAGAACGAGGAGTACGCAGCGCTGTTGAGGGCGGCGATGCAGGCGCGGCGCGAGGCGACTGGCGAGTAGCGACGGTCAGAAACTCGACGCGCGACAACGCTGTGGAAGCCTGTTGCGCATGACGACCCGCCGAACCTCGCTTCGCCGTGCGCTGCGCCTTCCGCTCTCTCTCGGCCGCCGCTTGCCGGCCCTGACCGCCGACGTCTCTCGTGGTGGTTTTCAGGCCGAGCTGCCCCAGGTGTTCCTGCCCGGCTCGAAGGTGCATGGCTTCTTCCTCGTCGATGGCACCGAGGTCGACTTCACGGGCACGGTCGCGTGGGCCGAGGCCGGCAGCCCGATGACGTCGGTGTTCAGCCGCATCGGCGTCGCGTTCGACACGATGCCGAAGGGCCTGGAGCCGCTCTTCCTGCAGCTCGACGCCCGCAAGAAGCGCGTGAAGGCGCGCAGCTGATCAGTCGGTCGGCAGGCGAACGCGCAGCGACGTGCTGACCTCGAACGTCGGTGGGTCTCTGAAGGTACGCGAGACGCCGAGCAGCACGTCGACCATCGGCGTGAGCTCGAAGTCGGCCTGTGCCGAGGCGACCACCGGAGTGTCGTTGCGCAGCCACCCCGCGTAGCCACGCAGCTCGAGCCACACCGAGACTTGCGCCCAGCGCGCGAGCACGGCTCCAGCGAGCGCCACTGCATCGTTCTGACCCGCCGCGCCCTGCTGCCACGCGAGGAATCCGACGGCGAGCCGCGCTTCGAGTCGGGTGCTCCCCAGCAGCCAGTGCCACGCGTTGAGCAGATCGAACTGATACGCGGGCGCGTCGAGGAACCGCCGCGTGAAGAGGTCTTCTCCAGTCGCGGTCTTCAGCACCACACGCACGGCAGATGCAGGACGGAAGCCCGAATCACTCCACAGTCGAACGCGCGTGCCGAGGCGAACGTCTGCGCGCGTGATGCCCTTCGAGCGCTTCGGCTGCCACGCGGCGTACGTCTCGGGTGAGTACTGCCACAGCTCGAACGGACTCCCCTCGGCCCAGAACGCGATGCGCTCGTAGAGCCCCAGCTCGAGCCGGAACGGCACCAGCATCGAGCCGTCGAGTCCGCCACCTTCGGGCGTGGAGAGCTGACCTGCCCAGCCGAGCTGCACACGCACTTCGTTCCGCACCCACGGCGAATCTGTCGCGAGTGGAGGCAGCGCGTTCGGCCCGAGCACGCCCGGGTTGATGTCGCGGCCCATCGGCTCAGCGAGCGCGAAGGAGGCCAGACAGCTGAGGGTGAACGCGAGGCGCATCAGTTGATGGTCGCCGCCACCGAGAACGTCATGTCGCCGGCGCTGAACGCCGACACGACCAGGAACACCGTGCGGGGAGCGCCCGTCGTGTTCACCAGCGACACCACCTCGGGCGCGCCGTCACCGCCTTGATCAGCGCGCGCCAGACACGCCGTCGCTGCTGCGCAGGAACCCGCTGGTCCATCGAGCACGTTGAGCACCGCGTCGCTCATCGCGTCGGGCGTGACGGTGATGGTGAACGAGTTCGTGAACGTGACCGCGTAGACCACGTCGTCTCCGAACGAGCTGCTGCAGCTCGCGCCGTTCAGCTCGTAGTCACGCAGCAGGCCGCGCAAGGAGTCACCACTGCGCGTGTTGGTGACACCGATGGGAATCGGCTTCTCGCAGACCTCTCCGTCGAGCAGCGGCTGGCTCGTGGCCACGATGGAGAAGGTCGAGTCCACGGGCGCGCTCTCGTACGAACCCACCGCGACGAACACCTGCTGCGCCGCGCCGACGTGATTGAAGGAGAGCGTCTCGGCTGTGCCCTGGGCACCGTCGTCAATCTGGCCGAGGCACACACGAGTCGCAGAGTCACAGCGAGCTGATGGACCACCGATGATGGAGAGGACCGGGTCGAAGCTGCCGGCGTCGGGCACGTTTGGCGTGGGCGTGACCGTGAGGCTCACCCGCTGGAGCGCGGCCACCTGGGCGCCGTAGACGCGGTCGGCTCCTGAAGCGAACGAGAGGCAGTCGTAGTCGCGCGTGAAGCCGGTGAGCGTCTGGCCCGTCAGCGGCTGCGTCGAGGTGCTGGGCGTGACGGAGAGCATCGTGGTCGCCGTCGTGCAGACGTCATTCGCCGCCGGAGTCGCTGCCGTCGCCGACAACGTGAAGGTGCCCGACGACGCGCTCGAGCCATCGACGATGACGAAGGTCGAGAGCGGAGTCGTGCCGGGGTTGTACGCGGTGGCAGTGCGCGGGGATGCGCTTCCGAACGCTGCGTTCGCGGCGCCGATGCAGACGCGTGGGCTTGCCTCGCACGACGTCGCAGGCGCGGGCACGATGGAGAGCGAGGGGTTGAAGCCACCGTCTCCCGAGGTCGGCGTCACCGTGAGCGTCGCGCGCTGGCCAGGCGGAATGTCGAACGCGTAGGTCGTGTCGGGGCCCGTGAAGCCCGAGGCGCAGCGGTCTCCGTCTTCGTAGTCGTTGGTCGCGCCAACGGTGGTGCCCGTGACGCCCGCGTCGAGCGTGAGCAGATTCGCGATGCCACAGAAGTCGCCCGGCGGCGGGTCGGCGATGGTGGCCGAGAGGTCGAACGTTCCACTGCCGCCCGTGCGTGAGTCGACGGCGATGAGCACCGCGAGCGGCGTGGAGGTGCGGTTGGTGAAGAAGAGCTGGTCCACCAGCCCCTGCGCGCTCGACGGCGCTCCCGTCAGGCACGTGAGCGGAGCAGCGCAGGCTGCGGCATCGACGAGCGAGAGCACCGTGTCGAGCGTCGCCTGTGGAGTCGCGGTGACCGTCACCTGCATCCCCGCCGGAATGGTGAGCGCATAGAAGCGGTCGCCGCCGGTGCCGCCCGAGGCGCAGCCGATGCCCGAGCTCACGTCGTCGCCGTAGCCCGCGAGCGTCTGCCCGGTGAGTGGCGTGCCCGCGATGAGCGGCGTCGCGGTCGAGCAGGTGTCTCCCGGCGGCGGCGGGAGCGACGTGGTGGTGAGCGTGAAGTCTCCACCCGGCGGCATCGCGAGGTAGCTGCCGACGACGACGAAGAGCGACTGCGTGGCGGTGCTCGTGTTGATGAAGCTGGCGCTGTCGGCCTGTCCGGTGAGGCCGCGGTCTGCGCTCGCGAGACACACGGGTGGAGCGGCGCGGCACGTCGCAGCGGGCGCGGCCACGAGGTTGACGACGACGTCGAGGCCCGCGTCTGGCGCTGGCGTTACCGTCGCGGTGAGGCGCTCGCCCGCAGGCACCTCGACGGCGAAGACGCGGTCGGGCCCTGACTCGAGGGAGCAGCCGGTGCTCTGCGCGAAGCGGTAGTCGGGGCCATAGCCAGTGAGCGTGCTCTGGCGGGCGCCGTTCGCGGGCATGGTCTCGGCCGTCTCGCAGCGGTCTCCTGCGCCAGGTGTCTCGAGGCGCGCGCTCAACGAGAACGTTCCCTGGAACGTGGAGCCCGCGGTCTCGTCGGGCTCCGTCAGGTACGAGTCGACGATGACGAAGACCTCACGCTCGAAGACGTCTTCGTTGAGCCACGCGACGGTGTCGGCGCCGCGCTCATCACGGCCGACGAGACACACGCCCGCGTCGGTCGATGCGCAGTTGGCCGCGGGTCCCGAGACGATGGAGAGCGACGGGTCGAAGAGGAGACCTGCGTCCGCCTCCGTTGGCTCCACGCTGACGACGAGGCGCTGCCCTGCGGGAACGGTGGCTGAATAGACGAGGTCGGGGCCGGGGTTCGAAAAGCCGGTGCAGCGCAGTGACACGTCGTTGCGTGCTCCCACCGTCGTCGCCGTGAGCGTCGAAGGAAGCGTGAGCACGTTCGGTCGCGTGCACGACTCGCCGTCCGTGGGGGCTACGCCTCCGCCGACCATTCCACCCGCGCTTCCGCCACCCATGCCGCCGCCCGTCACCCCACCGGCAGAAGCGGAGCCGCCCGCGGTGCTCGTGCCTCCTCCAGTGCCCGTGCCCGCGTCGGTCGCGACACACACGGCGTTCACGCACTCGAAGGCCTTGAAGCAGTCGTTCTTCGACTTGCACGAGTCTGCCGAAGGGCAGGCCGTCAGCAGCAGCGCGACCACGAGGCCGACACGAATCGACATTCGTGAGGTGTTAGCGCACGGGCTCGAACGTCACCAACTGCCCCGCGATGAGGTAGCCGCGGTACGTCGCGCCGTGGGTGACGAGCTCCCAGGTGCTTCGGCCGACCGAGAAGCGCTGGCCGCCGAGGTCGAGCCAGAACCTCGCGTGTTGGCCGCGTACGGCGCCCCTGGCGACCAGCCCCTCGACGACGGTGACGGTGCCCGCGCGAAACGCCTCACGCTGACGAGCCGCGCGTCGCATCGAGCTGATGCCCGCCCAACTGAAGAGGAGCGTGGCGAGGGTGGTGGCGCCGAGAATCGCGATGAGGGCGTTGCGGTCGACCCGCGAGAGCGGGCTGCTCGAGCCATCGACGAAGGCGTACGCACCGCCGAGCCCTCCGACGAGAATCGCTGCCACGAAGACGACCCAGAAGACGGGACCGCTGATGGTGCCTCGCTGCGAGCGGGCGAGCTGGGCCGGGTGCACGACACCTGAACGATTGGCGTCGAGCTCTTCCTTCGTGAAGCCGTGCGCCTTCCCGAGCTGGTCGAGGTACTGCTCGAGGTCTGACACTCACGGTCCTTTCGCGATGGCGAGCGCGACGTCGATGGCGCCGGTGAGCTGCTTCGCGTCGGTGACGAGCTCTCCGAACGAGACCACCACCTGCGCGCCGTCACATGCGATGCGTAGGGTCGAGTGAGGGCACGCGAGCAGCGCAGTTCGCACCGCTGGCGTCAGCACCGCCTGCACCGCCGCCTTCGCCTCCGAGGTGATGAAGCGGCGGGCGTCGAAGGCGGCGTCACCCGTCGACACGAGATGAAACGTCGCCTTCGGCCTCATCACCTCGACGTCGAAGCGCACGGGCGAAGGCCATGGCGCCGAGCGCGCGGTGATGACGGTGCTGCGGCGACGCGTGCGTCCAATCTGCTCCCGCATCGAGACCACCGAGAGCGAAGGCCCGTCGAGCAGGTCGAAGTCGCGCGAGTTGCCGAGTGGAATCGACTCTGACTTCGTCGAGTGCGTCAGCCCGTACTTCGCAGCCGCGTCGGGCCAGATGGCGTTCTGCTGCTTCACGAAGCGAACGAGCGCGTAGCCCACACCGGCAGCGACGACGCCTCCCGCGCCCAGCGCGGCCCACTGCATCAGCTCATTCTCGGACATGGGTCGAGGGTACCCCTGCCGACGCGAGACGCCACCGTCTGACGAACGCAAGGAGCGCGCAGCGACTGGCGCCGCGTCGTGCGATCGCATCTTGCAAGAGCGACTGCTCATGCCCATCGCCTGGCTCGACCATCGAGGAACGAAGATTCTGTACAGCGACTATCGCGGCCTCTCGCTCGACAAGATGTTGCTTCAGCTCGACGAGACGGCGGCCATCATGTCGAAGCTGCCCAACAAGGTCGCGACGCTCTCGAACTTCGAGGGCATCGGCGTGCCGCCCGAGTTCATGAAGCGCGCGAAGGAGCTCGGCAAGACGACGTTCGAGCCCAAGACGGCGAAGGCGGCCATCGTGGGCATCGACGGGCTCAAGGCGCTGCTGCTGAAGGCGTGCAACACCTTCACCGGCGCCTCGATGAAGCCCTTCCCCTCCGAGAGCGACGCGAAGGACTACCTCTCGAAGAGCTGACGCGTGGTAAGCGCGGCGCTCCATGAGTTCGTCGGAGCGTCGCCGCGTCGTCATCGCCGGAGGGACCGGAGCGCTCGGGCGTGCGCTGGCCCAGAAGCTGGCGTCGTCGTGCGACGTGACGGTGGTGGGCACGCGGGCGAGCGGCGACGGCGCGTGGCAGGCCGACCTGCTCTCCGTCGCCGAGGCCGAAGTGGCGCTGGCCGGTGCGCAGGTGGTGGTGTTTCTCGCGCGCACCTCGGGGCCTCGCGCGCGGTTGTTTCAGGGCTCGGCCGACGACGTCGACCTGCTGCTCGCCGACTCGGTCTCGCGCGCCGTTCGCCTGACGAAGCCTCAGCGGGTCGTCTTCTTCTCGTGTGGCGAGCAGGACGAGCGCGAGGCGTGTCTGCGCGCGAGCGGCCTGCCGGTGTCGGTGCTCTCGGGTGGTGGTGACGACCCCGTCTCGCAGCTGGAGCAGTTGGTGCACGCACCCGACGTCGAGACACGCCGCTTGCCCGCGTACAAAGGCGCGGCCAGTGAGACGGCCGAGTGGAGCGGCCCGTCGACGGTGCTCTCGGTTCAGCGCTTCTCGCCGAAAGCCGGGTGGAGCGCGAAACAGACCGCGCGTGGCTATTTCGAGTGGCTGCCGTCTGACGTGCCCGGGTTGTCGACGGTGCTGGGCGCCGAGGCCATCGAGGTGAAGTTCGGCGGCGTCAGCGTGTTGCGCCTGCGCCACGTGCCCGGACAGAGCGATGACGACGTCGAGGTGCTCGAGGTTCGTGATGGCGCGCTGGTGTCGGAGGGCGTGACGGCTGCGTTCGAGTTTCGTCTGCTGCGCGAGCCGAAGGTGTTGATGACGACGCTGCGCGGGTTCGTTCCGGCGATGCCGTGGCTGGTGTACCGCGGCTCTCAGGCGTTGATGCACGCGCGCTCGATGCGCCGGTTCGGCGAGTTCCTCGCGAGCTGACGGTCAGCAGAAGCACTCGAAGCTCGAGCTGCACCCGCGGGACTGACAATGCGACGGCGCGCAGTAGCCGTTCGAGGTCTGGCCCGAGCCACCATCGATGGAGAACCGGCGGCAGAAATAGCCCTCGCTCGTTCGACAGTCGGTGTCGCGCTGGCACTCCGCCACGCAGGTGCCGGTCCGCATGTGGTTGAAGTCGGGAAGGCACACCGCGCGTTCGGGGCAATCAGCGCGCGGGAGGCCTCCGTCGCTGATCATTCCCGGAGGCGCGGTGCAGGTCGCGACGCAGTACTGCACGACTCCGTTGCCGAACCCCTGACAGATGGGCGCCATGCCTCCGCACTGGCTCATGGTGGAGCACGCGTCGCCAACGGCTGGTCCTGCGTCAGGCGGAGTCCCCGCATCCACCGGCGTTCCCGCATCGACTGGCGTTCCCGCATCGACCGGGGTTCCCGCATCGACCGGAGTTCCTGCATCGACCGGAGTTCCTGCATCGACCGGAGTTCCTGCATCGACCGGAGTCCCCGCATCGAGGTCCCTGGTGGGCTCGACGCGCCCACAGCCCATCATCACCACGAGCACCCACACCACGCGCATGCTCGTGCGTATGCCGCGCCTCACGAGAGAGGACAAACGCGAGGTCAGTCGGCGCCGAGGCAGCGAACGCGGCGAAACGTCGGCCCCGACGGTGGGGCCACCTCGAGTCGCTGCGCATCGACGCGCCAGAAGGTCGAAGGCTCGAGGTTCCCCAACCTCAAAACGCCGCCATCGAGCGACCACGTCGAGGTGCGAACGTCGGTCGCCTCCAGGAGGAGGCCCTGCGTCAGCAGCACGCCGCGCATGACGCCACCGGGCCGGAGCACCATCAGCTCGTCGTCGTTTCTCCACGTGCCCTCGAGCGGCGCGGCGACCGCCGACGTCTCGACGCACACCACGCCATGATTCACGACGAACAGGACGGTGAGGAGTCCGCCGAGAAGGAGCGCCACGCACACCGCGACGAAGGCCCAGCGCCCAGACGTCACTCGTCAGAGAGTCCCAGCATCGACCCGAGGCGCCCTTCGGCCGCGGCGAGCTCGACCTTGCGAATCTCGAGCTGCGCGCGTGCCTGCGCCGCCGACGACGCCGCGAGGAAGCGCTTGTTGTCGACGTCGCTCACCTCGAGCGAGGTGGTGAGGCCAGCCTCGTACGCCGCGCCGACCTGCTTCTGGGCTCGCGACGCGAGCGCCGCCTGGGCCTCGGCCTGTTGCAACGCCACCACCGCTGCGTCGAGGTTCGTCTTCGCGCCAATCCAGTTCGCCTTGGCCTTCGCGCGCGCGGCCTCGAGCTGAGCGCGTTGCTGAACCAGCTTCGCCTCGTTGTCGTGCATCTGCGCGTAGCGCAGGCCGCGGTCGTACAGTTTCCACTCCGCCGCGAGGATGCCGTCGAAGATGAAGTTCGTGCCGGCGAAGCCGCGGTTCGAGTTGTAGCTGCCCTTCGCCTGCGCCACGACGGTGGGCAGCCAGGTGAGCTTGTCGACGCCCGAGATGCGCTCCTGAATCTTCACGCCCACGCTCTGCGCCTTGATGCCGTACGAGCGCTCCCACGGCGTCTCGTCGTCTTTGCCGGCGGTGATGTCGAAGCGCGTCGGCACGTCGTCCAGTGGGCGAACCGGCTCTCCCACCAGCGCCTCGAGCAGCGCCGTCAACGCCACCCGCTGCCCCGAGAGCGACGAGAGCAGCGAGCGTGCCTGGGCCGTCTCTGACTGCGCGCGCAGCACGGCAATCTCGGTCGAGGTGCCGACGCTCGCCTGCGCCTTGGCGTCACGCTCACGCTTGAGGGCGACCTGCTCTGCCTCTTTCGCAGCCTGCTCGAGCTGCCCGATGCCCTCGAGGCCCAGGTACACTCGCGCGACGGCCAGCAGAATCTGCTCGCGGGCTTCGAGCGTGCCCAGTTTCGCCGCCTCGCCGCCTTCCCACGCCGCAGGCAGCAGGAAGAAGTTGGGAGAGAAGAGCACCTGCGTCAGCAGCAGGTTCCCGTACAACGAGTTGCGCGCGACGATGACGATGTCCTGCACCTGGTCGATGGCCTGCTTCTGCTGGGCACGCAACGGCGCCAGCTGCGCTTCGCTCGCGGGTTGACCCGTGAACGTCTGGCTCAGGTAGTTGACGAGGCCGATGGTGCCTTCGGCCTGCGCGATGGCCGAGTCCTTCGCTTTGAACTCCTGGGCGACGCTCGTGTGCACGAACGACGCGCCGAGCGAGAGCTCTGGCAACGCGACGGCCAGCGCCTGGCGAGTTCTCGCTGCAGCAGCGGCGATGGCGGTGCGCGCGGCCTGCAGGTCGGGGTTCTTCTTCTCGGTGATGGTGAGCGCCTCTTTGAGCGTCACCTGGCGCCGCTCGGCCATGAAGGCCTGCTCGGTGGCGAGCGTCTGCTGCACGCCCGAGGGCGGTGGCGCTGCGGCCGGCGTGAGCGCCGGTTGGGTCTGGCCAAGCGCCGTGCCTGCGAACGTGAGCGCGGCGGTGATGAGGGCTTTCATGATGTCTCCGCTTCAGACGGGCCGTGCGGCCGCGCCGTGAACGTCGTCGTGTTTCGCGGCCAGGCCAGGCGTCGGCACGATGCGCGTCGTCTCGTCGGCCTTCGGCGCCACTTCGTCCCCGGTCTTCTTGATGCGCATGCTCGGCGGCGTCAGCTTCTCGAACACCGCGAACACGAGCGGCACCACGAAGAGCGTGAGGAACGTCGAGGTGATGACGCCGCCGATGACGCCGATGGCCATGGGCGCGCGGAACTCGAAGCCCTGCCCGCGGCCGATGGCGGTGGGCACCATGCCGATGGCCATGGCCGCCGACGTCATCAGAATCGGGCGCAGGCGCCGCGGGCCGGCCTTGATGAGCGCGGTGTCGAGGTCGTCTCCGGCGCGAAGGTTCTGCAGCGCCTGGTCGACGAGCAGAATCGCGTTCTTCGTCACCAGGCCCATCAGCAGCACGATGCCGATGGCCGCGCCCATGTTGAGGCTGAAGCCCGTCGCGAGCAGCGCGAGGAAGGCGCCGATGAAGGCGAGCGGCACCGACATGAGAATGGTGAACGGGTGCTTGAACGACTCGAACTGCGAGGCGAGCACCATGTAGACGAAGACGGCCGCGAGGATGAAGACGAGCCCGAACGCCTCGTTCTGCTCGTCGAGGTTCTTGATCTGCCCGTCGTAATAGAGCGTCACCCCGGGCGGGGGCGGCTCTTGCGCGAGGCGGGCCTTGAGCGCGGTGGCGAGGTCGCCGAGCGCGCCGCCTTCACCGACCGACGCGGCCTGCACCATCACGCGGCGCTCACGGTTGAAGCGCTCGATGATGCTGGGCGTGTCGCGCATCGACAGCGTGGCCACGTCAGAGATGGGGCGCAGGCCGGTCGGCGTGAACACGTCCATCGTCTTGAGCACCTCGGGCGTGGCGCGGTCCTTCTCGCTCAGCCGCACCATGATGTCGGTCTCGACGCCGTCCTGGCGCAGCTTGCCGGCGAGCTGACCGTTCATGGCCAGGCGCATCTGCATGCCGAGCATGGCGCTCGTGAGGCCGGTGTCGTTCGCGCGGCTGCGGTCGATGGCGACGGCCAGCTCGGGCTTCGGCGGGTTCGACGCCACGCGCACGTCGTTCGCCAGCGGCTTGCCGTTGGCACCCTTGAGCTCTTTCAAGATGCCCGCGATGCGGTTCGCCTCGGCGTTGATCTGCTCGTAGTCGTTGCCCATCACCGACAGCATGATGGGGAAGAAGTCGCCGAGGCCCTCGATGACGGGCGGGTCGAGCAGCCCGATCTCGGTGCCGCTGGCCAGCGCGCCGACGAGCTTCGCGCGCGTCTCTTCTTGAATGGCCTTCAGCGTCAGCTGCCGCTCGGTGCGCCCCTTGATGAGCACCCGAATGCGCGCGCGGTTCGCGTCCTGCCCCGCGCCGTCGGACGAGGTGCCGATGACCGTGTACATCTCCTTCACGTCGGGGAAGCTCGAGATGACCTCTTCGGCCTGCTTCGCCCGTGACGCCGTCTCGACGAGGCTCGAGCCCTCGGGCAGCTTCAGGTCGACCATGAACTGGCTGCGGTCTTCTGGCGTGACGAAGTCGAGCCCCAGCCCGCCGGCGATGGTCGCGCCCACCGAGCCGCCGACCACCAGCACGATGAGCACGGCGGTCAGCCAGCGGTGCGCGATGCTCCACTTGAGGGCGCTCGCGTAGAGCGACTCCTGCCACTCGAAGGTGCGGCGCAGCATGCCCGCGATGGGGTTCTCTTTGTGCTGCGCGCCCAGCTCGCGCTGCTTCGAGAAGCGGGCCGACAACATCGGGTCGAGGGTGAACGAGATGAAGAGCGAGATGACGACGGCCA
>JBEOKA010000561.1:0-13034 GCA_040275325.1 Myxococcaceae bacterium | reverse complement strand
GAGCCGCGACAGGGCTTGACCAGCGGAGTGACGACGCCCGCGCCAGCGTCGGATGTGAGCCGCGACAGAGCTTGACCAGCGGAGTGACGACGCCCGCATCAGCGTCGCGAGCCGCGCCAGCATCGACCCACCGCACGACTGGGCCACGGAGCGTCGATCTGAGCAGCGACAACGCGCGACGGCGGCCAGCGTCAGTGACGTTCCCCCACGCGACCTCAGCAGCGACGCCTGCTGACCGCTCATGACCAGCGGAAGCGTCGACGACCAAACTGCCGGGCCACAGCCTCGACAGCGCCACAGACTCGGGCTTTGACGACACGACCGCATGACGACGCGACGACGCAGCTGGTTGTGGTTGGTGCTCGCCGCCGGGCTGCTCCTCGCCGGAGCGTGGTTGATGGTGGGCGCAGAGCCGCCGCCGCGCCCGCCGCCGCCCGTCATCAAGCTGCCGAAGTACATGACCGACGAAGAAGGCACGCGCGCTCGACAGCGCGAGACGTTCGTCCCGCTTCCCGTGCTCGACGCTGGAGCCTTCGCGCCCAGCGCTCCGCCGCCGCGGCCCACGGACCCGCTGCTGTCGATGATGCCGTCGACGGTGAAGCGCGGCGCGGTGGTGGCCGAGGTGAGCGCGATTCTCAACTCCGAGCTCGGTCCCCTGGTGATGGACTGTGTGACGGCGGGCGCGCGGGCCGACCTCGACGAGATGCGCGACGGCGGCTTCGACCCGATGGTGCACCTCGACCGCATGGCGCTCATCGACGGCGTCGCCGTCTTCACCGGCCAGCTCGAGCACGCGCCCATGCCCGCGGGAGTGCCGGTCGACTACGGCCCGCGCGCAAAGCTCTACGACCAGGGCGACTCACGCACCGTCGCGCTGTGGAACCGGCAGGCGCTGCTGACGGGCCCCGACGCCGAGGTGCGCGCGATGCTCGACCGCCTGGAGCGCGGAGACCCTGCCGCTCCGGCCGTGCTCGACCCGTCGGAGGCGTATGGCGAGGTCTACGGCAGGCTCTCGCCCGAGGCCATCGCCGACCTCGTCGGTGAAGAAGAGCCGCGCCTGCGTGATGTCATTCTGCAGACGACGAAGGGTGTCTCATTGCACGTCGACGTCTCGCGTGACGTGGGCGTGGTGGCCGACGTCGCGCCGACCGACGGCACGAAGACCGATGAGCTGCGGCGCAGCATCGGCAGCCTGCTCTCCATCGCGCGGCTGCGGGCGCAGAGTCAGGGCCGCACCAGCCAGGCCGACCTGCTCGAGCTCGCGCGCGTGCGGGCCGGTGGCGGGAGCGGGTTTCGCGTCGAAGCCGGCGCTCCCAACGAGATGGTGAAGTCGATTCTGCAGCGCTGCGTCGAGCGGCAGAAGGAGCGCGCCGCGGCCCGTGCGCTGCGAGACGCGGGGCTCTGACGGCCTGCGTGCTCGAGACGTGGAGCGGTGGAGCCCGCAGTCCGAGAGCCGTTCGTCGTCGCTCAGGTTCAAGCGCGCACCGTCAGCTCAGGGGCAGGCATAGCCGCCGAGCGGCGTCGACTGGTTGAACGTCATGCCGGGGTCGTGGCCCAGCATCGGCCACTCCGCCGCCGTGTCGATGCCGCGCCCGTCGGTCTCGAGGAAGAGGATTCGCGCCTGGCCATCGAGACAGCCGATGACGGGCCTGCCCTGAAGACACGTCGGCACGAGTGACAGCTCGCACGCCACCGGCAGCACGGTCTCCCACTGCAGGGCGAGCGTCGACGCCGTGCGCACCTGCAGCACCCGGCTCGCGCCTCGCGCCACCAGGAGATAGAGCGTGTCGTTCGCGCCCAGGGCAAACCGATACACGACGCCGTTGACGTCACTGAGGCAGGTGAAGGCGGTCGAGGTCAGCGTCGCCGAGCAGATGCGGTCGACGTTCGTCGCCACGGTACGAACGGGGAACCACGCCGTGCCCTGTTTGTGCAGCGAGTAGTTCGGAAAGTCTGCGGTGGTGGCCACGCTCGGTGTGAACGCCGTCGGAAAGACCGACGAGAACAGGCCCGAGGCGCCTGTCGCCAGGCCGATGCCCCCGACCTCGGTGCTCGACGTCGCCGCGAGCTGGTTCACCTGGGTGTAGCTGCCAGGCGTGAGGGTGAACGGAGTCCCAATCTCTTCGAGGAACGTGAAGTTCGAAGACGAACCGCGGAAGCCGAACAGCTTCACGCCGTCCGTGGCGATGAAGCGGCCTCCGATGCCGGCGACCGAGGTGATGCTGTTCTGCAGGCCCTGAAGGGGGTTCGCGATGCGCGTGCCGACCTGCCCCGTCACCAGCGAGCGCCAGTCGGCCGCCGACTTCCACCCGCCGAACGAGTCTCCGATGACGTAGATGCTGGCGACCTCTTCGGCCGAGTTGTTCGGGTCGGTGCGAATGATGGGTGCGCCATACAGGCCCGTGCGCACCGAGGCGCCGGTCCACCCGACGATGGGGTCTGCCGGCCGGTCGAGCGGCATCGCCTCGCCCACCGTCTGGCCGCCAGCGACGAGCTCGAGCGTGTAGAGGTAGCGGGTGCCCGAGATTCTCACTTGCCCGACGGCGACGGCGCCGAGCGGCTGGCCCTGCGCGACGAAGTTCGCTCTGGGCGCGCCCAGGCTGTTCAACACCGTGACGCGGCTCGTGCCTGAGTTGGGCACCACCAGCTCGCCCGTCTCTGCGAGCGAGAAGAAGTTGAACTGGGAGCCGCCGTCGAACGCTGAGTACCAGCGCGACACCGTCAGCGTGCCTGCGTCGGTCGCGCTCGTGTTCCCGCGAACGTCAGCGCCCGCGACGCCGACGATGAGGTCGCCGCGCAGCGCGGGCAGCGCCGGTTGTGACAGGTCGAACGACAGCGCGCGACAGAAGCCTCCGTCGAGGGAGCAGTTGGTGCCGGTCTGCGCCTGCACGGAGCTTGTGCCGACCGAGAGCACGACGGACGCCGGGTTCACGTCGGCCGCCGGCGCCTGCACGGTGATGGTGGGCGCGTCGTGCCTGCGGAACAGCGCGGGGCCACCGGCAATCTCGGAAGGGTCGCGAAAGTCGAGGCCGCCGGTGATGGCGCCGCGAATGGTTGGTGGCGTCCACGTCGCGGTGAACGTCGGTGGCAGCGTGTCGACCAACACCTGCGCCGTCGTCTGCGTGACGTTGCCGAGCGCGTCCTGACCACGGAGCGTGACGGTGCGCGACACCCGGTCGAGGTTGGGCGGGAAGGTGACGGTCGTCGTCCACCCGCCGCTGCCGGTCACCGTCACCGCCTGCTGCCCGTTGCCGACGTCGACGGTGAAGTTGCTCACGGGGCCGGTGGAGTCGAGCGCCGTGCCCGAGAGCGTCGCAGGTGACGAGACAGCCACGCCCGCGTCGGGGCTGCGCAGGGTGAGTACCGGCCCGGCCGTGTCGACGAGCACCTGCGCCATCGTCTGCGTTGCGTTGCCGAGCGGGTCCTGGCCGCGGAGCGTCACCGTACGGGGCACGCGGTCGAGGCCGGCGGGGAAGGTGACGGTGGTCGACCACGCGCCGCTGGTGACGGCGACGGCCTGGGCGCCGCTGCCCACGTCGACGGTGAAGCTGCTGACCGGCCCGGTGGAGTCGGTCGCAGTGCCCGAGAGCACGGCCGAGGTGCCCACCGCCACGCCTGCGTCGGGCGTTCGCAGCGACAAGACCGGGCCCTGCGTGTCGACGAGCACCTGAGCCACCTGTTGGCCCTGGTTACCGAGCGAGTCCTGACCACGCAGCGTGACGGAGCGGCTCACGCGGTCGAGCCCGGCGGGGAAGGTGGCCATCGTCGACCAGCCTCCGTCCGAAGCGACCGTCACGCTCTGCGCGCCCGTGCCGAAGTCGACGGTGAAGCCGCTGACGGCGCTCGTGGAATCGACGGCGGCTCCAGTGAGCGTCACGGGAGAGCCGACGGCCACGCTCGCGTCGGGGCTCGAGAGCGAGAGCTGCGGCCCCTGGGTGTCGACCAGCACCTGCGTCATCGTCGTCGCCTGATTGCCCAGGCTGTCGCTCGCCTCGATGGAGAGGGAGCGCATGACGCGGTCGAGGTTTGGCGGGAACGAGATGACGCGGCTCCAGTCACCACCGTCGACCGTGGCCGCGAGCGCGCCGCTGCCAGCGTTCACCGTGAGTGACATCACCGGCGAGCGGTCGGTGACCTGACCTGCCACGACGGCGCTGGCACCCACCGCCACGCCTGCGTCGGGCCGGGTGACGGTGGCGCGAGGCGCGAGGGTGTCGAGGTCGAGCGTGAAGGTGAAGGGCGTCGACTGGCCCGTCGCGTCGAGCGCGGTGACGACGAACGAGCGCATCGCCTCGACGTCGGACGGGAGCGCGATGGTGACGCTCCAGGTCGTGTTGGTGATGACGAGCGGCACCACCGAGCCGATGTCGATGGTCGCCGAGACGACCTCGCGGCCCGCGCTCTGCGTGATGACACCCGAGAGGGTCGCCATGGTGCCGCTGAGCGTGACGCCCGAGGCAGGCGTCGTCATGGTCATCACGGGCGCCGGAAGGGTCACGCCAGCGTCGACCTCACCGCCTGCGCTTCCGCCAGCAGCAGCTCCGCCCGCGGTGGTTCCGCCCGCGGTTGATCCGCCCGCCGTTGACCCGCCAGCAGTTGATCCGCCCGCCGCTGACCCGCCAGCCGCTGACCCGCCCGCCGCTGATCCGCCCGCCGCTGATCCGCCTGCCGCTGATCCGCCTGCCGTGCTTCCACGCTGACAGACTCCAGAGACGCAGGCCGTTCCCGACGGGCATGGAGGCAGGTCAGGCCCACAACGGTCACCAATCATCTCAGGGCAACCCACCAACAACACCGCCGCGACCGCCATCACTCTCTTCACACGAACCCCCGGAACGAAGCGTCTCTCGTCTTGCCATCAATCTCAGGTGATGAGCACTGCTCGCTTCGTCATGAGACTCATTTCGCTCATCGCGCTGCTTGGCTGGTCTGGCACCGCCGCCGCCTATCCGTGGATGGTGCGACACGACCTCACAGGCTGCGCGAGCTGTCACGTCGACCCCTCGGGTGCAGGGCAGCTGACGTCGTTTGGCCGGCTCGAGTCGGAGCAGCTCGTGCGCTGGGCTCCGACGCCGTCACCAGACCCGCTGCGCAACGCGAGCTTCCTCTGGTTCCTGCAGCTGCCGTCGGAGGTGAACCTCTCGGGCAACCTGCGCTTTGGCGCCCTCATCGCGCCGGGGGCTCCGAAGGTGATGACGCCGCTCGAGATGGCCAGTGACCTCGCCGCGACCTTCACGCTCGCCGAGAAGGTGGTGCTGCATGGAACGGGTGGCTTCGGCCGTCGTGACGCCATCGCGCCTGCGGCCGTGCTTCCCCACTGTGAGCCTTCGGCTGCTGGTGAGTGTGGCCCCTCGTTCGTCGCGCGCACGTACTGGGTCGGCGCGAAGGTGGCGAACGACGCCGTCTTCGTTCGCGCTGGGCGCATTCCCGTGCCGTTCGGCCTGAGGAACAACGAGCACTCGACGTGGGTGCGCGCGCTGACGCTCACCGACACCAACGTGCAGCAGCGGCTGGGCGTCTCGGCTGCGTACGCTGGCGGCCAGGTGCGCGCCGAGGTGATGGGCCTCGCCAACACGACGCTCGCCGACACGAGAGAGAGCGGCTACTCCGCGTTCGCCGAGTACAGCTTCACCACGCGCACCTCGCTCGGCGTCTCGAGCCTCGTCGCCAGTCGCCCGGAGTCGTCGAGCGCGCGGCAGGCGCACGGCGCGTTCTTCCGGTGGGCGCCCGTGCAGCCGCTCGTGCTGCTCGCCGAGGCCGACGTGCTCGCGTGGAGCACCGCCGCTGCCAATCGCGTCGGTTACGCCGCCCTCGTGCAGGGCGACTGGGAGCCGGTTCAGGGCCTGCACGTGATGCTGACGGCCGAGAGCGCGCACGATGGAAGGCAGCGCGGCCCGTCGTTCGGCGCGTGGCTGTCGGCGGCCTGGTATTTCTTCTCGCACTTCGAATTGCGGCTCGACAACGTGCTGCGCCGGCTCGACGCGACGCAGCCGCTCTCGTACGCGCTGGTGCTGCAGCTGCACCTGTTCCTCTGAACCGCTCGTCTTCGGAAACCAGTTTCAGCCGAGTGCGTACTGGGCGCGCGCGTCACTTCCGACGCCCTCACCAGGACCCCCGCTCGATGCTCCGCCTCTTCAGTGCCGCCGTCGTCGCCCTTTCCACCGTCGCCTTCGGTGGCACCTACGAAATCGACTCGTCGCACGCGGCCGCCAACTTCAGCGTTCGCCACCTCGGCGTCAGCAACGTCACCGGCACCCTCGGCCAGGTGAGCGGCAAGGTGATGCTCGATGACGCCGACCCCTCGAAGAGCACCATCGAGGCCAGCATCGACCTGAAGGCCATCGACACGAAGTGGGGCAAACGCGACGACCACCTGCGCTCGCCCGACTTCTTCGACGTCGAGAAGTTCCCCACGCTCACGTTCAAGTCGACGAAGGTGCAGAAGGTCTCGAAGACGAAGCTGAAGGTGACGGGAGACCTCACGATGCACGGCGTGACGAAGCCGGTGACGCTCGAGGCCGAGGTCTCGCCCGAGGTGGCGAACCCGTTCAGCGGCAACCCGACGCGCGCCGTCACCGCGACCGGCATGCTGGTGCGCCAGGAGTGGAACCTGAAGTGGCAGGCGCCCGCCGAGGCCGTGAAGGTGGTCGGTGACGAGGTGAAGATCTCCATCGAGGCCGAGCTCGTGATTCGCCCCGCCGCGCCGCCCGCGACGAAGTGAGCCTGCGCCTCCGATCTCGCGTGAGGGTAGCCTCGCGATCCGGTCCGCGCAGGAGGCCCACGTGTTGATGATTCAGTTCGCGCAGTCCGACTCGTTCGACGCCGACGACGACTCGGAGTTCAGGCGAGAGGTCGAGGCGCTCGCGGACACGTGCCTGCGCCAGGCCAACGAGGGTCACTGCGACGGCGGCGACATCGGGAGCGGGAAGGTGAACGTGTTCTGCACGGTCGGGGACGGCCAGCGAGCCTGCGACCTGGTCGTGAACGCCCTCGAGTCAGCGGGCATCGAAGGCGCAGTGATCGCGTTCGTCGATGACAACGAGGTCGAGGACGTCGACCCGCGCGTGCTGTGGCCGAAGGACTTCGCGGGCTCATTCAGCGTGCTCTGAACCGCGCGAGGAATTGCACAGGCTGTGCATCACGCTGCACGCCCGCCTGCTGCGGCTCCCTCAGTGCGGTAGTGAGCCCACGGTTTGCACTCGAGCGCGGCATGACCCGGCTCCTGCTCTGCCTCACCTGCTGCTTCACCTCCTCACTCGCGTGGAGCGCTGAGGCCTTCCCCTGGAACGGCATCACCACGCTCGCGAACGACGCGGGCCAGACGCTCACCTGGGTGGTGACTCGCGCTGATGGCGAAGTGCACATCAGCGGCAAACACCCGAGGTGGAGCGTCGAACACGTCGCGAAGCCCGATGGCACACCGCTGCGCACCATTCGGACTGCAGCAGGTGCGGTGACGCGCGTGACGTACTCTGCCGAGGGCGCGGTGGTGGAGCGGGTCGAGGCCAACGGCGCCAGACGCTCCATCACCATCGCGAAGAAGGGCCTGTGGGACGGTGACACCCTCGACGCGCGGCTCGCCGGCATTCCCTGGAGCGACGGCAAGAAGCTACGCATGTCGGTCATCGACGTCGAGAAGGCCGATGGCACCGTGTACCCGCTCGTCGCGGTGGGGAAGGGCGAAGACCGCTGTAACCGGCTTCCCTGCCAGCGCGTTCGCGTCGAGCTCGACGACCTGCGCCGCCTGCTCGCGCCCAGCTACGAGTACCGGTTTGCCGCGACGGCAGACGCCCGCTTCCTCGGCTTCGAAGGCGACGGTTTCACCTTCGGCGCGCGCTGAGCTCGTCAACCACGCTCACGAATCGTCAACCGCGAATCGTCAACCGTGAAGCTGAAGCCGTCAGCGAAGACGGAATCGAACCGGGAAACACAGCCGAAAACTGGAGCGTTGGCCCAGCGCACGTAGCGTTCGGCCGCATGTCAGGAATCGTCAACCAGACGCTGGAGAAGTTGATGAGCGCCGGAGCTCCGTTCGGCAGCCGAGACGTGTCGGCGCTCACCGGCGTCTCGCGGCAGGGCGTGCACAAGCAGCTCAGGCAGCTGGTGGCCGAGGGCAAGCTCGTCGCCAGCGGTCGCGCGCGTGCGGTGCGGTACTCGCCGGTGGTGCCGCTACGGCAGCGCGTCGAGGTGGCGTCGGCGGGCTCGCGCTATCGGCTCTCGGCGCGCCTGTTGATGCTCGAGGTGCAGCCGGGAGAAGTGACGCTCGACTTCACCGGCGTCGCCGAGCTGGGTGACGAGTTTCTCGAAGAGCTCTTCCTCGTCTGGGCGCCTGCGCATCCCCACGTCACGCTCAAGGTGGCGCACCTGCCGTCGTCGCTCGCGCGCGCCTTCTTCGACTTCGCGAAGGGCAGGCAGCCTCTTGCTCGCTCGGGCACGGGGGGCTAACGCACGCCGCATGGATTTTCGCGGCAAGTGGGTTCTCGTCACCGGTGCATCGGCAGGGCTCGGCCAGGAGCTCGCCCGTCAACTCGCCACCGAGCACGGCGCCAATCTGGTCATCTCGGCGCGGCGCGCGGCCAACCTCGAGGCGCTCAAGGCCGAGCTCGAGCCGAAGGGCGTGCAGGTCGTCTGCGTCACCGGCGACATGTCGAAACCCGAAGACGTCGACCGCGTGCTGGCCGAGTCGATGGCGGGCCGGCAGCTCTACGGCGCCATCTTGAACGCCGGCGTCTCGCACTTCGGGCACCACCACGAGCTCGCCTGGCAGGACTTCCTCTCGATGCTGCAGCTCAACGTCACCGCCAACGTGCGCATGGCGACCGAGCTCGTCTCGCACATGAAGGCCCACCAGCTGGGCGGCGGCGTGATGCTCATCTCGTCGATGACGGGCGTGATGCCGGTGCCGTACCAGTCGGCGTACTCGGGCACGAAAGCGTTCTTGAACAGCTTCGGCACCGCGCTCGCGCACGAGCTCGAAGGGCACCCGCTGAGCATGACCGTCTTCGCGCCCGGTGGCATCGCGACCGAGATGACGTCGGGTGAGCGGTTCTCGACGCTGCGCAGCTGGCTGGCGCCGGTCGGAGAGACGGCCCGCGCCGCAATCAAGGCGATGAAGAATCGAGAGCACCTCGCGGTGCCAGGCTTCGTGAATCAGCTGGGAATGCTCGCCTTCCGCTTCGTGCCGCGCCGGTTCGCCATGGGCCAGCTCGCGAGCACGTACCGCAAGGCGCTCGCGGCGTCGGCCGGCAAGAGCTGATCAGCGCTCGACCAGGAATCGCTGACTGGGCTCAAGTCCAGACCGTGGCGAACTTTCCTCAGCACTTCGGGCCGTACGAGCTGCACGGTCGCATCGCCATCGGCGGCCTCTTCGAGGTGTTTCACGCGACGCGCTCGAGCAGCACGCGCGGGCTCGCGCTCTCACGAGTCCACGCTCAGGTCGAAGACGAGCTGCTCGCCACGATGTTCGAAGACCTGAACCTCGCCGCGCAGGCGAGGCACGCACACCTGCTGCGCGTCGAGGACTTCGGCCAGCTCGAAGAGCACGCGTTCATCTGCACCGAGTTCGTCGATGGCTTCGAGCTGAGACCGCGGAGGGTAACGGCCCCGACGGCGGTGGCTGCCGAGGTGTGCGCGCAGGTCTGTGACGCGCTCGAGGTCGCCCACGCGATGGGCCTCGTGCATGGTGATGTGAAGCCGAACAAGGTGATGGTGAGCCGCGCGGGAGCCGTGAAGCTACGTGGGCTCGGCCTGGCGCGCTGTCGGCGCGGCGTGATGCCGCACCGCGGAGTGACCATCATGCCGCTGCACTCCCTCTCGCCCGAGCAGTTGCGTGGCACGCCAGCATCCGCAGCCTCTGACGTGTTCTCACTGGGCCTGGTGCTCTGCGAGCTCGTCACCGGTCGCCGGCCGTTCGAGCACGAGAGCCAGATGGAGAGTCTGAAGGCGACGCTCGACGACCCGCCCGCTCCAGAGGTGATGGCGCTGCTGCCGTCGCCGCTTCTACCCATCGTCGAGCGCGCGTTGCAGAAGTCGCCGGCGCAGCGCTTCGAGTCTGCGCACGAGATGGCCGAGGCGCTGAGGGCTGCCGGTGGGGGCGTTCGAAAGGCCCAGCTCGCCGAGTGGGCGAGAACGCACCAGCGGACTTGATCAAGGCTCGGTGTGATACGGTGTTCCCGTTCTGGCAGACGAGGAGGACGCATGGAGAGCTGGACCATCAAGGTGCCGAAGCAGCTGAGCGCTCGAATCAGTCGGCTCGCTCGCAAGCGTCACATCTCTCGCTCTGCGCTCGTCCGCGAAGCACTCGAACGCCTGTCGGAAGGAGAAGCTGAGACGTTCGTCGATCGTGTCAGTCAGTGGGTCGGTGCCGCGAAGGGGCTCCCCAGAGACCTGTCGACCAACCCGCGACACATGCGTGGCTATGGGAAATGAAGCCAGCCCTGATTCTCGATACAGGGCCGCTCGTGGCGTTGCTCTCCAGTGCAGACACTCACCATCGCTGGGCGCGAGAAGCGCTCGCGGTTCGTGCTCGGGTGGTGACTGTCGAGGCAGTGGTCAGTGAAGCGTGGTTCCTGCTCAGAAATGCGCGGGCTCGGCGCGCACTGATGAACACAGTGGCAACCATCGAAGTGGTCTCGATGAGCCAGGAGGTTCCGAAGCTGAAGTCGCTCATGGAGCGCTTCGAAGACGTTCCGATGTCATTTGCCGATGCGTGCGTGACGCGGGTCTCAGAGCTGATTCCGGACTGTCTCGTCGCGACGACCGACAGCGACTTCCTCATCTACCGTCGAAATGGTCGGGCCGTCATTCCCACGCTGATGCCGGGCTGACCCTTCAGCCCGCGGCTTCGGACAGCTCGACGCCCGGAGCCCGGCGCAGCGCCATCTCGGCCCGCATCTCTTCGACGTCTTGCCAGTCGAGCAACCGGCGCACCGCGGGGAAGAGCAGCGACTCCTCGCGCTCCTGATGTGACTCGAGGCAGCGCCGCAGATGCTCGACTGCGCCGCCCAGCTCGAAGCGCACCGTCATCAACCGCATCGCGTCTCTGGCCACCAGCTGACAGAGGAAGGCCACGCGCGAGATGAGCGCATGCAGCTGCACGTGCTCGAGCCGCATCGCCGCAATGGTCTGGTCGAGCACCTTGTGACGGCCCGACAATCTCGGTGCCAGCGTCGACTCCTCATCGACGAAGTGCACCTCGAGGTGGTGGGTGAAGAACTCGGCGACGCGCTTCGCGGCCGCGGCCGTCGACTCATCGGCCGGCGCCGCGCACAGCCGCTCGGCCAGCGACAACATCGAGCGCGCGAACGCATGGCTCTGGAGGAAGGCCTCCACCACGTCGTCGGGCATCGGGGTGCGCGTCTCGAGCGGCAACATCTGAAGCGCTGCGGTGTACCAACCAGCGCTCGCGCCGTCACTGAAGGCTCCATCGAGTTCTTCGACACACCGCGCACGACGCCGCGACTTCGCACGCGCGATTCAGCGCTCGAAGGCCACCACCAGACAGCGCTCTACCGGCACCGAGACAGGTTCGTCTTCGGCGTGGTGACGAAGCGGCACGTCGCGCACCGACGTCGTCACGGTCTCCTGCAGTTGGCGCGTGCAGGAGCCGGCCGCCGCGTCGAAGCGCAGCACCTCGGTCAGCACGACGCGAATCGAGACCTGCTCGACGCCGGGCCGCCCCTGCAGAATGGAGTCGGGGCCGAAGGTGTCGGTGCAGGCGCCTGCTGCGGCGCAGGGCAGGCCCAGGGCCGAGACGCGGTGGTCGAAGTGGGCGAGCTCGTCGAGCGCGGGCACCGACACCTTGAGGAACGACAAGCCGTAGCCGAGCGCGGAGCAGAACACGGTCGTCTCATCCAACGTCAGCTGCGCGCTCGAGGTCTGGTCCTTCATCACGCGCTCGAAGGTGCCTGACTGAGGCAGCGTCGGCTCGCTCCGCTTCTGCGTCACCGTCAGCGTCGTCGGGGCCGGCTCGACCCGCCGCTCCTCGACCGCCGAGAACCCGCACGCACTTCCAAGCAGCATCAACCCCAGGACATGTCGCATCGACCGGACTCCTCACTGTGGCGCGCTTCAGTGCACGCAGGAGCCTTCGTACGGCCAGGTCAGACATTGCGATAATCGATGCCGACCATCGGTGTCATAGTCGGTGGCAATGTCAGTCCAGCAGCGGCACATCGGCGCCAACGACCTCTCGTACTTTCTCGAGGTCGCGACGGTCGGCAGCATCACCCGCGCGGCCGAGCGGCTGGGTATTCGGCAGCCCTCGCTGAGCGTCGCCATTCAGCGGCTCGAGGCGCGGTTCGGCACCGAGCTGCTCATTCGCAACAAGACGGGCGTCGAGCTGACGCGGGCGGGCCGCCAGCTGGCCAATCGGGCGAGGGCGTTTCTCGCCGAGTGGCAGAACCTCGAGCTCGACGTGTCTCGGCACGACGACGAGCCGGCGGGGCGCTTCACCATCGGCTGTCATGTCTCCATCGCCGCGCATTGGCTGCCGGGCACGCTGCCGTCGATGTTGTCGAAGTGGCCGCGCCTCGAGCTGCAGCTGGTGCACGAGTTGTCGCGCAGGGTGAATGACCTGGTGGTGAGCCACGAGCTCGACTTCGGCATCGTGGTGAACCCGGTACGGCACCCGGACCTGGTGGTGCTCGAGTTGGCGAAAGACGTCTTCACCGCGTGGGACCGCACGAACCAGCTCTCTGACACGGTGCTGTACGACCCGAACCTGTTGCAGGCGCAGTCGATTCTGTCGCGCATTCAGCGGCGCGGGTTCTCGTTCAAGCGCAGCGTGACGTCGTCGAGTCTCGAGGTGCTGGCGCGGCTCGCGGCGCAGTGCCGGCAGCGCGCCGCGCAGTTCGCGCCGGCCGCCGAACGCTCCGCCCTGCGGCAGCTGGTGGCGGACCTGCTGGCCAGGGCGTCGAACGGCGCCTCGTAGATGCACGGTGCGCAACCAGCAGTCCTCAGGGACATCCTGCTCGTCGGCGGCGGCCACAGCCACGTCGTCGTCCTTGGCCGCTTTGCCAGGCGCCCGGAGCCCG
>JBEOKA010000560.1:0-5449 GCA_040275325.1 Myxococcaceae bacterium | reverse complement strand
CAGCGACACGCTCGCGTTCATTCTCGCCGACCTGCAGAAGGCCGAGACCCACCACGACTCGTCGCGGCTCGCGTACTCGGTGCATGAGTCGTTGATCGCGGGCACTCAGGCGCAGGATCGCGGGGTTCAGCAGGCGCCGTTCTACGTGCTCATGGGCCTCGAAGCGCCCGCGGTGCTGATCGAGGTCGGGTTCGTGTCGCACCCCCGCGAGGGAGACCGGCTCGCCGACGCGAAGTACCAGCAGCAGATCGCCGACAGCATCGCGGCGGGCATCAAGGCGTTCCTCTCGACCGTCGAGGCCAAAGAGAAGCGCAGCGAAGGCGTCGTGCCTGCACCGAAGTAGCAATCGCTGCGTCGCTTCGCAGGGGAAGACCGTGTAGAGCGCGCCCAATGCGCTCCTTCAACCGAGGCTCTCTCGAGACCCGCCCCGTCACGCTGACCCCGAACATCAACAAACACGCCGAGGGCAGCTGCCAGGTGGAGTTTGGCGACACGAAGGTGATCGTCACCTGCTCCGTCGAGGAGCGCGTGCCGCCACACGTCTTCGGCACCGGCTCGGGCTGGGTGACGGCCGAGTACGGAATGCTCCCGCGATCGACGCACGATCGCAGCGCGCGTGAAGCCGCCAAGGGCAAGCAGGGCGGCCGCACGCTCGAGATCCAGCGCCTCATCGGCCGCTCCCTTCGCGCCTGCATCGACATGAAGACCATCGGCGTGCGCACCCTCACGCTCGACTGCGACGTGATTCAGGCCGATGGCGGCACCCGCACTGCGTCGATCACCGGCGCGTACGTCGCGATGGCGCTGGCGCTGCGCAAGCTGCAGGCGAGCGGCAAGTTGTCGAAGGTGCCCGCCCTCACGCCCGTCGCCGCGATCAGCGTCGGCATCGTCAAGGGCGAGGTCTCGGTCGATCTCGACTACGTCGAAGACAGCTCGGCCGAGGTCGATCTCAACATCGTCGCGCTCGCCGGTGGAAAGCTCGTCGAGGTGCAGGGCACCGCAGAGCACGGCTCGTTCGATCGCGCGAAGCTCGACGCCATGCTCGACGCCGGCACCGCCGCCATCAACAAGCTCATCGAAGCCCAGCAGCGCGCGCTCGGATGAACGACCTCGTCTTCGCCACCTCGAACAAGGGCAAGCTGGTCGAGCTGCAGGGCCTCGTCGGCGCGGGCGTTCACGTTCGTTCGCTGAAGGACTTTCCCGAGATCGGCGAGATCCCCGAGACGGCCGACACCTTCGAGGGCAACTCCGAGCTCAAAGCGCGGACGGTCGCGAAGGCCACGGGGCTGTGGGCGCTCGCCGACGACTCCGGGCTGATGGTCGACGCGCTCGATGGCCGGCCGGGCGTCTACTCCGCGCGCTACGCACCGACGGACGCCGAGCGCATCACGAAGTTGCTCGCCGAGCTGATGAACGTCCCTGACGCGAAGCGCACGGCGCGGTTCGTCTGCTCGTTGTGTCTGTGCAGCCCTCGAGGAGAGGTCGTCTTCACGCGTGGTACCTGTGAGGGCCGCATCGGCCACGCTGCGCGCGGTGCCCACGGCTTCGGTTACGACCCGATCTTCGAGCTGGCCGATGGCCGCACGCTGGCCGAGCTCACGCACGATCAGAAGTCGGGACTGTCGCACCGCGGTCAGGCGTTCCGGTTGATGGTGCCCGAGCTGACGCGTCGTTGAAGCATCAGCGCTTCTTCGCTGGAGCAGCCGCCGTCGCGAACAGGTCCTGCTGCTCGGGCTCGAGCCCCATCGCCCGGCGAACGGGCGCGTAGCTCTTGCGGTGAAAGTCGAGCACGCCGAACTTCTCCATCGCCGCGAAGTGCTCGGGTGTCGGGTAGCCCTTGTGCTGTTCGAAGCCGTACTCGGGGTGTTTCTTGCCGAGCTCGATCATGTGCCGATCGCGCGTCGTCTTCGCGAGGATCGCACCCGCGGCGATCGACAAGCTCTGCGCGTCACCCTTGATGATGCCCTGCTGTGGCTGCGGCACACCCGGCACCCGGCGCGCGTCGACGAGCAGGTAGTCGGGCTTCACCTTGAGGCCTTCGACGGCACGGCGCATGGCCAGCAGGCCGGCCTGGTAGACGTTGATCTCGTCGATCTCGGCGTGGCTGCACCAGCCAACCGCCCAGGCCACCGCGTCGCGCTTCACCGCTTCGGCCAGCTCGTCGCGTTTGTCCTCGTCGAGGATCTTCTTCGAGTCGTCGAGGCCCTTGAGCTTGTAGCCGAGCGGCAGAATCGCAGCGCCCGCGACGATCGGCCCCGCACATGGGCCAGCGCCTGCCTCGTCGACCCCGGCGATCAGCTTGAAGCCCTGCGCCCACAGCTCGTTCTCGAACTTGAGCATGTGCCGGAGCCGCTGCCCTTCAGACCGGTTCTCGGCCTGCCGCGACTTCAACGCCTTCGCGAGCGCGAGCGCGCCGGCACGCCCATCAGCTTCGAGCGTCGACAACAGGGTCGACGGCACGGTGGCGCCATCGCGCAGGTACTTCTGCCGCAGCTCGGTGAGCGAGAGCTTCTTGCTCATGAGGCCGCGTTCAGCGCTGCAGCTGGAGGCGCAGATCGCGCGGCGTCACGACCGAGCCCGCACACTCCGACGGCGTGAACGTGAAGCGGCCGACGTTCGAGGTGAGCCCGTTGAAGGTCGCGGTCACCGAGACAGCGCCCACGCCGACGACCTTGCCGTCGACGAGGAAGACGCCGCGCGCATCGGTCTTGCCCGTCGACTTCAGCGACAAGTTGCTGTCGTTGACCGCGGTCACGTCAGCGCCCACCACCGCTGCGCCCGCGAGATCGGTCACCAGCGCCGGCCACGTCGTCGACACGGTGTCGCAATTGACACGAACGCGCGTGCCGCCGTCGGGGTCGATGTTGCCGGGATCGATGCAGCCGAGGACCACGACGGAGGCGACGAGGGCGAGAGCGAAACGCATGACGTGCGCACCTACACCCGGCCTGAAGGAGGGGCAACCCGGGAGTAGCACCGTCTCGGAACTGCTGTTACGTGCGCCGTTCGCCCTCTCGACATGAACGCCCCCACCTCGAAGCTTCCTCCCGATGACGGCCTGTGGCTCAAGAGCCTCCGCGACGACGTCGAACCCACCACCTTCAAGAAGGGCCGGCAGTACGCCGAAGCCCGTCGCGTCTCGATGCTCGGCCGCACCGAGATCGGAATTGCAGCGCGTGTCACTGGCAGTGAAGGCCAGAAGTACGACGTGCAGGTCGCTCCCGCCGAGCCCGGAAAGATCGAGTCGAGCTGCACGTGCGACGCGTGGGGCAAGTACGGCCCGCACTGCAAACACGTCGTCGCCGTCGCGCTGATCTACCTCGCGCGTATTCGTGCGGCGCAGACCGCGGCTGGTGTGGTGCCTCCCAAAGCGCCCGCGGCTGCCGCCGAACCCGAAGCGGCCGAAGAGAAGGACGAAGCGTCTCCGCTCGACGCAGAGACGCCAGCGCCGCAGGTCGATCCCATCGATCCCGTCGGAGTGCCCACCGTCGCCAAGCTCGAGAACTGGCTCGGCCTCTCGGCGCTGCCCGATCTCGAGTTCGTCTACCGAATCACGCCCACCAACGCGCAGACCGGTGGCCGCTCGTGGGTCGTCGAGGCGCGTCGATCGGATCAGCAGGCCAAGGGACCCGTGCACGTCAAACGGCTGCTCGCAGCCGGCACGCGCATCACGCCTGCCGATGAGCGCGTGTTCCAGGAACTCGGTCGTCACGAGATCCGCTTCGACTCGAAGATCGTGCTCGGAGACGATGACGCCGCCGACTTCTTCGAGGTCGTGCGCACCCGCCGCGTCGTGTACCGCGGCACCGCGCTCGTCTTCAGCGCCGAGCCCGCGCGCCCGGTCATCAAGTTGAGCAACCGCCCCGAAGGCGCCACCGCGCGGGTCGACATCGCGCTGCCCGATGGCACCACGCTGCAGCTCAAAGACGTGATCGTGCTCTGCGGCCGCCGTACGTGGGTCGTCGCCGGTCAGACCGCGATGGTGCTCGAGCCCGACTTTCCGCCGCGCATGCTGCGCAAGTGGATGCTCGAGCCGCAGATGTCGTTCCCGCCTGCGCAGCTCGATCGCACGCTGTCGTTCTTCGCCGCGCACCTGCCTCGCTACCGGCTCTCGCTGCAGGCCGACGGCATCGACGTCGACGACACCAGCGAGCCTGGCTTCATTCTCACCCTCGAGGGCCGCGCCGACTACGTGAAGGCCCAGCTCGCGGCACGGTACGGCCAGGCGGTGACGGTGCCTGTGTCTCCGACGGCGCGCTACCTCGGCTACGCGAGCGGCGGCTCGGGAGACTCGCGCAAGCTCTTCCTCCGCCGTGACGAGCTCGAGCGCACTGCGGGCAAGCTGCTCGTCGACGCGGGCCTGCGGTGGGACGACGCGACCAGCTCGTACGAAGCGCTCGGCGACAAGGCGATCGACTTCTGGGCCAACGGCCGCTCGGGCCTGCCCAAGACGTGGGAGATCTTCGCCGCTGCGCCTCCGAAGCTGCGCATGCGCGCCAAGCTGCGCCCGCGCATTCGCGTCAACATGACCTCGGTGAACTGGTTCGATCTCGAGGCCGACTTCGTCAGCGAAGATCAGTCGGTCGATCTCGGGGCCGTGCGCATGTTCCTCGAGTCGGGCCGCAAGTTCATCGCGCTCAAGGACGGTTCCTTCGCCGAGGTCGATCTCGCCGAGCTGAAGACCGCCGCGACGCTGCTCGAAGAGGCCGGCGCGATGCCGGGCAAGAAGACGACCAAGCTGCCGCTCTTCCACGCCACCGCGCTCGATCTGCTCGCCACCATCGGAGACGTCGAGATCGAGGCCAAGGCCCGCCGCGCGATCGCCGAGCTCAAAGAGGTCGACGGCATTCCGCCCGTGAAGGCGCCCGAAGGGCTTCAGGCCGAGCTGCGCCACTACCAGGAGGCCGGCCTCTCGTGGCTCTGGTTCCTCTTCCGTCACGGGCTGTCGGGCGTGCTCGCCGACGACATGGGCCTCGGCAAGACGGTTCAGGCGCTCTCGCTGCTGCTCAAGGTGAAGACCGAGCACGGCTCGAAGCCGGTGCTCGTCGTGGCTCCGACCTCGGTGCTGCCGAACTGGGAGCGAGAGATCGAACGCTTCGTGCCGTCGCTCTCGAAGTTCACGTGGCACGGCGCCGATCGCAAAGAGAACATCGGCATGCTGGCGAAGGTCGACGTGGTGCTGACGAGCTACTCGCTCATTCGCCGCGACATCGATCAGCTCAAGCAGGTGAAGTTCCGCACCGTCATTCTCGACGAGGCGCAGAACATCAAGAACGCCGACTCGGCCACCGCCCAGGCGTGCAAGACGATCGACGCCGACAGCCGCGTGGCGCTCACCGGCACGCCGCTCGAGAACCGCCTCTCAGAGCTCTGGAGCATCTTCGACTTCCTCATGCCCGGCTTCCTCGGTAGCTCCGACGCGTTCAACGAGCGCTTCGAGCACCCGATC
>JBEOKA010000559.1:0-18383 GCA_040275325.1 Myxococcaceae bacterium | reverse complement strand
CTGGCTGAACAGACCGACCGTTTCATCCTGAGTCCGGTCGAGAGCAACCTCGAGATCGCGGCGCGCGTCGCGCAAGCCGATGTGATCGTCGTCGACGTCACCCGTGACCCGCCCAAGGCGCTCGCCGAGATGAAGGCGCTGCAGCTGAAGCGGCCCCTGCTCGCGCTCGCGAACAAGGAGCAGGTCGGCGAAGCCCTCGCCGCCGGAGCCCAGGCCGTCATTCCTCGCGACTCCACCGCTGCGAAGCTCGAGGTCGCGATCGCTGCCGTGCAGAAGGGCCTCACGGTCACCGAGCCGGGTTGGCTCAACGCTGCCTCTTCGAGCACTGGAGTTCAGGCGGGCTCGAACGCCGTCGACGACAACCTCACGCCGCGTGAGCACGAGGTGCTGATCCTGTTGGCCGAGGGTCTGTCGAACAAGCAGATCGCCGCGAAGCTCACCATCAGCGAGCACACGGCCAAGTTCCACGTGAACTCGATTCTGCAGAAGATGGATGCGCAGAAGCGGGTCGAAGCCGTGGTTCGCGCTGCACGTCGTGGCCTCATCAATCTGTGAGGTCGTAAGTCCCCGCTGTTCGGCCTGTTTCAGACTGTTCGGCGGGTTTCGCAGTTCCAGCGCATGCGTAGCTTCTCGGGAGTCGCAGTTTCTCCCCCGCAGTCCCGAGGAAGCGCATGCCTGTCTCTGCCGCAGAACTGTCTGAAGCGTTGTCTGCAGTCGTCGAGGCCGTTGGTCGAAGCGTGGTTCGCGTCGAAGGTGGACGCCGCCAGTCGACCAGCGGCCTCGTCATTTCTTCCAACCGGGTCGTGACCGTCTCGCGCGGGCTCTTCCGCGATGACGCGATTGTCGGCCTCGAAGGCGCGGAGTTCAAAGCGAAGGTGAAGGGCCGCGATCTGTCGACCGATCTCGCCCTGCTCGAGATCGACGGCACGCTGCCCGCCGTGACGCTCGATGACGGGCTCAACGCGAAGGTGGGCCAGCTCGTGCTCAAGCTCGCACGGCCGGGCCAGACGGTTCGGGCCACGAGCGGCATCGTGAGCGCGCATGGGAAGAAGCCGTTCCGGGCGATGCGCGGTGGAACGATCGATCGCTACCTCGAGAGCGATGCGCCGCACCACCCGGGTTTCTCAGGCGGGCCGCTGATCGGCGTCGACGGCACGATCCTCGGGCTCACCAGCACCGGCCTGATGCGCGGTGAGAGCCTGACGATTCCGGGCTCGACGGTGAAGCGCGTGGTGGCGCAGCTCGAGGCGCACGGCCAGGTTCGGCGCAGCTACCTCGGCGTCGAGATGCAGCCCGTTCGCTTGCCCGACGACGTGCGGCAGACGACGGGTGAAGAGGTCGGCCTCATCATCATGAAGGTCGAGAAAGACGGGCCAGCCGACAGCGCTGGCATCAAGTACGGCGACACGCTGCTCCACCTGGGCGACGACACCGTGAAGACGCTGGAGGATCTCACCTCGTACCTGCGCGCCGATCACGTCGGGCAGCAGGTGCCGGCGACGCTGTGGCGGCAGGGCAAGGTCGAGACCGTGCAGGTGACGCTCGCGGCGAGGCCCTGAGCCATGAACCCGCTCGAGCTCTTCTCGAACGAGCTGGAGGCCCTCGTGACTCGCGCGGCGCCCGGCGTGGTGGCGCTCGAGCATCGACGGGGCAATGGCACAGGGCTGGGGCTCACGCCCGATGGCTTCGTGCTGACGAACGAGCACGTGGTACAGCAGGCAAACGGCCGCGTGCGCGTGCGGTTCTCTGACGGTGAGTGGAGCGAGGGCGAGGTGGTCGGGCGTGATCCCTCCACCGATCTCGCGGTCGTGAAGACCCAGCGGCGGGAGCTGACGACGCTCCCGTTGGCTGAAGCCTCGGCGGTGAAGGTGGGGCAGGTGGTGATCGCGCTCGGGCACCCGTTCGGGTTCGAGCGCAGCGTGACGTTCGGTGTGGTGAGCGCGCTCGAGCGTCGCCTGCCTGGCCGGGACGGCGCGTCGCTCGATGGCCTCATTCAGACCGACGCCGCCATCAACCCAGGCAACTCGGGAGGCCCGCTGCTCTCGGTGAAGGGGCAGGTGGTCGGCGTGAACACGGCGATGCTGCCGTTCGCGCAGGGCATCGGCTTCGCGGTCCCGTCATCGACCGCGTCGTGGGTGGCGGCGCTGCTGCTGCGGCATGGAGAGGTGAAGCGTCGCTTCCTCGGCATCTCGGCGCGGAACGAGACGTTCAAGCCCGAGCTCGCGTCGCAGGTGGGGCAGGGGCGTGGCGTGCGAGTCGTCGAGACGGGGCGCAGCTCTCCTGCGGCCGAGGCTGGGGTCGTCGCCGATGATCTCGTGGTCGGCCTCGGTGGATCTCCGGTCAGCACGGTCGACGATCTGCAGCGCCTGCTCGCGCTCGAGTCGGCGTGGGTCGTCGAGCTCACCGTGTGGCGAAAGGGCGAGCGGGTGACGCGTCAGGTGCGCCCGCTCCAACGCGCGGCTGCGTGACCGTCAGCGTCGGAGTGACTCGAGCTTCTTGAACTCGTCGGGGTCCATTCCGACGCTGCCGAAGTGGCGGTCGGGAGCGACCTTCACGCCGTGAAAGTCGCTGCCCGCCGTCGGGATCAGCGAGAGCTCCTTCGCCCAGTCGAGAAACTGCCGCCGCTGCGTCGGCGGATGATCAGAGTGATGCACCTCGATGCCATCGAGGCCGCGCAGCTTCAGCTGTTCGAGTTCGTACCGGTTGAGTCGAGTCGGCCCCGGGTGCGCCACCGTCGCCGTGCCGTGCGCGAAGTGGATCAGCTCGATCGCCTGCTCGGGCGTCACGTCGAAGCGCGCGACGGCCGCGGGCTTTCCATCGCCGAGGAAGCGCGAGAACGCCTCCTGCGTCGACGTGCAGTAGCCCTGATTCACGAGCCACCGCGCGAGGTGCGGCCGCGCGAGGTGGGCGTTGCCGGCGATCGCCTTCACCGCCTCCATCGTCACCGGGAAGCCCAGGCTCGCGAGCTTGTCGACCATCAGCCCCATGCGCTTCTCGCGGAAGATCTTCAGCTCGACGTCGAAGCTCGCCAGCTTCGGCACCGTGCGATCGACGAAGTGCCCCAGAATGTGCACCTCGCGGTTGTTCAGGTGCACCGAGATCTCGATGCCGGGCACGAGTCGAACGCCATGCTCCTTCGCGGCCGCGTCACAGGCGTCGAGCCCCGAGACGGTGTCGTGATCGGTGACCGAGAGCACGGTGATGCCAGCCTTCGCGGCCATGCCGAGCTGTTCGTGCGGAGGATGTTGGCCGTCGCTCGCCGTCGTGTGCGAGTGCAGGTCGATCATGCCGATGGTGTAGCGCTGCCCGGCGACCGACACCACCCGCACTGTGCTAGGTGCAGCCCTGCCATGGCCAACGCGTTCCAGATCTCGCGGAAGATGGAGTACGGCACCCGCGCCATGGTCTTCCTCGCGTCACTGCCCGACGGCATGACGACGTCGTTCCGCGAGATCGGCCGGAAGATGGACATTCCCGGCGACTTCCTCGCGAAGATCCTCAAGACGCTGGCGAAGGCGAAGCTGGTGCGCTCGACGCGCGGCGCCCACGGTGGCTACGCGCTCGCGCGGGCGGCTTCGACGATCACCTTCCTCGACGTCATCGAAGCGCTCGAAGGGCCGATCAGCCTGAACGTCTGCACCGCGGCCGATCATGACGGCTGCGCGTTCACCTCGGCCTGCACGATGTACGGCGTCTGGCGCACGGGGCAGGAGCGCATGCTCGAGGTCTTCCGCTCCACCAAGCTCGACCGCCTCGCGATGCGAAGCCTGCGTCATGAGTCGCCGGTGCTCAAGGCGCGGCGCAAGCCCGCCCTCGAAGCGTGAGGCGACGTTGGCTCACGACGGCGGAGTCGAAACGGGAACGCGAGTCACTGCTTCGGCAGCTCGCGCGTGGGCAGGATCACCGAGTAGGCGCCGACGCCGTTGGTGATGCCTGAGCCGAGCAGCACGGCGGCAGGCTTTCCTTCGATCGTCGTCACGCGGAAGAACCGCACCTGCGCGTTCGCGAGCGGTGACGAGCCACGGGAGCTGTTGAGGGTCGTCACCACGCCCGTGAGGCGGCGGCCGCTCGGCAGGGTGATGGGCGCGAAGGACTGGCCCTCGACCGTGCCACCATCGGCAGCCGCGGCTGCTGACACCGTGATGAGCCGGCTGGTCTGTGGCAACTCTCCGCTGGGCGTGAACTCGAGGCGCCAGTTTCCGGGGTCGAGGAAGAACTCGTACCTGCCCTCGCCGTCGGTGAGCTCGTCGACGTCTTCGAGCGGCAGCGGCCGCTTTCCGATGGCCTTCGTCTCGACCGCCCGCACCGACAGGTTCGCGGCAGGCAGGCCCGTAGGCAGCATCACCTGTCCCTTCACGGGAATACGCTCGATGCAGCGAATCGACGGCGGGTCGAAGGTTGGCTTCTGGCCGGGCGTGTTCTTCAGCTTCACGATCTGCTGCGTGAAGCCCGAGCGCGCGCCCGAGATGGGGAAGACCGAGAGCGTGTACCCGTCGTCAGGCGGCAGCAGCTCGACCTTGAAGCTGCCCGAGGAGTCGGTGGTGACCATCTTCGAACGGAAGGTGGCTCCGCCGCCGACGCGGCCTTCGAGCACCACGGTCGCCCCAGCCAGCGGCTGCCCATCGGAGCCCAGCACCTGACCAGGCACGTCGGGAATCGGGTCGCCATAGTCGCCGAGCTCGAGCGTCAGCGTGGTGGCGAAGGGTGGGGTCAGCGGGAAGCGTCGGGTGGGCAGCGACGAGGTGCTGTCGCGCGGGCTGGCGATCAGCTCGATGGTCGGCAGCGTTCGGGCGCGCGGAGACATCACGAGAATGAAGTCGCCGCGAGAGCCGGGCCGACCGGTCGAGACCTCGATGCGCTGGGAGAGCGGCTCTCCCGTGAGCGGGTCGACGGCCTGCAGGTCCATCGCGGCCTGGGTGATGTAGATCTCGCTCGGCTGCGGCAGCACGATCTTCTTCTTGATGAGCCGGCCCGAGAGCGAGACCGCGCCTTCGACCGAGGCGAACGCGTAGTTCACGACCGCGCCACCATCGGGGCTCGCGCTGATGCCCGAGAACGTCTGAGGAGGCACCTCGGGGTTCGTCGGCTGGGCCGTCACCGTGTATTTGCCCTGGCCGACGTTCATCGAGAACGTGCCGCGATCGGTCATCGAGAAGGGCGCCTGGTAGCTGCGGGAGATGCCCGGCAGCAGCTCGCTCTCGCCCGTCGCGCGCACCAGCACCTCATCGAGGTAGATGCTGCGGTTGCTGGGGTCGACCATGGCCGAGCGCTCGCGCTGGAACGAGCCCACGATGGTGAGCGGACCCTTGAGCTCGAAGTCCTGCGTGGTGCCGAGCACCGGCACCTCGAAGTCCTGAGGGAAGAGGCCCAGCGTCGAGCCGCCGGTCACCTCGACTGCCAGCCCACGCGTCGGGTCTCCGCAGCCGTCGACGAAGCAGATGTAGCCACCCGAGCAGTCAGCGTCGGTGAGACACGCTGGAGGAGGCGGCGGAGCGCCCGCGCAACTTCCCAGGACGATGAGCGTCAGCACACCCGCGGTGAGTCGGCTCAGGGACATGGCGTCACCTCGACCAACCACAGGTATTCGTCTCGGAAGGCTTCGACCTGCTGTGTGCCGCCGTCCGTCAGCGCCACCGAGGGCCTCATGACTTTCAAGAACGGCTTTCGCTCCATCGTCAGAGGGTCGACCACCTCGTCCTCGAGGAACTCGCCGTCGGTCACCACGACCTCGACCCGGTGTTTGCGCCCATCGGACAGCGCCGTCAGTTGTTGCAGGAACACCGGTGGCGCCTTCACTTCGCGAACGGTCGATTCAGTGATGACGGCGGGGTTCCCGCTCACCCCGCCGGCGTACCGCTCGTTGGGGTCGATGAACCACAGCGAGCGCACGACGTCGGTGAGGTCGGGGTCGTCGACTGCCGCCGAGAACTTCGGGGTGGGCGCACAGGTGCCGGTCCGCAAGGTGAGCTCCCGTGTCGCCGGGTCTGACTGGCCTGAGAGCACGCGCAGCGGCTTGTTCTTGATCTCCGGAGTCGAGGGCGCTCCGCCGCAGCCGACGAGCAGCGCCATCGTCATCACGGGAACTCGGCTCAGGGACATGACCGCACCTCGACTGCCAGCCCACGCGTCGGGTCTCCGCAGCCGTCGACGAAGCACACGTAGCCACCTGAGCAGTCGAGATCGGTCAGACACGCAGGTGGCTTGGTCGTGACGTTGCCGCAGGCTCCGAACACCAGCACCGTCGTGACACTGAAGATCAGTCGGCTCAGGGACATGAGCTCACCTCGACCAGCCACACGTAGTCATCGCGGTAGGCCTCGACGAGCTGGGTGCCACCGTCGCGGAGTGGAATCGAAGGTCTCGTCACCTTCAGGTACGGCTTCAGCTCCATCGTCAGGGGATCGGTGATCGCGTCTTCCAGGAACTCGCCGTCGGTCACCACGACCTCGATGCGGTGCTTGCGACCATCGGTGAGCGCTTCGAGCCCGATCATGAACTGCGCGGTCGCCCGCAGCTCCCGAGTCGCCGACGTGCCACTGCCGGCAGGGTTGCCGGGCGTGCCCCCGCTGTAGCGCTCGTTGGGGTCGATGAACCACAGCGAACGGAGCGTGTCGGTGACGTCGGGGTCCTCGACCATCACCGAGAATTGCTCGCGCTGAGCGCAGCTCCCAACACGCAGCGTGAGCTCGCGCATGGCGGGCCTGGCCTGGCCTGAGATCACCCGCACTGGCTCGTTCTCGATCGCGGGCTCTGGCACCGCTGAGCCACAGCTCAGGAGCGCGAGCGACGGCACCATCATTCGAGTCAGGGACATGCGCGGACCTCGACCAGCCACACGTACTCGTCCCGGAAGGCTTCGACCTGCAGCGGAACACCCGCAGCGTTGACCGCGTCCCTCACGACCTTGAGGTACGGCTTCTGCTCCATCGTCACGGGGTCGGTGAGCTCGTCCACGCGGAAGTCGCCGTCCGTCACCACGACCTCGACGCGGTGTTTGCGCCCGTCGGCGAGTGCACCCAGCAGGTTGGTGAAGGTCGGTGGCGCGCGGACTTCGCGCTCGGTCGAACCGGCGCTGGTGGCCACGCCCGGGTTGCCCGGTGTGCCGCCGACATAGCGCTCGTTGGGGTCGATGAACCACTGCGCGGCGATACGGTCACCGACGTCCGGATCATTGACGGTCACGCTGAAGGTCGTTCGATTCACGCAGTTCGACGCGAGCTGAACGGTGGTCTCCCGTTGGGCGGGCAGGGCGAGGTTCTGAATCACCCGCAATGGCCGGTTCGCCGCTGGCGGCACCGTGGTGAGAATGTCGTCGTCCTGTGGAAGCAGACAGGCCATCTGGCAAATACCCAGACCCAGCCACAGCAACATCGTTGCCATGACGCGCCAGTCGTGACGTCCGTGGAAGTTCAATGGGTTCCGAATGGTCAGGCTTCTTCGTACTCTGTCTCGGGTGGCAGAGGTTTGCCCTCCGACTCGGCCTTGAGCGCCTCGAGGTGGCGGAAGATGGTGCGTGGGTCGACGCCAAGATCCTTCGCGGTCTTGGTGCGGTTGCCGTTGTTCCGCTCGAGCACCTCGTTGATGTACCGCTTCTGGAACTCTTCCTTCGCGGCCGCGAGCGGAAGAATCGGCGGAAGGTTCTCGGGCCGCAAGTCGAGGTCCTCTGGGCCGAGCAGTGGCTTGTCGGCGAGCACGGCGGCCTTCTTGATGCGGTTCTCGAGCTCTCGAATATTGCCGGGCCAGTGGTACTTCTTCATCGCGACGGTGCCGTTGGGCGCGAAGCCGCGGGCCTTCGAAGCGAACTCCTTCGAGTAGCGGTTCAGGAAGAAGCGCGAGAGCGTGACGATGTCGTCTCCGCGATCGCGCAGCGGCGGCAGCTTGAGCGTCACCACGTTGATGCGGAAGTAGAGGTCTTCGCGGAAGGTGTTCTTCCGCACCTCGTCTTCGAGGTTCTTGTTGGTGGCGGCGACGATTCGAATGTCGACGGGCTCGGGCCGGTTGTCGCCGACCTTGTAGACGACCTTCTCCTGCAGGGCGCGCAGCAGCTTCACCTGCAGCTGCACCGGCATCTCGCCGATCTCGTCGAGAAAGAGCGTTCCACCAATCGCCGCCTGGAAGCGGCCGAGCTTGGTCGCCACCGCGCCGGTGAACGCGCCCTTCACGTGACCGAAGAGCTCGCTCTCGAGCAGGTTCTCGGGAATCGCGCCGCAGTTGATCGAGATGAACGGGCCCTTCGCGCGCAGGGAGTGCCGATGAATCTCACGCGCGATCAGCTCCTTGCCGGTGCCGGTCTCTCCGATGATCAGCACGCTGATGTCGGTGGGCGCGATCTTGTCGATGCGGCGGTAGACGTCACGCATGCCGGGGCAGGCGCCCACGATGTCACCGTACGTGTACTCCTCGATGCGGTTCTTCAGCTCCACGTTCTCGAGCTTGAGCTCGTTGACCAGCATCGCGTTCTGCACGAGCAGCGACGCCTGGCCGGCGAAGATCGTCAGCGTGTCGAGCGCCTTCTTGTCGAAGCGGTTCACCAGCCGATCGTTGCCGACGTAGATCACGCCGAACACTTCGCCCTTGTGCATGAGCGGCGCGCACATGACCGAGAGCAGCTTCAGGTTCACCACCGACTCCGACGCGTTGAACTCGGGGTCGTCGAGCGCGTCGGCGATGATCAGCGGCTTCTGCGACTTGATCACCCGCGCGACGATCGAGTCCGACACGCGCTCGATGGCGTCTTCGATCGTCTCGCGTTGCAGGTTGCGCGCGACCTTCACGCGCATCTGGTTCGACTCCATCAGAATGAGGAAGCCCTTGTCGGCGCGGGTGACGTCGATGACCTCGTCCATCAGGCCTTCGAGCGTGCGATCGATCTCGTAGGACGAGAGCAGGCGCTCCGAGAACGCAGTGAGGCGGCGCAGCGCCGCGAGCTCACGGCCGGGAATGCCGGGCTGCTCCTGCGTCGAGGCGTCGGGGTTGCCCGAGTCGCTGCGCGTGAACTTGGTCGTCGAGAGCGCGGGCTGGGCCATCGGCGCGTTGCCGAGCGAGAAGGCGAGCTCGGTCTCTCCAACCTTCACGATGTCGTTGGCGTTGAGCGCCGACTCGTCGGTCTTCTTGCCGTTGACGAGGAACGAGGTCTCGCCGCCGGCCTTGTAGCCGGTGCCGTCGAAGATGATCGCGAACGCGGTCTCGGGCACGCCGGGATCGTCGAGCACGATGTCGTTGTCGCCCGAGCGCCCGATGCTCGTCACGCGCTTGAGCAGGTTGACCGAGCGGCTGGTCCCCTGGGGGCTCTTGATGGTGAGGCTGGCCATGGTGCGTCCTTCTTGGTGAGTCGGTTCGTCAGAAGTTGATCGTGATGCCGGCGTACGCGCCGCCGGGCAGGGGAGTGATCTGGAGTCGGGTCGTCGTCGGCGTCTCGCGGGTCTCTTTCACGCGATCGCCGGCGTGGTGCAGCACCGCGTCGATCACGCCGAGTGCGTACGCCAGGTAGAAGGCGCCGCCGCTGGTCCACTTCACGACGTTCCACGCGTCGCGCTGGCCGACGGCCGAAGCCGGAATGCCCCGTCGGGTGATCGGGAAGGTCCCATTCGGCGTGAGGCGATCGGTCAAGGTGTCGATCTGCTCGATCTTCAGGCCTTCGATCGCCCAGTACGCGACGATGCTGGTGACGGCCGTGATGCCCTGGCTGATCGCGAAGACGAGGCCCCACTCATTGCGCTCCTGAAGGAACTGGCCGGCGCCGAAGGGGAGAAAGTTCATCCACATGGGGCGGCGCTCGATGGTGACGACCCGGCGGGTGGCGCGCTCTTCGTCCTGCTTCTTCTTCTCCTCAGCGGCGCGACGTTGCTGCTCGGCGCGCACCTGGAGCAGCTGCCGAACCAGCGCCAGTTCGTCGGCGTTGTCCTTTCGAACCTGCTCGAAGAGTCGAATCGCTGGTGGTGGCGCAACGAAGGGATCGAGCACGTAGTCGGGGTTGAGCCGCAGCAACGAGACGAAGCTCTCTTTCGCCGCGTTGGTGTCGCCGAGGTTGAACGAGGCCAGGCCCGTCATGCGGTGCAGCTCGACCCGCTGCGCGTCGGTGAAGTTGGTGATCGAGAGCGCCTTGCGCACGAGCGACACGGTCTCGGCGTACTTGCCGGCGTCGAACATGGCCTTGGCGAGCTCGAGCTCACGCTCGGGAGACGTCTGCGCGAACGCGGCCGACGCGATGAGGAGCGCGGTGGCGAAGGCTCTCAAGGCTGCCTCCGCACGACGAGCAGCTTGCCCGGCTGAACGCGCGCCACGTCTTGTGCGATCGTCGCGCCCTGCAACGTCACCGTGTAGCGAACGTCGTGCGCCATCGCGCGGCGGCCCTCGGGCGGCGTGGTGATGCGGAAGGGCGCGGTGAGCGACTCCTGGGCAGTGCGCGTCTCGGCGCCGATCTGCACGACGGCCTCGGCGGGGAAGCCGTCGAACGAGAGCAGCGAAGGCTTGAGCGGCGCGACGAGAGTGATCGGCTCCTGGCCCGTCGAGATCGTCACCGTGCGTGCGACACCAGCCGACTCGCAGTCATCACAGGTGACGGTGAGTCGATGATCGCCGACCGGCAGCCTGAGGCGGTGCATGGCGAGCGCGTCAGTCGAGCGGCCTTCTCCGTCGACCGAGAGGAACCCGAACGGTCGCACGATCACCTGCACGTCGACGAGCGCGGCGCTCGGAGTCGGTGGCACCTCGACCCGCTTCTCGGGCGGCGGCTTCGTGCCATTGCCGTTCTTCACGACCCGAACGCCGGCGTCGACCGCCTTCACGCCCGCGTCGATGATCACCGGCTCGGGAACACCCGCATCGACGTCGACCCTGGGCACTTCGATCGTCGGCGCACCCGGCCACTTCACGCTCGTGAGCACGACGTCTTGCGGCCCGAACGCGAGCTGGAGCTTCGGTTCGGGGGCCAGTGACGCGAGCTGCACGCCCTTCAAACCCGCCATGCCCACGATGAACGCAACGCCACCCATCATCGCCACACGAATCAGGCGTTTGGTGCGTTGTTCCCGCAGCTTGCGGGCCTTCATCGCGTCGAGCAGCTGGGTTGCGCGCTCGTTCGTCGGATCGTGCGCGAGCACCTGATTCAGCGCCGACAACGCGCGCGCCGACTTCTTCTCGGCGATGAGCTTCTGGGCCCGCTCGAGCAGCGTTCCGGTGATGCTGGCCTCGACCTGTTTCCGGTAGCCCTTGGAGTCGAGGAAGAACTTCGGCAGCTCTTCATGGGGCCGGGTGAGTCCGAGATCGGCCAGGTAGCCCGCAAGCGCATCACGCAGCTTCCCAGCGGTCGCGTACCGATCTTTCGGCGCGCGCTGCAGACAGTTGCCGATGATCTCGGTGAGCTCGTCGGAGCACGTCGGCACCGTCTGCCGAGGGTCTTCGTAGACGCAGTCGAGAATGCGCTTGAGCGTGGCGGTCGTATTCGGCGCCGAGAAGGGCAGCTTCCCGGTGACGAACAGATACAGCATGGTGCCGAGCGAGAAGACGTCGGCCTCGGCGCCAGACTCTTCACCCTCGATGATCTCGGGCGCCATGTGGGCCGGGCTGCCGACGAGCGCGCCGGTCATCGTCATCTTCTCGTCGCGGTCGAGGATCTTGGCGATGCCGAAGTCGGTGAGCTTGATGACGCCGTCATCGCGCACCATCACGTTCTCGGGCTTGAGATCGCGGTGCAGCACCCCAGCGTCGTGCGCGTGGGCGAGGGCGCCGGCGATCTCGTGCATCACCATCGCGGCGATCTCGGGCGGCGACAGCGGCTCGCCAGAGATGAACTCGCGCAGCGTCTTGCCGCGAATGTACTCGGTGACGATGTATGCGTCGGGCGAGTCGGCTCCCGAGAAGTCGTACACCTCGAGAATGTTCGGGTGGTGCAGTCGGGCGACCGCGCGCGCTTCACGATCGAGGCGCTTTCGGCTCTCGGGCTTTCCCGCGAGGTGCGTGTGCAGCACCTTCACCGCGACTTCACGATCGAGGGCCGTGTCGAGGCCTTTGTAGACGACGCTCATGCCGCCCTGGCCGAGCTGCTCCAGGATTCGATAGCGGCCGATCTGGCGTCCGACGAGCGACACGAGCGATCAATCTCCGAAGCTGATGCCCATCGAGCGGGCCATGCGAACCTTGTCGCCGTTGGGCTCGACGTGGCGCTCCTTGCGCGACTCGGCCAGCGAGGTGAACTGCAGCTTCCCGTCGCGCAGACAGACCATGTGGTCCCACCGCTCGTCGCGAATGAGATCGAGCACCATCGCGCCGTACATGGTGGCGAGCACCCGATCGGCCGCGCTCGGCGTGCCTCCGCGCTGCAGGTGGCCGAGCACCGTCACGCGAATCTCGGCGTCGATGTGCGGCGCGAGCAGATCGGCGAGCACCTTGCCCGAGCCGCCCAGCCGAACCACGCCGCGCCCGGGAATCTCTTCGGCCTTCTGCAGCACGGCGACCGAGCCACCGAACGGGTACGCGCCTTCGCTCACCGCCATGATCGAGAACTTCGAACCACGCGCCGCGCGATCCTTGAGCTTCTTCACGACCGCTTCGACCTTGTACGGAATCTCGGGGATCAGGATGACGTCGGCGCCACCCGCGATGCCGCCCTCGAGCGTGAGGAAGCCCGCGTTGCGGCCCATGATCTCGACGATCATCACGCGCTGGTGGGCCTCGGCCGTGCTGTGCAGGCGATCGATCGCCTCGGTGATGATGCCCGCCGCGGTGTCGAAGCCGAAGGTCTGATCGGTGCCAGAGAGATCGTTGTCGATGGTCTTCGGGCAGCCGACGACGTTCATGCCTTTCTGCGCGAGCTGATGGCCGATCGACAACGTTCCGTCGCCGCCGATGACGACGAGTCCGTCGAGCCCGAGCTCGCGATACCGCTTGAGCGCGATGTCGGAGCGATCGACCTCATGCATCTTTCCGTCGTGCCGCTCGGGGTACTTGAACGGGTTCGCCTTGTTCGAGGTGCCGAGAATCGTGCCGCCCTTCGGCAAGATGCCGCGCACCTGATCGAGCGTGAGCGGCTCCGTGAGTCGCGGCTCCATCAACCCTTCGTAGCCATTGAGAATGCCGACGAACTCGTGACCGAACTCGAGCACTCCGCGACGCACCAGCGCTCGCAGCACCGCGTTGAGTCCGGGACAATCTCCACCCCCGGTCAGCACACCAAGTCGCACTGCACCCTCCAGCAAAAGAACGGCAGGAACGTCGTGAGAACGCCGGAGCCTATGGCGTAGTCGTCACGTTTCGCCAGCGCGTTGTGACAGGAGCGTCAGGGGTGGGTGACAGCAGCGGCACGGTGCGTCAGCTGCGTTTTCGGGCACCGATTCGGCTCAGGACCTCACCGAGCACGGCTTCGCGATGTCTCGTCGGAGCAGAGGGGCGCGGCGCTGAGGCCTGCGCGAGGGTGAAGAGCTCCTGCAAGCGCTCTTTGACGAGATCGTTGTCGGGGCGGGCCGAGAGCAGCTTGCGGTACGCCGAGATCGCGCCGCCGTAGTCACCGACCGAGGCGAGACGCTCGGCTTCTTCGGTCGCCGATCGCGGCGCACCTTCGGGCTCGGCCTTGAAGTTCGACTTGGCGTTCATCAGCTCGGCGGGCTGGAGCGACTCTTCGAGCTCGGCGATGCGGTTCTTGAGGGTGCCGTCCTCGGGGAACGCGGCCGCGAGTTCGCGGTAGAGCGAAAACGCCTCTGACAGTTCGCCACGACGAAGACACCGCTCAGCACGAGCCTCGAGGGTGTGTCGATCGGCCGGAGTCACGGCGCGCAGGTTGTTCCGGTTTCACCACCCGCGCAAGGCGACGGCTCAGCGCTTCGGCGCGGGCGGTGGCGGAGGCGGCTTCGGTCGATGCAGCGGACACTGGCCAGCGCTGCACGTGCACGCCGCCTCACAGTTCGGTTGGCCGCACGAGCACGGCGCCGGCTTGGGATCCTCGGCGAAGGAGACGAAAGGCAGGGCGAGGGCAATGACGATCAACCAGCGCATGCCGCATGAGACGCCAGAACCCACGATTTGGATACAGGCGGTGGACCGAAAGTTCGAAACGCGAGAGATCTTCAACGGTGACGCTGGTCTGGCCCATCGTGCTGTTGCTGGGAGCGGGTGACCTGCTCGGCCCTCCGCTGCGGCAAGACGGCCTGACGGTGCGCCCTCCACGCGAGTTTCGGCTCGCCCGAATGGACCTGTTTCACGGCACTCGGGTGATCGGCGTCGGCTCGAAGGACGGCGCGCCCCGCTTCCTGAGCGCCGCGCTGATGGACGGAGATGCCGAAGACGCCTCGACGATGCTGGTGTCGGTGATCGAAGAGCCGCTGCAGCTGGGGCCCAACGCGCGTGACGACGCGGCGAACGTGGTGATGAAGCACCTGCGCGACGAGCTGGGTCTCGAGTTCACGCTGGAGCGCGCCGATGTGGTGTCTGGCAGCGCGGCCCGTGTGGAGGTTCGCGGCTCGGTTCGCGAAGGCGCGCAGCTGCGCAAGGTGCTGGTCGCCCTCTACGCGGGAGACTCACGTCGCGCGGTCGTCTTGTTCAGCGTTCCTTCCGGCCGATGGGACGGGCTGGTGCCCGCGCTGACGGAGTCGCTCGAGTCGATGCGCGTCGATCAAGCGCCAGGTCCATCGAAGTCGTTGTCGATCGCGTTCGCTGTGCTCGTGGGTGCCGCGTTGCTGGCCTCGGTCGGCGTATGGCGTCGAAGACTCGCGCGTCGCGCTGGGCGATCAGCCTCCAACGATTCGTAGTTCGAGCAGCCGAATCGGCTCGACTCGAGAGACCACGAACACCGCGTCGTTCAGGATCGTCTCGCGCGCGAGCAGCAGCACCGAAGCGATGGGATCTGCTCCGGCAGCTGCGAGCTCACGACTTCTTTCGGCGATCGTCGGGAAAGCGTCAGTCCGTCACGGTGAAGGTGGTCGAGCCGAGCTCTTTGCCTTCGCCCTGAACGATCTTGATCGTCCACTTGCCGGGCTTCGGCGGCGTGTGCGCGCGCCACGTGCGGGTGCGGGCGAGGCCTTCGACCGTGAAGTCCGTCGTCTGGCGAACTTCATTGCCGAGCAGCCACTGCACCTTGAGGTCCTCGTACTTGCCGCCTTTGGGGCAGAAGAACTGAATCCACGCGTTGACGGTGGTGGCCTTCTTCACGGGGCCGGTCACGGGCTCGATGCAGGTGAAAATCGTGGGGCTGCCCTTGGTCTGGTCGACCTTCAGGCACGCGACGACGTCGAGCAGGGCAGGGCCGCGGTCTTTGCCGTTGTCCTGGTAGTCCATCACCCGCTTGATCTCGTCGGCCGAGGGCGGAGGCGGGCCCGCGGGAGCAGCCGGAGCAGGATCCTGACCGAAGGCCAACGAAGCAGCGACCACGCCAGCGGAGAACAGCGCACGACTCGAGTTCATGAGACCCCCAGGGAGAAGGAAATGCGGGCGGAGAATGCCTGAGAAACGCGAGGCGCCGACAGAAAATCAGATCGCGCGTCGTTGCCGTTCGTTGATGGGGCCATGCCCACGATCCTCGCCCTGGCCCTCTCGGTCGCTTCAGCGCAGACCGTCTCGTTCGATGGAACTCAGCTCACCGTCACCAGCCAATATCAGCGGCAGCTCGCGGCCGATGTCGACGTGCTGATGGTGCAGCTCTCGGCGACCGATCCACGCGAGTGGGACGCGGCCATCATGACGGTGAGCGACGCCGAGACACGGGTTCGCAAGCTGGTCGAAAAGGAGGAGTCGACTGCCTCGATTCGAACGCTGTCGCAGGCGGCGACCGTCACTCCACCGAACGGAGGCAGCGCCACGCTGCAGCTCGAGATCAGACTGCCCGTTCGGGCAAAGACGCCGCTCATCGCGAGCAAGCTCGCCACCATTCGAGGCGTCACGTCGGTCACCACGACGCACGATCTCTCTGACCGTGCGAAGGCGCTCTCTGACAGCCGGCGTGAGGCGCTCGCCACGGTGCGGGCCAAGGCGGAGGACTACGCGACGGGCATCGGGCGCAAGCTCGGCAAGACGCTGAGCCTGGTCGAGAATGGCGAGTCGATTCAGCCTGCCTACGCGGGGCTCTTCCTCATCGCGAACAGCACCCTGACGCTCCGCTTCGCCGTCGAGTAAGGCCTCGCGCTCGTTGGCTTTCCCGAAGGCTCGATGCTACGGGCCACGGCCGCATGCCGTCCGAGAACGCCCACATTCGCAACTTCTGCATCATCGCCCACATCGATCACGGCAAGTCGACGCTCGCCGATCGCCTGCTCGAGAAGACCGGCACCGTCTCGAAGCGCGAGTCGCAGGCGCAGTTCCTCGACAACATGGACATCGAGCGTGAGCGCGGCATCACGATCAAGGCCCAGTCCGTGCGCATGAAGTACACGGCAAAAGACGGGCAGAACTACATCCTCAACCTGATCGACACGCCGGGCCACGTCGACTTCGCGTACGAGGTGAGCCGTTCTCTCGCTGCGTGTGAAGGTGCGCTGCTCGTCGTCGACGCGACTCAGGGCGTCGAGGCGCAGACGCTCGCCAACGTCTACATGGCGCTCGAGCACGACCTCACGATCATTCCGGTCATCAACAAGATCGACCTGCCATCGGCCGACGTCGATCGCACGAAGGCCGAGATCGAAGACGTGATCGGCCTCGACGCGTCGGTCGCGGTGCCCGTCTCGGCGAAAGAAGGCCTCAACATCGAGGACCTGCTCGAGACGATCGTGAAGGTCGTGCCGCCTCCCTCGGGCAGCCAGGAGAACCCGCTCAAGGCCCTCGTCTTCGACAGCTGGTACGACAACTACCGCGGCGTCGTGATGCTCGTGCGCGTGCTCGAGGGCTCGATGGCGATCGCCCAGAAGATCAGGCTCTGGTCGAACCAGAAGCCCTTCGAGGTGCAGGAGCTCGGCGTCATCGCTCCGTTCGCGACGCCCGTGAAGCGGCTCATGGCAGGCGAGGTCGGCATTCTCGTCGCCAACGTGAAGGAGCTCGCAGACGCGAAGGTCGGCGACACCATCACCGATGACGCGCGGCCCACCGACGCGCCGTTCCCCGGCTTCAAAGAAGTGAAGCCCATGGTGTTCTCGGGCGTGTTCCCCGTCGACGCCGCCGATTACGAGAACCTGCGCGACGCGCTCATCAAGCTCAGCCTCAACGACTCGGCCTTCACGTACGAGCCCGAGAGCTCGACGGCCCTCGGCTTCGGCTATCGCTGCGGCTACCTCGGCCTGCTGCACATGGAGATCGTCCAGGAGCGCCTCGAGCGCGAGTACAACCTGAACCTCATCTCGACGGCGCCCAGCGTCGTCTACAAGGTCTTCACGCACGGCGGCGGCGAGCCGATGTTCGTCGACAACCCGGCCAAGCTGCCTTCGGTGCAGCAGATCGAGCACCTCGAGGAGCCCTTCCTCACCTGCCACATTCACGTGCCCAACGAGCACCTCGGCGCCATTCTCGGCCTCTGCCAGGAGCGCCGCGGCATTCAGAAGGCCATCGACTACATCGGCAGCTCGGGCACGCGCGTGCGCGTCACCTACGACATGCCGCTCGCCGAGGTGGTGTTCGACTTCTTCGACAAGATGAAGAGTGTCAGCCGCGGCTACGCGTCACTCGACTACGAGCTTGCCGGCTACCAGACGAGCGAGCTGGTGAAGCTCGACATTCTGATCAACGGCGAGATCGTCGACGCGTTGTCGATCATCGTTCACCGTGAGCGCGCGTATTACCGGGGCCGCGAGGTCTGCGAGAAGCTGAAGGAAGTGATCCCCCGCCAGATGTTCGAGGTCGCGATTCAGGCGGCCATCGGCAGCAAGGTGATCTCGCGCGAGACGGTCTCGGCCATTCGCAAGAACGTGCTCGCCAAGTGCTACGGCGGCGACATCTCGCGAAAGCGCAAGCTGCTCGAGAAGCAGAAAGAGGGCAAAAAGCGCATGAAGCAGGTCGGCTCGGTCGAGCTGCCGCAGGAGGCCTTCCTCGCCGTGCTGAAGTCGGAGAACTGACGTGGCGGAAGAGTCGACGGCATCGAAGGCTCCCGACGCGAAGTCGTTGGGAGACGCCGCGAAGGCACTGCTCACGGCCGACGATCTTCGCGCGCTCTCGAAGGTGCGGTGGATCGAGCGGCTCAAGTCGCTGTGGGCGCCCGTCACCGTGCTCGCGCTGGTGTTCCTCGTCTACCTCACCATCGTCGAGTTCTCGGTCTGTTCGTACCTGTGGCTGCAGCCGCCGATGAAGGTGTTCGGGCTGGCCTGCGTCATCTGGTGGGCCGTGCTCGTCGGCCTGCGCTACCTCGCGCGGCCGTGGGAGGCGCTGCGCATGGCGCGGCACGAGGCCGAAGAGCTGCTCTCGGAGGTCGAAGGCGCCGCCAACAAACACCGCGCCGCGCTGAAGGAGCCCGTGTGGGCCGAGCTCGTCGA
>JBEOKA010000558.1:0-10677 GCA_040275325.1 Myxococcaceae bacterium | reverse complement strand
GAAGTGCGAATCAGAGAGTCTCGGCTCATCAGGTTCGCTTCGGCTTCGTCTCACGAGCCCAGCACGTCCGACATTCCGTACAGGCCCGGAGCCTTGCCCCGAATCCACTTCGCGGCGCGCAGGGCCCCACGGCCGAACTGCTCACGGCTCGACGCGCGGTGGGTCAGCTCGATGCGCTCGCCTTCACCGAAGAAGTACACGGTGTGCTCGCCGACGACGTCGCCACCACGGAGCGTCTGCACGCCGATCTCCTCACGCTTCCGCTCGCCGATGGCGCCGACACGCGAGGTGCGAATCTCTTCGGGGCGACGCAGGAGCGCCTTCGCGATCTCCTCGGCCAGCCGCAGGGCCGTTCCACTCGGCGCGTCCTTCTTGTGGCGATGGTGCGACTCGAGAATGTCGATGTCGAAGTCCTTGCCGAGCCGGGTCGCGAGCTGCGCCGCGATCTCGATGACGAGGTTCACGCCGATGCTCATGTTCGGAGACATCACGATGGGAATCTCGCGCGCCACCTCGCCGATCTGCGCCTTCGCTTCGGCCGAGAATCCAGTCGAGCCAACCACGAGCGGCACCTTCTTCGCCGCGCAGATCTTCGCGTGCGCGATGGAGGCCTCGGGCGTCGTGAAGTCGATGACGACGTTCGCTCCACCAAGCGCCGCGTCGAGCGAGTCAGACACCGGCACCTCGAGCATGCCCAGGTGACACGCGAGGCCGACGTCGAGGCCCACCGCCGCCGAGCCCTTCTTCTCGGTGCCTCCCGAGAGCACGAAGCCCTCCGAGTCGCGGACCAGCTTCACCAGCATCTGGCCCATGCGGCCGGTGACTCCGGTGATGACCGTCTTCACGTCGGGAGCAGGCATGGCTTCCTCACTTCACGACGCCGAGCTTCTGCAGCTCGACTTTGAGCTTCGCGGTGTTCGCCTCTGACATCGGGAAAAGCGGCGCGCGAATGTCCTGCTGGAAGCGACCCATCAGGTGCAGGGCCATCTTCACGGGGATCGGGTTCGACTCGATGAAGAGCACCCGGTGCAGCGGCTGCAGCTTGAGCTGAAGCTCGAGCGCCGTCTTCGTGTCCTGCTTGAGCGCGGCGGCGACGAGGTCGGCCATCAGGCGCGGCACCACGTTCGACGAGACACTGACGACGCCACGGCCACCGGCCGCGATGAACGGCGCCACCACGAAGTCGTCTCCCGAGAGCAGCGTCATGCGATCGCCGCACAGCTCGTACACGTCGAGCGTGCGCAGCACGTTGCCGGTCGCCTCTTTCAGTGCGACGACCTCGGGAATGTCGCAGAGCCGCTTCACGGTGTCGGGCAGCATGTCGACGCCCGTTCGGCCCGGCACGTTGTAGGCCATGATCGGAAAGCCCGGGTGCGCCTTCGCAAGCAGGCGGTAGTGCTCGACGAGGCCGGGCTGCGTGGGCTTGTTGTAGTAGGGCGTGACGATCAACGTGCCGTCGGCGCCGAGGTCGCGCGCCACCTTCATCGACTCGATGACATCGGCCGTGTTGTTGCTGCCGCAGCCTGCGTAGACCTTCGCGCGGCCCTTGTTCACCTTGATGCAGACCTCGATGGCGCGCGCTCGTTCGGCGGCGCTCATGGTCACCGACTCTCCGGTGGTGCCCATCGGGATCAAAACGGACGTGCCGTTCGTCACCTGATCGTTCACCAGCCACTCGTACGCAGCCTCGTCGAGCGCGCCGTTCTTGAAGGGCGTGGCCAGCGCCGTCATCGAGCCGAAGAGCTTCGTCATGGGGTCTCTCCTCGCATCAGGTCCGTCAGGGTCTCTCGCGTCCTCACCACGCGGAAGCGGTCGCCGTCCACCAGCACCTCTGCTGGCCTCGGCCGTGAGTTGTACGACGACGACATCGACATGCCGTACGCGCCCGCGGTCATCACCGCGAGCAGATCGTTCTGCATCAGCGGGGCCATCGAGCGGTCGTGGCCGAGCACGTCGCTCGATTCACACACCGGGCCGACGAGATCGACAGTCGACTTCTTGCCCTTGCGCGCGACCACGGGGCGAACGTCGTGGTGCGCCTCGTACAGCGCCGGCCTGAGCAGATCGTTCATGCCCGCGTCGACGATGACGAAGTGCTTCGCGGGCGTCTTCTTGCGGTACAGCACCCGCGTGAGCAGCACGCCCGCGTTGGCGACGAGCACGCGGCCGGGCTCCAGCACCAGCGTGGCTCCGAGCCCGCGCAGTGGCTCGATGACCGCCTTCGCGTAGTCGGCGACTCCCGGCGGTGTCTCGTTCGTGTACGTGACGCCGAGGCCACCACCGACGTCGAGGTGCGTGAGTGGAAAGCCCTTCGCCTGGAGCGTCTTGAACACGTCTCCCACGCGCGCCATCGCCTGCCGAACGGGCCGCGTGTCGGTGAGCTGACTGCCGATGTGACAGTCGAGCCCACGCGCGACGAGGCCCTTCATGCGCTTCGACTTCGCGTAGAGCGCGACCGCCTCTTCGACCGGCACGCCGAACTTCGAGGTCTTCAAACCGGTCGCGATGTACTTGTGCGTCTTCGCGTCGACGTCGGGGTTCACGCGCAGCGCGAACGGCGCCTGCACGCCCAGCTGCCGGCCGACCCTGTCGAGCGCCTCGAGCTCTTCGCCGCTCTCGACGTTGAACATCAGAATGCCCGCGCGCACGGCCGCGATCATCTCGGCTTCGGTCTTGCCGACGCCCGCGAAGACGACCTTGCGAACGTCTCCACCCACGCGCCGCACGCGCTCGAGCTCACCGACCGAGACGATGTCGAAGCCCGAGCCGCCCTTCGCGAACAGCTTGAGCACCGCGAGGTTGCTGCATGCCTTCACCGAGTAGCAGACGAGCGTGGGCTGCTTGGCGAACGACTGCTGCACGACGCCCAGGTGCCGGGTGAGCGTGGCCGTCGAGTACACGTACGTGGGCGTGCCGACCTCGGCCGCGATGCGCGAGAGGGGAACGCCCTCGCAGTGCATGGCGCCGTCGATGACGTCGAAGTGGTTCACTTCGGCTCCCGGCAGCACCCGGCGTCGGGCACGTCAGCGGGCGCGGTCGCCTCCACTGGAGGTCGAGGAGGCCCTTTGATTCCGCAGGCGGAGAGCACCAACACACCGAGACAGATGACGCGTCGCAACACGCGGCGCACCCTGCCGGGAAGGCGCAGGCGCTTCAAGCCGGAATCACGGAGACAGCTTCTGGTACCGGCTCTCGAGCCCAAGAAAGCCGAGGAACGCCAGCACCAGCCCGGTCCCGATGGCGCCCGCGAGCCGGGGCAGCCCTTCTTCACGCTGATGCCATTGCGCGCCGAAGTCGAACGGGCTCGCTGGCTCGACGCTGAGCCGGTACGCGACGAGCGACGCCAGGAACATCGCGAAGCCGCCTGCCGAGAAGAGCACCAGCGAGCCCATGCTCACCCACGACCACCAGCGGCCATGGCGCAGCAGGCGTCGCGCTGGCGGCCCGAGCAACCACCGCCGCACGAAGGGCAGAGACATCGGGAGGAAGCCGGCGACGACGACGAACAGGGCCTGGGCGAGCGGCAACCCCTTCGGCACCGCTGGCACCACGCCGAACCAGGCGCTGAAGCCGATGAAGATGAGCAGCGCGTCGCGCCCGTCGAAGCGCATGTCGAAGGGGAGCATCGGCACCCCAGCAGCCTAGGCTGGTCAGCGGGCCAACGCGCACTTCGTCTCGAGCTGCTCGAGTGCCCGCTCCATGTCGGGGCCGACGCGCCGCTCGAGATCGGCGATGGGCCACAACAACCGGGGCAGGCCGCTCAGCGGCGCAGAGATGATGTACTCGACCTCGGTTCCCGCTCCGCGCGCACGCAGGATGTAGTGGACGGTGCTCTCGATGGAGCCGAAGCGTCCCTTCCCGAGGTGATCGAGCCGCACCACGCTCTCGGTCTCGTGGTCGACCACGTCGACGATGGTCGTGCGCGCGGAGCTCCTCGTCTCCGTCCGCTCGACCCACGCGCCCACGCCGCTCGTGACGGGAGAGAACGTCACCGTCGGAGGATCGTGCCGGTCGGCAACGTGAACCTGCCACCCAGCGATCACCTTCAAGTCGACCACGCAGGGCCGAACGGCAGCCGTCGCCGCCGGAATCGTGCGGGAGCGAACCAGCCGATAGCTGTTCGGCTGCAGCGCATAGAGAACCGAAATGCTCGCGACCACCAACAGCACCAGACCAACCGCGATCAACGAGAGCGTTCGGAGCATGCGTTTCCTTTCACAACCACCTGATCTCTCGACCCGCTGAGGCCGTTTCGTCAACCCTCGAAACACGCCCGAAATTTCTGGTGCACACAGGTGGTGGGTCCTGGGTCTACCCCGCACCTGAGGGCGGTTCCCCTCTCCCAACACACTTCACCGCCGCGATTCGCGGCATCACCTGGAGCTTCCAGATGGGCGTTCTTTTGCTTCTCGTCGGCGTCGCGGTTCTCGCCTTCGGCTTGTTCCAGCACCTGAAGGGCAAGCGCATTCTGGCGGCGCCTTTCAAGAAGACGGGTGAGCTCGCGAAGAACCCGACCAGCACCGATGCCAAGGGCGCGATGTCGACCGAGGGCAAGGTGATCGCTCCGGAGCAGCAGCTGCTCTCGCCCTGCACCAAGCAGCCGTGCCTCGCCTACGAAGTGAAGGTCGAGCGCCTGTGGGAGAAGATCGAGACCACGCAGGAAGGCACCAAGACGGTCACCGGCTCCGACACCCTCGACACCGTGAAGGGCGGCGCGATCTTCGGCGTCGACGACGGCTCGGGCGCGATTCAGATCGACGTCACCAAGGGCGCCGACTTCGACAACTACAAGGACGGCTTCAAGAAGGAGCTCAACGGCCGCGGCTGGGCGTCGCAGATTCAGTTCGGCGAGATGTCTTACGACGTGCCCGTCATCAGCGACTCCGAGAAGTACACCATCGGCTTCAAGGCGACCGAGAAGTACGTGCCCGTCGAAGGCAGCCTGTTCGTGCTCGGCAAGATCGAGGGCGGCAAGATCGTCAAGCCGGGGTGGCGCTCGCTGATGACCAGCGCGAAGGGCCGTGACGGCCTCATCGGCAGCATCAACAAGAAGAAGAAGTTCTCGTTCATCGGTGGCGGCGTGGCGGCGGTGCTGTCGGTGCCCCTGATGATCTTCGGGCCCTCGGTGAGCGACGCCGGCCCGTCGGATCCCAACCATGTCTTTGGCGGCCTCTGCGCCTCGACGCTGACCGGCGCCGTCGCGAAGTGCAGCGAGAGCGTGTCGACCGAGGCCGGCGAGACGTTCACCTGGACCGTCACCCGCAAGGACACCTACGACCTCACCGTCTCGCCTGCGGCCGGCAAGAAGATTCAGATCGACCCCGTCGTTCAGCTCGAAGACGCGTCGGGCAACCTGCTGCTCGACCTGGACTCGCCCGACATCGGCAAGCCCGCGAAGGGCAGCGTCGAGCTCGAGCCCGGCGTCTACACGGTGAAGGTGACGGACCGGTACAACACGACGGTGAAGGGCGGCCTGTCGTTCGACCTCGAGATCGCCGAGCAGCACCCCGAGGCGAAGCCAGCCGCCAAGCCCGCTGCCGTCGCCGCTGCTGCGAAGTCGGCTCCGAAGCTCTCGAAGCAGGAGCGGCTGAAGCAGAAGGTCGCCGAGTACAAGGCCCGCAAGGCCGGTCTCGCTGCTCCGGTTGCCGAAGAAGTCGCCGTCGCCGAGGAGCCGGTCGCTGAAGAGGTCGTCGCCGAGCCCGTCGTCGCCGAGGAGCCGGTGAAGGTCGCCGCCCCCGCCGACCCGTTCGCGATTCGTCCCGGCGTCGCCTCGTGCAACCTGCCCTCGAACGGCTCGTGCACCGAGTACGCCGCGCACGCCGAGTCCTCGAAGCTGGGCTGCGCGATGTTCAAGGGCGAGTACGCGAAGAGCGCCTGCCCGCGCGAGAACGTCGTCGCCGCCTGCTCGATGAACTCGGGCGACGTGAACATCCTCTACGCCGGTGGTCCGATGGGCCTCTCGCGCAAGACGGCCGGCATCATGTGCCCCAAGAACATGGGCACGCTGGCCATCGCGCCTGAGGTGGAAGTGGCCGCGCCCGCGAAGCTCGCCGTGCTCGAGCCCGTCCCCGAGCCTGAGCCCGTCGTGAAGGCCGAGGTCGCTGTCGCTCCCGCGCCGGTCGCTGCTCCTGCCGAGGCCGAGCTCGACATCACCGCGAAGAACCTGTCGGCCCTGGCCGTCGAGATGAACGAGACCTGCGGCTCGCACCACTGCGCCCGCGGCTTCGCGTACATCTTCACCAACCTCTCGTGCGACAAGACCGCGCGCTGGTGCCAGCTCGACCTCACCGCGGTGGAGCGCAACTCGAACAAGCCCTTCGTCGCCACCCTGCCCTTCACGCCTGCTGGCAAGACGCGCTCGGCCTTCGATGCCGCCACCGCCGAGGCCATTCGCGCCTTCGAGATCGCGCCGAAGTCGGGCCGCCTCGCCGCCGTCGTGATGAACGCGCCCGTGTCGAAGAAGCCCGCCGCTGCCGTCGCCGTCGCTCCGAAGCCGGCCCCGGTCGTCGCCGAGCCGATCGTAAAGAAGGCCCAGCCCGTCGCCACTCGCACCGTCGCCGTCGCCCCTGCGCCTGCGCCGAAGCCGGCTCCGGTGGTCGCTGCGCCCGCGCCGAAGGCTTCGAAGGCCGCTCCGGCTCCCGTGATTCAGCGCGCGAACAAGAACATGGCCGACTGATTCCAGAGATTCCCTGACCGCGCTCGCGCCGATCGAACCGGGCCGGCGATGCAGCGCGGACGAAAGGCCTGGCTCCTCACGGAGTCGGGCCTTTCGTGTTTTCAGGCTATGGGTGCCGCGTGACGAAGCGTCGTGTGCTCGGAGTGCTGGTGATTGCGCTGGTCGGCGCCTTCGCGTTCGTATCGGCCGATCGCTGTGGCCAGTGGCCGTCGTCGGAGCCGGTGATGGCGATGGTGGCGCGCGGGAGCGGCCCGATGTCGGTCGGCGCCGCGAAGGTCGCGGTCGTGCTCCCGGGCCCGGTGACGGTAGGCGGGTATGGACCGCTGCGCGCTTCGGCTTCCGGTGGAGATCCCGTCTTCGCGCGCGCGACGGTGATCGACATCGGCGGAACGAAGGTCGCGGTGGTGTCGCTCGAGGTGTTGCTGCTGACGCAGCCGCTCGTCACCGCGATTCGCGAAGGCTCGGAGCTGCCGGTCTTCGTGACGGCCACGCACACGCACTCGTCCCTCGGGCAGTTCGATCGCAGGCCGGCGAGTCAGGTGGCGGCGCTCGGCGCCTTCGATGAGCGCGTGGAGTCGGCGCTGGTGACTGCAGCTCGCTCCGCGCTCGCCGAGGCGAAGAAGCAGCTCGTTCCCGTCACGATGGAGGTCCGCTCGTTCAGCACGTCGTCGTTCGTGCGCGCACGCAGCGGAGACAGCGTCGACACCCGAGGGCTCGAGCTCGCGTTCGTGAAGCCGGAAGGTGGCCGGGTCGCGAGGTGGCTGCTGCTGGCCGCACACCCGACGCTGGCGCCGCGACGTGGTGACTCGTTCGACACCGACTGGCCCGGCGCGCTCTCGGAAGACGGTGACGGCGTGACGATGGTGCTGCAGACCTCGGTGGGCAACGCGTCGGTGAACAAGGAGGTCGCGCCGAACGAGGCGGTGGTGGTGAACCAGGTGAAGGACGCGCTCCAGCGTTCGGTGAAGGTCGAAGGCTGTGAGCCGACGTTGAGCCTCGCGACCGCGCACACCGCCTTGCCCCGGCCAGATGGATCGCGCCTCGCACCGTGGCCGTTCCGTGCGGCTGCCGACAACGCGCTGTGTGCCTCGTCCGAGATGGAGGTCGAGGTCTCGATGCTGCGGCTGGGCTGCGTCTCGTTGCTGGCGTTGCCGGTGGAGCCGTCGTTCACGGCCGCGCAACAACTCGAGACGCTCACGGGCGCGACGCGCGTGCTGGCGCTGTCGAATGGCTATGTCGGCTACCTCGAGCCCCCAGACGTCATTCGCAGCGGATTGGGAGAAGCGAAGCGCCAGTGGTTCGGGCCCGAGCTGTTCGATTGGATCTCTCCCGCGAGCGCACTCGTGGCGGCGACCTCTCGTCCAAAGGGAGCCCATGTCGAAGGCCAGTGAAGACGCGCGGGCGTTGGTGGCGAAGACGACGCTGGCGACCCTGGCGACGATCTCCGATGACGGCTCGCCGCTCGCGACGCTCGTGGCCACCGCTGACGACGGAGCGGGACGTCCGCTCTTCCTCCTCTCCGGGCTCTCGGAGCACACGAAGAACCTGAAACAGCGGCCCTCGGCGTCGGTGCTCTTCGTCGCCTCGGAGCATGGGCCCTCGAGCGTGATGGATCGGCTGCGCGTGACGTTGACTGGCGAGCTGCGCTGGCTCGATGGCGACGACGCGGCTCGCGCGAAGCAACGCTTCCTCGAGCACCACCCCGACGCCGTGCAGTACGCGGCGCTCCCCGACTTCAGGCCGGCGACGCTCGAGGTGCGAACGATTCGGTACGTGGGCGGCTTCGCGCGAGCATCGACCCTGCGCCCCGAGGACTACTTCGGCTGATCGTTCTGCGTTGGTCCGGCAACAGAACCGACATGCACGCCGCCAAGCTCACCCTGCTCACTCTTGGGCTCGCCACGTCTGCGCTCGCGGCTCCGGCCGAGGTGAAGAAGACCACCGACGATCCGAAGCTCGAGGTCGAGGTCACCGGCGGCGTCACCTCGCGTACCGATCTCACGCCCACCGTCTCGGCGCGCCTCGGGGTCGACTTCTGGAACTGGTTCACGCCTTCGGTGCGGCTCGTCAGCGTCGCGCCGTGGAGCGGCTCCCAATCAGCCTGGGCGATTCAGGCCGAGCTTCGCGGCCACACGCGCGGCACCCTCCTCCAGCTCACCGGAGGCATCGGCTTCGGGCTCGCCACGGCCAACGTCGTGCGCGCTCCGACTGGCGTCGACGCTGATCTCTCGCGCCCCGCCCAGCCCTGGCTCACGGGTGACATCGGCGCCCGCGTGCTGCTCGGGCCGCTCTTCGTCGGAGTCTCGGTGGGTGGCGCGCCGCTGCAGCAGCAGTGGCTCGCGTCGCTCAATCTCGGGTTCGTGGCGTTCGGCGGGTAGCCGGCTTCGCCTTCTTCACGACGCGCTTCGACTTCGCGTCCTTCTCGACGGGCAGCACCTCGCCGTCGAACTTGATGGCCGGCTTCTTCGCGCGCCGCTTGAACAACAGCACCGTGCGGCCGAGCACCTGCGCCACCTCGGAGCCCGTGCCCTCGGCCAGCTGCTCGATGGCCGCCTCACGCCCTTCACGCTCATCGGCGATGCGCACCTTCACCAATTCGTGCGTCTCGAGCGCCTGCGCCGTCGCCGAGATCACGCCGTCGCTCACGCCCGCGTCTCCGACCTGCACGACCGCGTGCAGGTGATGACCGAGTGAACGAAGGTACCGCCGCTGCTTGCCGGTGAGGGCCACGCTGAGTCTCACTTCATCATTCGCAGCTCGCGCTGCGCGTCGATGTGTTTGGGGTCGAGCTTCACGGTGGCCTGGAAGTGCTTCTTCGCGGCCACCATGTCTCCAAGAATCTTGTTCATCATTCCCTGGTGGAAGTACGCGGCTACCACGTTCGGGTTGCGCTTGAGGCAGTTGGTGACGTCTTTCATCGCCTCGACCAGCCCGGCCTTCTTGTCGGGGAACGTGAAGAAGCGGGCATACCCGCGCCAGGTGTACGCCTCGGCGTCGCCTTCGGGCGTGAGCGCGATGCAGTCGTCGAACATCTTGAGCGCCTCGGGGTACTTGCGCGCCTGAATGAGGATCTTCCCCTTCTGGAAGAACTCCTCGGCCTGCAGCAGCTTCGAGACGTCGATCTTCTCGGCGCCGCCTGACTCGAGCTCTTCGAGGTAGTTCTTCTTCAAGCCCTCGTCAGACAGCGTGCGGTGGGCTTCGCCGATGCGCGCGAAGATGTCGGCCTTGAGCTTGTGCAGCGCCTCGGGCGCGCCCGGCGGAACGGTGTCGGGGTGATGATCCTTCGCGAGCTTGAAGTAGGCGACCTTCACGGCGTTGGGTGGCGAGTCCTTCGTGACGGCGAGCAGCTCGAAGTGGTTCTGCTTGGCCATCGTCGCCTGAAGGTCGGTGAGGCGCTTGATGTCGGCGGCGAAGTTCTGAGCTGGCACCGCAACCGCCACCGGTGGAGCGACCCGAGGAGCCGCCTGAGGCACTGGACTCGCCGTCGGCCCCGCAGCCGTGATGACCGGTCGTGGCGGTGCAGCTGGCGCGGGAGCCTGTTGCATCACCGGGGGCGCGATGGGGCGCGGTGGCTGAGCAGCCTGAGGCGGCGGCGCTCCGGGGTAGGAAGGAACGCGCTGCGCCACGGGCGGTCCCGGCACGACAGACGGCGCCACGGGCACCGCAGCCGAGACAGTGGGGGTCATCACGACGGGCCGCGGTGGCGCGACTGGCGGAGCCTGCGCCGGTCTCGGAGCTGCGTGACGTGGCGGCGCCGAGGTCTTCACGACCGTGCCAGCGAAGGACACGAGGTCGCACGGCTCGAGCATGAACGCGACACGCAGCGCGTGCTCGGCCTCGGGCGCGTTCGCCTGCAGGAACGTGTTCAGCGTGCGGGTGCCGTCGAACTGCGAATAGACCCGGGTCTCCTGCGCCGACAGCCGCATGTCGGCGACACCGATGGCGCCCGACGCCTTCATGACGGGGAAGTCGAGCGCTGAGATGAGCTGCTCGCGAAGCTC
>JBEOKA010000557.1:0-3484 GCA_040275325.1 Myxococcaceae bacterium | reverse complement strand
CATCGACACCGCCCGCATCGACACCGCCCGCATCGACACCGCCCGCATCGATCAGTGGCTCACTCACGATTGCGTCGCAGCTCGAGAGCAGGGCGACGACCGCGATGACGAGCGAACGTCTCATCACCCTGCCGTCTCGAGCGAGAACTTGTGCACGGTGAGCGCCTCGGGAACGCCGGCCTTCACATCGCGCAGGGGAACGATCGCGCCGACGGTCGTGTAGAGCACCGCGCCGGTTCGGGTCTTCGTCGACTTGAGCGGGTACTCCTTCGTGCGCGGAATGAACCAATCACGCACCGCCTTGAGGTTCAGACAGTGCACCTCACGCGCATCGAGGAAGACGTAGATGAGCAGGTCTGCCGTCGAATACAGAAAGCAGCCCGGTGAGTCCTTCTCGGCGTTGCTGATCAGCTCGAAGAAGTAGTTCCCGCGACGACGACCCTGACGATCGCCCTTCACCTCGACGCCGAGCACGTTCCCGTCGCCCTTGTCCCAGAGCAGATCGACCCCGCGATGCTGAAAGCGCGGGTCGACCTGCACGTCGTGAACGAGGCTGCCCGGCGCCTGCAGCTGCAGAAAGTCGGTCGCGAGGCGCACGGCGCGTTCAGCGGCGCCCATCACGCCGCGCATCGAGTACGCGCGCGACATCAGCTGCCCTCGAATGAAGAAGCGGCAGGCCTGCACGCATGGAGCAGACCCGCCGCCAGAAGGAACCACCGCTTCGGCACGCTCAGCGGCGCAGCTCGAGGCCCATCGCGACCAGCTGCACCTCGCGGTACTTGCCGTCCTTGCCCTTCGCGACCTTCGCGCCCTCGGACTCGAAGTGCTTCGCGCGCTCAGGCGCGAGCTCGGCGACCTTCACCAGGCCCTCGACCTTCGCGGTGCTGCCGGCCGAGTCGAGCGGAACGAAGAACCCGTAGTCCTTGAACGTCACGCGCACGCCCGGACCCTTCTCGGTCGGGGCGAGTTCCATCCAGCAGCCCTTCTTCTCGCAGGCCTTGCGAACCTTCGCCTCGACCTGCACCTCTTTGCCCTCGAACTCGGTGGGCGAGGTCAGCAGCTTGTCGAGGGTCACGACGGTGGCGCCCTTGAGCTTCTCGCCGCGCAGGAGCACCGAGCCGTCGGACTTCGCAGGCGCAGCAGCCTGGGCATCGTGGCCGTGGCACTCGGTCGCGCCGGCCGCGGCCTTGTCTGCGTGCTTCTCGTGGTTGCCGTTGCAGGTGGTCTTGCCGTCGGGTCCAGGGGCACAGGCCAGGGCGATGGAGAGGAGGAGCGTGTTCATGGCGCACGAGGTAGCGCAGGGGCCCTGCTCTCTGCAAGCGGTGCCACTGGCCGTCTGGAACGCCTGACTCAGCTCAAGACGTCGAGCTTCTTGCCCTCGCGCTTGCGAAGGCCGGTCTTCTCGGGCCCTTCGGTCTCGAGGCCGAGCGCCATCTCGAGCAGGTCGAGCAGGGCGGCACGCGAGTCGGTGTCATCGGGTGACAGCACGGTCACCTCGATGGGCAGGCGCTCCTCGGGCGTCACGGGCTCGGGGTCGATGGGCTTTCCAGTCTCGTCGAGGTCTTCGACGAGCAGGTCTCCGTCACGGTGAATCGAGTAGCGGCGGTACATGCTGCACACACTATCGGCGCGGAAAAGCGGCGGCACGCTTTCGTGGTCACGTGTACAGTCGAAGCGTGTCGATTTCGCTGTCTCAGCTCATGCGTCAGCTCGTGCTGAAGCCTGATCAGCCGCTGGTGAAGGCGCCGGTGCTGCTGTGGGAGGCGCCCCCATCGGAGTCCTCTCCCGACGAAGACTGGGCACCGACCGACGCGGGCTTCAAGACACGCCCGACCGCGAGCGATCCTCTCGTCTTCGTCGTCGAGAAGGTGCCCGGCCGGGCCAACCCGTTCGCGATGGGCGTCACGGTGGGCCGGGTCGAGAGCAACGACGTCATCATCGACGATGGCTCGGTGAGCCGGTTTCACGCCTGGCTGCAGTTCGAGACGCGGCAGAAGCAGTGGTGGCTGTGCGACGCAGAGTCGAAGAACGGCACGTTCCTCGGCGCGCAGCGGCTGACGCCCAACCAGAAGGTTCAGCTCGCCGACGGAGCCCGCATCAAGTTCGGCGAGGCCCTGCTTCAGTTCCTCACGCCCGAGTCGCTCGTGAAGACGATCAGGGATCGCTCTGGCGGCTACGGATCGAAGCGGTAGCCGAGCCCACGCACCGTCGAGAAGTGCGCCGGTTCATCGGGTGACTTCTCGAACTTCGCTCGCAGCTGGCTGACGAAGTTGTCGACCGTTCGCGCGGTGCCCTCGTAGCCGTACCCCCACGCCGCCGAGAGCAGCTCGTCACGGCTGAACGTGCGGCCCGGGTTGCCGACGAAGTGGGCGAGCAGCTTGAACTCCTGCGCCGTGAGCTCGACGGCTGTCCCAGCGCGCGTCACCGTCTTCGAGCGCAGATCGATGCGCGTGTCGTCGAACGAGAGCCACTGCGGCTCGTCACGATCGCGGCGCCTCAACACGCTGCGAATGCGGGCGAGCAGCTCCTGCAGGCTGAACGGCTTCACGAGGTAGTCGTCGGCGCCGAGGTCGAGGCCGATGACCTTGTCGCGCTCCTGCCCGCGGGCCGACAGCACGATGACCGGGGTCTTGCTCTCGCGCTTGCTCAGCTCCTCCATCACCTCGTAGCCGTTGAGCTGCGGCATCATGATGTCGAGCACGATGAGATCGGGCGCCTCGTCGAGCGCCTTCTGCAGCCCCACCTTGCCGTCCTGCGCCTGCAGCACCTCGAAGCCCTCGAAGCGAAGGCTCATCGACAGCCCGGTGAGAATGGAGAGATCGTCTTCGACGACCAGAATGCGTTGGCCCTTCTTGTCGGTCATCGCGCGAGCTCCAGGAGGGCGGTTCTTTCACTGCTCGAGGGGCAGGTGCACGCGAAACGTGCTGCCTTTTCCGACGGTGCTGTCGACGCTGATGCGGCCGCCGTGAGCTTCGACGATGCGTTGGGCGATGGCGAGGCCCAGGCCGGTGCCCTCGGTCTTGCGCGTGGCCAGTGAGTCGACGCGGTAGAACCGATCGAAGATGCGCTTCTGCTCGCGGCGCGGAATGCCCACGCCGTGATCTTCGACCTCGATGACCACCTCGTCGCCGTGCACCTGTGCACGCAGCTCGATGCGGCGCTCGTCGCCCGAGTACTTGAAGGCGTTCTGCAGCAGGTTCAGCACGGCCCCCGCGATGGCGTTGCGATCGAGCCTCATCGTCGGCAGCGCGTCGGCCGTCGTCACGGTGAAGTCCATGGTCGCGCCCACCCGCTGCGCCTTGAACGCCTCGACCGCGTCGTTCACCACCGCCGCCACCGGCACCGGCTGCAGGTCGTACTGTTTCTTTCCCGACTCGATGCGCGAGAAGTCGAGCACCGTCTCGATCATCGTCGACAGCCGCGAGGTCTCTTTCACGAGCAGATCGAGCACCGTCTGCATCTCGGCCTGATCCTTCACCCGGTT
>JBEOKA010000556.1:0-3361 GCA_040275325.1 Myxococcaceae bacterium | reverse complement strand
TGATGGGCGTGCTGGCGGCGGGCGTCGCGCACGACTTGAACAACCTGCTCGGCGTCGCCTTCTCGAGCCTGGCCGTCATCGACGCGCACAAGCTGGGCCCCGACGCCGACGCGCTGGCCGACGCCAGTACCGCGCTCGAGCGCATGCGCGACATCTCGCAGCAGTTGTTGCTGCTCGGCCGGCAGCGCTCGGGCCAGCACCTTCGCCTCGACTTGAACGACAAGGTGGCCAGCACGCTGGCGCTGGTGCGGCCGTCGATTCCACGCTCCGTCTCGCTGGTTCACTCGCATCAGGCCACCCCGTTCGTCGAAGGCGACCCGGTGCAGCTCGAGCAGGCCGTGGCGAACCTCGTCATCAACGCGCGTGACGCCGTCGGCCGCCAGGGGCGCATCGAGCTTCAGGTCGACGAGCGGCTGCTCGACGACGTGGCCGCGCGTTCCGTGTCGGGTGGGCGGCCAGGAAGGTTCGCGCGGCTGCGCGTCTCTGATGATGGCCCCGGCATTCCCCTCGAGCTGCAGCGGCGGGTGTTCGACCCGCTCTTCACCACCAAGCCGATGGGCACGGGGTTGGGGCTGGCGGTCGTCTCACGGGTGGTGGAGCAGCACCGCGGCTTCGTCTCGGTGCAGAGCGAGCCCGGGCGCGGCGCCACCTTCGAGCTGTACCTGCCGGTGCTTCAGTAGCCGATGGAGCTCGAGCTCTTCGGCGTGAACGCGAACGCGCCGTAGTCGGCTCGCATCGTCTTCACGCACGGTTTGCCCGCGACGTCCTTCGCGCCGGGGGCGAACGCGTTGGCGTCACCCTTGCCGACGGCGGGAGATGACTCCGAGAGCTCGTACGGCTCGGTGCCGCCCGTCGCGAAGCCCGCCGCGGCGTAGAGGCAGTCGGTGCCCAGGCCCTTGCTCCACTCGGGCAGCAGCGACTTCGTGATGGTGAGCGCGCCGGGGAACTTCGGCCAGTTGAAGATGACGCTCGCGGCCTTCGCGCGCTCCGAGACGATGCAGTGCGAGAGCGTGACGGTGGGGGCCCGCGTGGTGGTGCCGGCGATGGCGAGCGCGCCGCCGTTGGCGTTGTCTCCCACCACCTTGTTGTCGGCGAAGGTGCAGGCGAAGACGTCGACCTTCGCGCCCTCTTTGACGCGCAGCGCGCCGCCCTCGACGGCCGCGTTCTGAATGAGCGTCGAGTGCTCGAGCCGCAGCTCACCCGCCTCGTCGACGAGAATCGCGCCGCCCTGCCGGCCGGTGTTGGCTTCGAAGCGGCAGCGCGAGACGAGCGCGGTGGCGTTGCCGATGAAGAGGCCTCCGCCGCCGTACGAGGGCGCCTTGTTGAAGCGCACCACCGAGTCGGTCAGCTCGAGCCGGCCCTTCTCCAGCGCGATGCCGCCGCCGGGGTCGTTGCCCGAGCCGCCGACGATGGTGCAGCCCGAGATGCGCACGAGCCCGTCAGTCACGATGCGCACGCACGGCCCGGCGTGCTTCGCGTCGAGCACCACCTGGCCGCGGGCGAGCAGCGTGATGGGTTTGTCGATGAGCAGCGTGCCCGTGTACCGGCCGCCGGGAATCTGAATGGTGTCGTTCGGCTTCGCGTCGCGCAGCGCCAGAGCAAGATCCATGGGCACGACTTAGTCCGATTCGCCGCGGCGCTCGCGTGCAGAAACGAAAACGGGGCGGAGCCAGAAGCTCCACCCCGCGGGGAAGACCAGCTGGCCTGAGGGCTCAGTACCCGATGTTCACGCCCTGGTAGAGCTTGCCGAAGTCTTCGAGCTTCATCTTGAAGATGCCGTCGTCCTTGCCGTCGCTGCCGTGCTCGACGCGGCCCCAGGGGTTGCGCAGCTGAATGTACTTCTGGCCACCCTCTTCGACGGCGCCGAGCACCGTGTACATGTGCCACGCGTAGACGCCGGTGCCGTTGTAGTCGACGCCCGAGTCCTTGCCGTGCGTCGGAGCCGCCATCGGCTTGTGGCCTTCGGCGCCGCGCTTGACGCTGGTGTACAGCGCGTCGAGGTTGCCGGTCGACGAGCTCCACGAGGTGCTCTTGCCGGTCAGCGCCGTCATCACCGCGCTCGCGTGGCCGCCGTTGCCGATGGCCTCGTAGCCGCCCTTCCACTGGGCGTAGGCCTTCTCGAGCAGGCCGACCCACATCTCGTTGCCGCTGCGCGACTTGGCGTAGCGCTGGGTGCCCATCGAGCTCTGCGCGAGGTCGCCGTCGACGGTGATGAGCTTCTCGCGCCCGTTCTCGTAGAAGCGCACGGTGTACGTGTTGTCGCCGTTGTCCTTGATGGCGTTCTTGATGATGTCGGGGTTCGCGTGCGCCAGCGCCGAGAGGCCGGCCGCGAGGTAGCAGTCACCGATGCTGCCCTGCACGACGTCGTCGTAGCTGATGGAGTCGACGAACAGCTTGCCGTCCTGCACCGGCTTCCACGTGGTGTCGGTGGTGTGCTTCGTGAGCACCGTCGGGTCGGCGAGGTCTTTCGGGGTCGGAGGAGGCGGCGGCGGCTGCGGCGTGGGCGGCGTGATGACGTTCGTCGTGCCGAGGAAGCGCTGCAGGTCTTTCTTGCCACCGTTCGAGAACTTGTCGCCGTGCTGCTGGAGCAGCGCCGTCAGCTCGGCCTTCACCTCGGGCGTGAGGTTTCGCTTCGCTTCGCTGATGAGCCCGGTGACTTCGCTGTTGCTGATCTTCGTGTCGCGGAGGACGCGGGCGATGGAGGGCGAGATGGCTGAAGGCATGCGTGAGGTCCCGAGGTGAGGGTGCAGAAGAGGGAACACTTCTACACCGTGAGCTGCGCAAGTGATGGATCAGCGACTGACGTGCCGACATTGTCGCACACGCACCTTCAACAGTTGCGTGAGGTTGGGGGGCCTCGATACACGAGTCATTTCAGCTGGTTACAGAGTCGGTAGATCGACGGAACCAGGTGCCCGTTGAAGGAACATGGTCACCACGCTCCTCGCCCTGACGCTCGCCTGCAAGCCGATGATGCCCCCGCCGCAGCAGCTCATGACGGTTGCTCCCACGACCTCGCGCTGTGAAGGGGCCGACCTGGTGCTTCGCGACCACGACCACCGCGAAGTGTCGCGCCGCCCGGGCTCGTGTCTGGCGTCGGCGTGCGAAGGCCCCGACCTCGTCTCGCGTGACGGCAACCGGGTGGAGTACCGCCGCCAGCGCTTCTCGGCCTCGTGCGTGACGTCGCGATGTGAAGGCGCCGACTTCGTGCGGCGTGACGTGAACGGCACCGAGTACAGCCGTCAGTCCTTTTCGGGCATGTGCATGACGAGTCGGTGTGAAGGCAGCGACCTGGTGCAGCGTGACGTGCGCGGGTTCGAGGTGAGCCGCCAGACGTTTCGCTGTGCGCCGCCGCCGGTGC
>JBEOKA010000555.1:0-47504 GCA_040275325.1 Myxococcaceae bacterium | reverse complement strand
TCTTCGTCATCTTCTTCGTCTTCGTCGTGCTCTTCCGTCGCGCCGGTGCCGACTCAGTCGATTCGTGAATGCCCAGCCGTCTCGCGTGAAGCAGGCGCAGAGTGAAGCCGAGCGCGCGGGCTGTCGTGCCGGAGCGTTCGGCAGAGCCCTCGGCGCCGAGGCCGAGCGGTTCGCCGCGGGCGGTGCGCAAGAGCCGTTGAGCCTTCGCAGAATCGATGAGGCTCTTCGGAAAGCTCGTGGTGCTCGCTTCGAGCACATGCGCCGACACGCGCTGATCCGTGCGTCGGCCTCAGCAAGTCGTTAGCCACGCGGCATGCCGAACAGTCACCCTCGCGTGCTCGTCGTCGATGACGACCCCGGTGTGTTGCAGAGCCTCAAGCTGCTCCTCGAAGACGACTGCGAGGTGACGTGTGAGGCGTCTCCGGTGAACGCGCTGACGCTCGCGAAGCGCGACCCGTTCGACGTCATCATCACCGACTTCAAGATGCCGCAGATGACGGGCGGCGAGTTCGCGCAGGCGGTGAAGGAGCAGGTCTCTCCGACGCCGTACCTGCTGATGCTCACCGGCACGCCGCAAGCGGTGACGCACTCGACGGTGGGCGCACAAGACCTCGTCATGGTGCTCGCCAAGCCCTTCGAGCCCGACCGCCTGCTGCGCATGGTGACGCAGGTCGGTCGCCTCGGGCTCATTCGGCGCGGAGCCATCGCCAGCTCCTGATGCCGACGCGAGACGACCAGGCCGTTCGCGCTGCGCTGCGGGCCGAGCAGCTCGGCAACGCGCGCCGCACGCACCTCGTCCGCTTCCTCGCCGTCACCTTTTTCTTCTGCCTCTTCGTGCTGCTCGCCGTCGTCAACGAAGACCGCACGTGGGCGACCGACTTCACTGCTCTGGGCGCCTACTGGAGCGGCGCGTTGCTGGTGGCCGTGCTCGCGCGCACCAGCGAACGCCTCGGCCCCGCGTTGACGCTGGCGCCCGTCTTCCTCGACATGCCCTTCGTCTACGTCGTGCAGCGCGCGAGCCTGCCGGCGACGCCGGTGCCGAGCGCGGTGGCGGGCTTCACGCTCGGCGTCTTCGTGCTCCTCCTCATCCTCGCGATGTTCTCGTTGTCGCGATGGCAGGTGGCGGTCGCGACGGTGACGGGCGCGGTGCTCGAAGTGTTGCTTCAGCGAGCGGCGAAGGTGAGCGTCGGCGGGCAGGTGTCGGCCGTCGCGGTGATGGCCGTCGCGGGAGTGCTCGTCGCGTTCTCGGGCAGCCGCCTGCGCGCGCTGTTGGTGGCGACGTCGCGGCAGCAGAAGCTCGCCGCGCTCGGGCAGCTGTCGGCGGCCGTCGGGCACGACCTGCGCAACCCGCTCTCGGCGGTGACGACTTCGCTCTTCATCTTGCGGCGACGCCTCGAGAAGACGGGCGTGGTGCTCGACGAGAAGGCCACCGAGGCGCTCGCGCTCGCCGAGCGGGAGCTGCAGGCGAGTCAGCGCATCATCACCGACCTGCTCGACTACGCACGGGAGCAGCACCTCGAGCGCGTGCCCACGCCGCTCCAGCCGCTCGTGCGCGAAGCCGTCGACCTCGTACGCCGCCGCGCCGACGTCGTGGTGAAGGTCGACGTCCCCGAGTTGACGGTGCCGCTCGCCCGAGACCGCTTCCGGCAGGTGCTGGTGAACCTCGTGCAGAACGCGTGTGAAGCGATTCCAGAAGGGCGCTCCGGCCTCGTCGAAGTCGCCGCGTCGGTGGAAGAGGGAGCGCTCACCCTGCACGTTCGAGATGACGGCGCCGGCATCGACGAGACGACCCGCGCGCGGTTGTTCGAGCCGCTCTTCACCACGAAGAAGGAGGGCACCGGCCTGGGCCTGTCCATCGTCGAGTCGCTGGTGAAGCAGCACGATGGCTCGGTGTCGGTCGACTCCATCGTCGGGCGCGGCACCACGTTCACCATTCGGCTTGCAGCACCCGCGGGAAATTCGGGCTAGTCATGCGCCCGTGATGCTCCTTCGCATTGCGTTCCTCTCGTTGTGGCAGGCCCGCCGCCGCACTGGCGCGCTCGGCACCGCCATCGCCTTCGTCTCGATGCTGCTGGTGCTGATGCTCGGCATCGCCGAGGGCATGAACCAATCACTCATCGAGTCGTCGACGACGCTCATGAGCGGCCACATCAACGTCGCCGGCTTCTTCAAGGTGACGGCCGGGCAGGCGGCGCCCGTGGTGACGAAGGCGAAAGACCTGACGGCCTTCGTGCGCAAAGAGGTGCCCGAGGCCGTCTACATCGCGTCACGTGGCCGCGGCTTCGCGAAGGTCATCGGCGACCAGGGCTCGACGCTCATCGGGCTCTCGGGTGTCACCATCGACGAAGAGAAGGGCCTCGCGCAGGTGCTGCGCATCAAAGAGGGCGCGCTCGCCGACCTGAAGAAGCCCAACTCGATTCTGCTCTTCGAAGACCAGGCCGCCACGCTCGACGCCCGCGTCGGAGACGCCGTCACCATCTCGGCGCCCACCGCGCGCGGCACCAACAACACCGTCGACGTCACCGTCGTCGCCATCGCCCGCAACATGGGCATGATGAGCGGCTTCTCGTGCTTCGTGAACGCCGGCACGTTGCAGAAGCTCTACCAGCTCAACGACGACACGACCGGCGCGCTGCAAATCTACCTGCCCACCGCCGACCTCGAGGTCATCAAGCCCATTCAGGCGCGGCTGCGCGAGGCGCTCGTGAAGGCCGGCTACGAGGTGATGGCCGATGACCCGCGCGTCTTCTTCATGAAGTTCGAGAACGTGAGCCGCGAGGGGTGGACCGGGCAGAAGCTCGACCTCACCAACTGGCACGACGAGGTGAGCTTCGCCTCGTGGACCGTCGACTTGATGAGCGCGCTCTCGTTCTTCCTCGCCATCGTGCTGCTCGGCGTCGTCGGCGTCGGCATCATGATCGTGATGTGGATCAGCATTCGTGGCCGCACGCGCGAGATTGGAACGCTGCGCGCCATCGGCATGCAGCGCTTCGCGGTGCTGCGCATGTTCATCGCCGAGGGCTTCTTGCTCGGGCTGCTGGCCACGCTCGCGGGAGTCGTCGCTGGGGTGGTGCTGGGGCTGACGCTCAACGCGATGCGCGTGCCGCTGCCGCAGGGCGTTCAGTTCGTGCTGCTGTCCGACAAGCTCATCATCATCCCCACGCTCAAGTGGGTGCTCATCTCGCTCGCCTTCATCACCTCGGTGGTGACGAGCATCTCGATTCTTCCCGCCTTCCTCGCGGCGCGCATGAAGCCGGTGACGGCGATGGCGCACGCGGGCTGAGCGAGGCTGAACTTCGCGAGAGGCGCCGGGCTCGCGTCTCTCTCAACTCGGCCATCAGCGAGGCACGACCGCCAGGCAGTAGCTGAAGCTCCGTGAGGTGCTGAACGTGCGCACGTTGAGGACATAGGTGCCCGGCGACACCAGACTCGACCGCTCGATGAGTGGGCAACTCAGCCGGCCCGAGTCGGCGTCGAACTCCAGCACGGTGCCCGAGCTCGTCAGCAGGTCGAGCGCCATGAACCCGCCCCAGCAGACGTCGGCCGTGGCGGTGTCGATGACTTCGGCGGTGAGTCTGCGAGCCCCCGCCGGGAGCGAGATGACGAAGTGGTCGTGGCTGTCCAGGGTGTTCGCGACGAAGGCGCCACAAACGACGCCGCCGGTGGAGGGGATGACGGTCGCCGACGAGATGGAGTCGTTGGGCTCGACCTCGAGGCTCGGCACGCCCAGCGACGTCATCGAGAGCTCATAGTCGAACGCCGCACCGGGGCCCGACCTCGACAGCGACACGTACCAGGTTCCCGTGCCGACGGAGACGACCAGCCGGCGACAGGCCCCCAGCGCGATGGTTTCGACTGACGCCTTCGGCGTGCCCGTCCCATCGAGCAGCTGGAGCCGAACGCCCGTCAGGTCGGCACACGAGGCGGTAACCCGCTTGACCAGCTCGAACTGGAGCGCCACCGGAGTAGGCGAGGGGACACGAAAGACGTCTGCGTCCGAGTTGGCGAGTGTTCCTGTGATGCGCCCCCGCGCTTCCACCAGCGGCGCCGCCTGCCGTGGAGCCACCAGCCGCGCCGCCCGCCATCGCGTTTCCTCCCTCCGTCGCCCCCGGCATTCCGCCCGCGCTCGCCATTCCACCGGCTCCGGCGCCGGGTCCGACCACCTGCGTCGCCACCGGTTGCTCGACGGAACCACAGGAAAACGACGAGAGAAGGGTGATGGCCAGCAGTCGACGCATGCCCCAAGGACGGCGACCGCCTCGATCTGTCGCATCGAAGACCACGCGCGACCTGGGCGGAGCGCCTCAGGTCGAGTCACTCGCGCCGCTTCGTTCTGGGCCAAATCGAAGTCAACTCAGCCATTTGTGTCACTGGTTTGTCGTGTGCGCTCGCCATCGCGCGGCAGAGCAGCACGTTCTGCAAGAAGACGCGCGACGATGCAGGCCGTCGAGTGCTTCATCGAGCAGCGCACCGAGGCCGAGTTCAGCCACGGCATCTGCCCCGACTGCATGCAGCAGCACTCCCTCGAGCAGAAGTGACTACGGCCCGGTGCAGACCAAGCGGCCGTCGGCGCAGTTCTCTGATTTGCGCCGGCCAGGCAGACAGCTGAGCCCGCTCGCGCACTGGCTCGTCGCCGTACAGGGCGTGCAGGTGCAGGGGTCGTCGGCCGCGCAGAAGAGGCCCATGGTGGCGCCTCCATCGGTCGACGGCTCGGCCGTCTCGGTCAGCGAGCCACAGCCCGACAGCAGCACCACCAACACAAAGCGCCGCACAGTCCGAGGTTTCACAGCTCGACTCCCAGCATGAGGCCCACCCGCACCAGCGGCTGCACCCGCACGACGTCGTCGACCCGCAGCACGTGCGCGCCGCCCCACACCATCAACTGGGGAACGACGGGGCCCACCCGCACACCGAAGCCCGCCGTCGCAGCGCCAGCGCCTGCCCACGCGTTGAGCGTCGTGCTCGGCAACACCTGCCACGTCGACTGCGCGCCGGCCTCGAGGCCCACGTCGAGCGCGACGGTGGTGTCCACAAGGCGCCGCACCAGCGCGCCGCCGAGGTCGAGCGACTGCGTCTGCCACGCGGCTCCCGAGCGCAGTGTGCCCGAGGCGCCTTCGTAGCCGACCAGCAGCCGCACGCCCCACGCGCCGATGGCCACGCGCGCGCCCAGCCTGCCGCCGAAGACGGCCGTCGAGTTGAGCAGCTGCCCGGTGCTGGCGATGCCACCGGCCAGCAGCTCGACGCGCCCGTCATCGCCGCCCTTGCCGCGCCCCGCGAGCGCCGTCACGCGTGGCAGCGACTCCACCTCGAGACGCTGCCCCGCCGAGAGCGTGATGGGCCCCGCGAAGACATCGCCGGCGCTGCGGCGCTCGACCCGGTACGTGCCCGCGGGCAACGCCAGCGCCTGCCCACCCGGCGCTTCAGCCACCAGCCGTTGGCCCTGCTGCACCAGCCACGTCGACGTCGGAGGGCCCTTCAGCACCATCGTCGCTTCGGCGCGCCGCAGGTCTGACAACGTCACGTCACCGCGCCCCGCCATGCGGAAGTCGTACGTCGGGTGCTGCGGGCCCAGCTCCGTGGTGCTGGTGCCCGAGATGGTGCGGCTCGAGGTGTACTGAAAGGCCTCGGCGAGGCTCACCAGGCCGTCACCGTTCGCGTCACCCGCGCCCCGCAGCGCCGCGTCGAGGTGGAAGGTGAAGAAGCTGCCGCCGATGGCCGCCGACTCCTGCGCGGCCTCGCCCACCGCCGTCGACGCGATGTACGCGACGCCGCGCGCGCTCTCTTCGGCGGGCACCACGAAGTCGACCGCGCTCGTCGCCTTCGCGCCTTTCACCTGCGTCAGCACGCCCGACTCGCACGCATCGACGATGGCCACCTTCACGTCGGCCGTCGACGCCTCGACGAGGGCCTTGAGCTCGTGAAAGTCGAAGCGCTCGTCGGCGAGCTCGAGCGCGCCGCTGGCCGCGTGCCCCGAGAAGTACACCACCAGCACCGTGCGCTGCCCTTCGCGCCGCGACTGCTGCAGCTTCACCTCGGCGGCGGCGAGCGCGGCCCGCACGTCTGTCGCGTTCGGCTGCTTGAGCACCTGCACCTTGTCGGCGTCGAAGTCGCCCAGCTCGACGAAGGTGCGCGCCACGCGCTCGGCGTCACGCTCGGCGAACCACAGCTTCGCGCGCCGCGGGGCTCCCACGTTGGCGCCGATGACGACGGCCACCCGCTCGGCCGCGAGCGCCGTCGTCGCACCCAGACACAGCACCAGCAGCAACCACCGCGTCACGGCGCCTCCTTCTCGAGCAACACGGTGGCCTGGCCGTCGATGCCGTCGAGGTGCGTGAGGCGGCGCACGGCTTCACCAGACGACGCGCGCGCGGCCTGCGCCACCGCTTCGAAGGGCAGCGGCGCGATGGTGCACACGGCGAAGACGCGCTCGGGGCCGGCGACACCGTCGAGCGTCGCGCCGCCCGGCAGCGTGGTGGTCTGCGAGACGAGCACGGCGTCGCCTTCGGCCGGGTAGAGGCGTGAGACCTGTCCGCTCGCGTCGGTGGACACGACCCACAGGTAACACGGGTCCACCGGGCGCACCTGGAAGCGCAGGGCCGCGTTGGCGCCGACGCGCGCCGTCTCGGCGAGCCGCACCGCCGCGCCCGTCGGGTCGAGCGTGAAGACGTTCAGCCCGAGCGCCACCCGGCCCTTCCTGCCCACGTAGTCATCGGCTGGCCCGGCGCTCCGTACGACGAGGATGAGGGCCGCGGCGATGGCGAGGGGTGCGAAGACGAGCAGCCCCACGCGCCACTTCGGGGGCGCGACGGAGGTGGTGACGGCGTCGACGGTGGCGGGGAAGACGAAGCGACGAAAGGCCTCGTTCTCGGTGCGCATGCGGTCGAGGCGCGCGGTGCACTTCGCGCAGGTGGCGAGGTGGGCCGACGCCGACGCCTCGGGCGTGGCGGCCAGCAACACCTTCTCGAGCATCACGTCGTCGAGGCAGCTCATGACGAACTCCCGCTCAAATAGCTGCGCGCCCGCTCGAGGAAGCGGTGCAGCCTGCGTTGAACCGTCTTCTGTGACACGTCGAGCGACGCGGCGACGTCGTGGTGCTCGCGCTCGTGCAGCAGCACCTCGATGGCCACCCGCCGGTCCTCTTCGGGCACGTGGGCCAGCACCCGGTTGCACAGCTCGCGCAGCGGCACGTTCGCGTCAGCGCCTTCGTCGACGGCCTCGGGCTCGAGGGAGAGCGCGTCGAGGTGGCCCCTGCGGCGCTTCGAGTCGCGCAGCTGGTTGAAGCAGAAGTTCGTGGCGATGCGCTGCAGCCACAGAATCGCTTCGTCCTCGTGCTCGAAGTGTTTCGGGCTCTGCAGGGCGCGCATGAAGATGGCCTGGGTGGCGTCTTGCGCGTCGGCGCTGTTCTGCAGCAGCCGCAGACACCGCCGGTACACGACGGGGCCGAAGCGGGCGTAGAGCGTTGCGGCGTTGGTGGGGTCCAGAAGTGCACTCCTTGTCACAACCCGCGTCAGGACCCGCAGTGGACAGTGGAGTTCACGAATTTCTCCGAACCAGCCGTTCGGCGGAAATCTGCAGCGGCCGTGTCCACCCGCGGCGGCGAGCGGGGTGATGCACGCCGGAGGCAACACCACACCATGCAACGCACCCTGCTGACCGCCGTCGTGTCCGCCGTCATCTTCACCACCTTGTCCTGCGCGCCCGTCGAGGCGGGCCGTCAGACGATGGGCCCTGCTGGAGGCTCCATCACCCTGCGCAGCGGCCTCACCGTGCAGCTGCCCCAGGGCGCGCTCGAGCAGGAGGTCGAGCTTCACGTTCGCGACATCGCGCTGGGCCAGGGCGAGCACGAGGTCGAGCTCGAGCCCCGCGGCACCGTGCTGAAGGTGCCGGGTGTCTTGTCGGTCGACGACGACGGCCGCCGCGTCGAGGCGCTCGAGCAGGAGCACGGGCTGTTGGGCGTGCACCGGCGTGGCAAGCGCGTCGAGGTTCAGTTCTCGCGTCTGGGGCGGGTCTCGCTGCGCCGCTTCGATGACAGCAGCTGGGCTGACGGTGGCGTCGACGACCATGGTGGACGGCGTGACGGTGGCTCCGACGACTCGCCCGACGCTGGTGATGACCGCGGCGGGCTGCGCGACGGCGGAGTCTCGGGCGTCGCGGGCTCGGCGTGCGTCGACGACGACACCTGCCCCTGCGGCTCGGAGTGCGTGACGGGTTTCTGCACCGCCGTGGTGACGTGCACCACGACGACTGACTGCGCCACTGGTCTCACCTGCCGCGAGGGCCGTCGTCATGGCCAGGCGTGCGGGGTGCTCGCCTGCCACCCCTGACGAGGGCGCTACAGGGCTGATCAGCCCGCCGAGGACACCGCCCGGCGGGCGATAGGGCTAGAGTTCGCGTCGACTCCGTGTTCCCAACCGACAGCGACGACCTCACCGGCTCGACCGTCGGTGAGTACCAGGTGGTGGGCAAGCTCGGCGTGGGCGGCATGGGCATCGTCTACGAGGGCAAACACCCCGTCATCGGCAAGCGGGTGGCCATCAAGGTGCTGCAGCCGCAGCTGTCGTCGCAGACCGAGTTGGTGCAGCGCTTCCTCGCCGAGGCGCGCGCGGTGAACGAGATTCGGCACCGCGGCATCGTCGACATCTTCTCGTTCGGCAGCCTCGCGAGCGGCGCGCTGTACTTCGTCATGGAGTACCTGGAGGGCGAGTCGCTCGACAAGCTCATCGAGCGGCGCGGCGCCATTCCCATTCCCGAGGCGCTGGCCATCGTCGAAGAGGTGCTCGACGCGCTGGTGGCCGCGCACGAAGCGCACGTCATTCACCGCGACATCAAGCCGTCGAACCTGTTCCTCGTCACGGGCCGCAACAACAAGGCGTACGTGAAGCTGCTCGACTTCGGCATCGCGAAGCTGACGTCGCGCGAGCACAACGAGGCCCAGCCGCAGACCCGCGCGTCGGTCATCATGGGCACGCCCGACTACATCGCGCCCGAGCAGGCCAAGGGCGCTCCCATCACGCCGCAGACCGACCTCTACGCGGTGGGCGTCGTGCTCTACGAGCTGTTGACGGGGCAGCGGCCGTTTCGCGGTGACAACCCGATTCAGACGATGTGGATGCACCTCGAGCAGCCGACGCCGCGGCCGTCATCGGTGCTGCGCGACCTGCCCACGCAGCTCGACGAGCTGTGTCTGTGGGCGATGCAGAAGACGCCCGCTGACCGGCCGAAGTCGGCCGACCATTTTCGCGAGGTGGTGGCCAGCCTGCGAGCCAGCTTCGCGCGCAACGCGCTCGGCTCTCCCCTCACGCCGGCGGGCAGCCCGAAGCCGCTCTCGGCCATCGAGGGGTTGCCGCCGGGGCTGAGGCCTCCGCCCGGCCCGCCTCCCGTGCTGCCCTTCGAGACTGGAGCGATGCCCACGGCGCGCGCGCTCGAGCCGGTGCCAGACTCGGGGCCGGTCGCGCCGCTCGAGCCCACCGCCATCTCGGCGCCCCCGCCCCTCTTCGCGCCGCCTCTCGTCGACCCGAACGACGCGAGGACCGAGCAGGGTGACGTGGCCTCGCTGCTGACGGTGAACGAGCGGGTGTCGGCAGCGAAGCCGGTGCACCCGATGATGCAGACGCTGAAAGACGGCCCGCAGCAGCTGCCCGTGTCGATGCTGCAGACGGTGATTCAGCCGCCGAAGCGCGCGGCTCCCGCCGACTCGACGCGCATCGAGCGCATGCCAGAGGAGCCGCCGGCCAGGGTCGACTCTGCGCCCGACCTCACGCCGCTGGCGACGAAGCTGCCCATCGCGCCGGTGTTCGCAGACGAGCCCGAGCCGTCTCGCACCGGGCTCTTCATCGGCCTGGGGCTGCTGCTGGTGGCCCTCGCAGGTGGTGGGTGGGTGCTCGTGCGCTCGCAGGTCGAGCGCCCCGCCGTCGTCGAGGTGAAGCCCATCGAGGTGAAGCCCGAGGTGCCGGTGGTGCCGGCCGGCGATGGTCCGAAGCTGGAGCCTCAGGTCGACGCCGGCACCGTCGCGGTCGAGGCTCCCCAGGGAGCGCCGGTGAAGCCCGTCGACGTCACCCGCAAGCCCGAGAAGCCGGTGAAGGGCGTGGTGGTGACGCAGGCGCAGCTCGAGCAGCGGCTCGAGGCGCTGGAGCGAAAGCTCGACGCCCGTGAGAAGCGACGCGGCGAGCCCGACCGCATGCTGCGCAAGTACTTCTCGCGCGTGCGTGACGACATCAACACCGCCGACTCCGAGGCAGACCGGCGCGAGGCGTCGAAGGCGCTCGACGAGCTCACCGCGTTGATGCGCTGACTTCAGGCTGCTTCGCGAGCGCCCTTCGACTTGAGGAAGTCGGCGAGCTCACGGTCGACGTGGCCGATGTGCTCGACCCACCACTGCTCGAGGAAGCGATGCATCGTGCGCGTCAGCACCGGGCTGCCGTTGAGCGCCGGAGCGAGCAGCCCTGCGAAGCGCTTGCGGTACGCGTCATGCGCGGCGACGTGCGCCTCGCGGTCGGGGTAGCCGTACGCCTCCATGAGTGACTCTTCGACGATGAAGTGCCGCTCGGCGTAGGCCTGAAAGCCCGCGATGACGCCGGTGTTGTTGCCGCCCGCGCCGAGCAGGTTGATGAGCTCGAGCAGGGAGTGATGTTGATGGTCCATCACGGGCACTCCGAGCACGGTGGTCGTGAGGTCAATCATGTCTCAAAGGTGTCGAGGGGCGGGTGGGCGATCAACCCAATCGCGCCGTCAGAAATCTGACCTCCATCGTTCGTCAGTGCGGCGGGGCATGATGGACTGACGCCCGTGCGAATCGGCTTCGTGCTGTTCCCCAACCTCACCCAGCTCGACTTCACCGGGCCGCTGCAGGTGCTGCATCGAATGCCGGGCGCGACGACGGTGCTGGCGGCGAAGACGCGCGCGCCCGTGCCGTCCGACTGTGGGCTCGACCTGGTGCCGACGACGACGTTCTCCGAGTGCGGGCCGCTCGACCTGCTGTGCCTGCCGGGCGGGTTCGGCGTCGACGGCGCGATGGAAGATGACGAGACGATGGCGTTCGTTCGCGAGCAGGGCACTCGCGCGACGTACGTGACGAGCGTCTGCACGGGAGCGTTCCTGCTCGGCGCCGCGGGGCTGCTGCGGGGGAAGCGGGCGACGACGCACTGGGCGTACCACCACCTGCTGCCGCGCGTCGGCGCGACGCCCGTGAAGGCGCGCGTGGTGCGAGACGGCAACACCTTCACCGGAGGCGGTGTGACGGCCGGCATCGACTTCGCGTTGACGGTGGTTGCCGAGCTCGCGGGAGAAGCGGCCGCGCGCTCCATTCAGCTGGCCATCGAGTACGACCCGGCGCCGCCGTTCGATGGCGGTGCTCCCGAGCGGGCGACGGCAGACACCAGAGCGGCGATGGAGGCCCGGTTCGCGAAGCGGGTCGCGGCGTTCGAGCAGCTGCTCTCGACGAGGTCGACATGAGATGGGTGCTGCTGGTCTCGCTGTTCGTCTCGGTGAACGCGCTGGCCGAAGAAGACGAGTGCACGCTCTCCATCGACGCGGTGGGCTCACAGCTCGACCTCGAGAAGCTGCCGAAGGGCGCGAAGGTGGTGCTGTCGGAGACGAAGGACCGCGTGCACCGCGAGGTGGTGCGCTTCGCCGACGGGCTCGAGGCCACGGTGCAGGTCGGCGGCTGTGCGCACCTGGGTCTCTCGCTCGAGGTGCGCTCGAAGCAGGCGGTCTCGGCGAAGCTCACGCCCGCGCAGGGCATCGCGCTGGTGAAGAAGGTGTTCGCGAGGCTACCGCTCAAGGTCAATCCGGTGCTCCGGCCGAAGCTCTTCCTCGACGCGCTCGCGGCGCTGAAGACGACGCCAACGACGTTCCCTGTCGAGCTCTCGTGCGGTGAGTTCACCACCTGCGAGCTGAAGCTCGACACCACGCCCGGGCCCGCGCTCATCATCTGGTACAGCTTCGCGTTGTGATGCACCGCGCCTTCATCACCCTCGCGGTCGTTCTCTCGCTCGACGCGTTCGCCGCCGATGACGAAGCGAGCTGCTCGCTCGCGCGCAAGCAGGTCAGCTCTCAGTTCGAAGCGACCAGGCTACCGAAGGGCGCGACGCTGAAGGGCGGGGCTGCAGCAGGCCGCACGTACCAGGAGGTCTTGCGCTTCGCCGACGGGCTCGAGGTGAAGGTGCAGGTCGGCGGCTGCCAGCACCTGTCCATCACGGTCGAGGTGCGCTCGAAGACGCAGGTCACGTCGACGCTGACGCCGACCGAGGCCATCGCCGTGGTGACGAAGGTGCTCGGGCGGCTGCCGCTCAAGAAGCACACACTGCTTCAGCCGCTGCTCGAGGGCGTCGCGAAGGTGAAGGTGGCGCCGCTCAGCTTCCCGGTGGTGCTCGAGTGTCAGGCGCCGTTCGTCTGCGAGGTGACCTTCCTCGAAGACGGGCCGACGGTGATGTTGTGGCTGCAGGTCGCGCTCTGAGCGCTGTCCTCTGCGGGAAGACACGGGCCTGCGCGCGCCTGCTCCCGGTCGAGGTGACGGCGAGCCAGGTGCCCGGACTTTCCACGAGGTGCAGCGGGCACGCGCGTTGCGATGCGTCGGCGCATGAATCGAGTGCTCTGGAGTGTCGTGGCGCTGCTCTCGGCGTGTGGCGTGTCTGAGGCGCAGCTCGGCGGGAGTGAGGACGAGTCGTCGAGCGAGAGCGCGCTGGGCCTGTCGAAGAAGGTGCTCGGAGACACCACCTGTGCCGTCGGCGCGAGCGACTGCAACGTCTGCGTGAACGACGTCTTCGGCACCGTCGACCGCGGCTTCGGCGGCCGCTTCGTGTGGAGCAACGGCCGCTGGGACTTCACCTGGGAGCGCCAGTACCCGCCCTCGAACGCGAAGCCGATTGGCGTCTTTCACGACGGCGTCGCGCTCATCGACGGGCCCGAGCATCACGTTCAGGGCTTCGTGCACACGAACTCGCCTGACGTGCCGTTCATGGTCACGCACAGCGATGACGCGAAGGGCGGCATCGGGCGCATCGACAAGAACAACAAGCTCGCGACGCTGATCCGCAGCAATGACAACCACCCGAGCGGAGGGCAGGTGCTCGGTGATTCGTTCCTCTTCGCCGAGGCCGCGACGCTGCGCGTGGTGAACGTGACGGGCGTCGAGCGCAGCCAGCTCTTCCCACTGCCGAAGCCGACGTGGGCGAAGGCGGGGCAGGGCTTGTCGGGTGGCGGCGTCGGCGCGGTGAAGCTGCGAGACGGGCGCACGCTCGTCATTTCCTCCACGCCGGGTGGTGACGCGGCCGGCACGCGCCGCACGCTCTTCTTCACGAAGCCGGGAGCGCTCACCACGGCCGCGCCGTTCACGCTCATCGCCGAGACCGAGTACGCGCAGCCCGCGGGGTGGAAGGGTGACTACCAGCGCTCCGAGAACCTGTCGGTGCTCACCGAGTGCGGCACGGGCATCATCTTCACGCTGCACGCGACGGGCGACCGCGACATGTACGGCCGCGGCTACTTCCGTCTCTCACGCGTCGACACGGTGAACGGGCTGCCGAAGCTCACGACGGTGAAGGCGTACAACCTGGACCAGCGCATCTGGGACTGCCACCTGCGCAGCTCGGGCACGGCGTGGGCGCGGGCCGACCATTCACTGGGCCTCGTGTGTCACGAGTGGCTCGCCCGGCGCGGCATCTTCGGGTGGAGCGACGACGGCGACTTCTCGTACCGCACGGCGAAGTGACTCAGCCCCAGCCGCAGCCGCGCCAGCGCTTGTCCTTCGAGAACACCCGAAACGCGAGCGCGCGCAGCACGAAGCCGCCGACGCCGAAGGCCACCTGGTCTTGCTGGGGGAAGCGCTGCTTCGGGTCGAGCGCGCCTTCGTGACTGAAGAAGACGATGCCGGGCTCGCCGAGCTTGTTCTTCTTCTGGTGGTCGAACACGAACCAGTTCTGCCCGGCGTTGCAGAAGCCCTCGAAGCGCTCGGTGTCTTCGTCGTCCCACTCGACGTCAGCGCCCGGACCCACACGCGGCCCATCGACACCGGGGCGGCTCGCGTCGACGTGCACCGAGGCTCCGCACTTCGTCATCACGTGCACGAGCGACGCAGGGCCCTTCGCCTTCTTTGCGGGCGCGGTGAGCTCGAGCGCAATCACCGCGTCGTCGTCGGCGTCGAACTTCACCGTCGTCACCTTGCCCGTGCGCACCTCACGCAGCTTCTCGAGCAGCGCAGACAGGAGCGCGCGGCACTCGGGCGTCGTGGCCAGCGCGTCGAGGCGCTGCTTCAGCTGAGGCGTCAGCGTCGGCTTCGCGCCCGCCTTCACGCGGAAGTCCTTCGTCTCGAGCTTGTCGAGCGCGCTCAGCGGCGACGTGTCGGTGACGGGGTTTCCTTCGAGGTACATCGTCGTCACGTCGACGAGCCCGCGCAGGGGCGAGACGTCTTTCACCTTGTTGCCCTTGAGGCCGACGAAGCGCAGGCCGACGTGCTTCGCGAGCGGAGCGACGTCTTCAATCTGATTGCCGGGCACCTGCAGGTACGTGAGGCCCGAGTGCTTCGCGAGCGGCGCCAACGAGGTGAGCCGATGGTTGGGCAGGAAGAGTGACTTCAGCTTCGGCAGGTTCTCGAGCGGCGACAGGTCTGACACCGCGCCGTTCGCGATGGTGACCTCCTGCAGCGTGCGCACGGACTTCAGCGGCGCGAGCGAGTCGACGCGCGGGCCGCGCAGCTCGACCTTCCGCAGCTTCGGCAGCGACGACGCGAACGAGAGGTCGACCGCGCGCTTCGTGGTGCCTTCGAGCTTCACGTGCTCGAGCGACTTCACCTGCGCGAGCGGCCCAAGGTCGGTCTTGTCGACAATCTCCAGCTCGAGCACCGTCACCTTCGGCAGCAGCGCGACCCACGACACGTCGACGACGGGCCCCGAGACGCGAAGGTAGCCGCTCTCACGCACGTCGAGCTCGAGGTCGGCCCAGTCGACGAGCGACTTCGGGTCCTCTGGCGAGAAGTCGGTCTTCGCGAGCATCTTCCGCAGCGCCGCGTCCTGCTCGATGCGGGTGAGGAACGGCGTCATCTTCGGCTTCGGTGCCTGTGCGGGCTCTTCCTTCGGCGCAACAGGAGCAGCTGTCGTCTCGACGTAGCCCTTCTTCGTCTTCTGCTTGATGAGCATGGCCTCGAAGAGCGCCGCGGCTTCGGCAGACGAGTACGCCTTCACCGTCGTCTGCCCGTTCGCGCCCAGCTTGCCGTAGCGCGTGTGCAGCGCGCTGCCCTCGCACCAGACTTCCCAGAACTTGTTGGAGCTGCCCTCGGAGAACTCGAACCGTCGCGCCATGGCGGCACCCTACAGCGCGCTCACGGCTCCGTCGGCGACATCGTGCTCTGCGGCTGGCGGGCCATGCGCGTCACGAAGTCGTTCGCGTTGACGTTGGTGTCGCTGCCGTTGCCAGCGTTCTCGTCACTGCCACCTGCGCCCATCGTCATGGTCGTCGACGCCGCGGTCGCTTTTCGCTCGAGGGAGGCAGCGGAGTACGGCATCGACGCGCCCCACGGACCCGCGACGGTGCTGGCGCCTTCTCCGTACATCGCGCCCGTTCCGTAGCCGACGGCGTCACCCACCAGCGGGTCTTGAGCCGGCGTCGACGTCGTCGCGCCGGGGAGCACGAGCCGCACCTGCGCGTTCGCGTTCGCCAGGCCCATCGCCTTCGGGTTGTTGGTCGTGCTGCGCGCCACGAAGTCGGCCGCCGGCGTGCCCGTGTAGCCAGTGGCCGTGCCCGAGCCGATGAGGAAGTACCCGTGCGCCCGAATGGTGACAGCGCCGGACAGGACGTTCACCGTCGACCAGCCCGTGGCCGTCGGCCCGCGTGACTGCAGCGCCCAGCCCACCAGCGACACGTCTTCAGCGCCGGGGTTGTAGAGCTCGACGAACTCGTCATCGGTGCCATTCGGACCCGCTGCGGCCAATTCACTGATGACCAGGTCGCAGGCGTCTCCGCGCGCGTCGCCGTCGGTGTTCGTCTGGTTCTGGTTGGGGAGCGTCGGACAATTGTCGCACATGTCTCCTTTGCCATCGTTGTCACCGTCGACCTGCGTCAGGTTGGCAATGGTTGCACAGTTGTCGCAGACGTCACCCTTGCCATCCATGTCGCCGTCTTCCTGGCCGGGGTTCGGTGTCGCGATGCAGACATCACAGACATCGCCGACACCATCCATGTCGCCGTCGAGCTGCGTGGGGTTTCCCACCAGGCGGCAGTTGTCACAGGCGTCGCCGAGGCCGTCACCGTCTCCATCGGCCTGGGTCGGGTTCGCGATGACGCGGCAGTTGTCGACCGCGTTCAGCACGCCATCGTTGTCAGCGTCGGAGTCGCACGCGTCGCCCAGCCCGTCGCGGTCGCCATCGGCCTGGGTCGGGTTGGCCACGGTGGGGCAGTTGTCGCACGCGTCACCTTTGCCATCGCCGTCACCATCGGTCTGCGCGGCGTTCGCCATCGGGCACGTGTCGCAGACGTCTCCGACGCCGTCGCCGTCGCCGTCTTCCTGGCCGGGGTTGTTGCGGGCGCCGCAGTTGTCGCACGGGCTCGCCACGCCGTCGGAGTCGGGGTCCTCCTGCGAGGCGATGCACTCAGCCATGGTGCCATCGGCGCTGCACGAGGTGACGCCACAGCCGGTGCCCGACGCCAACGTGCAACGAACGCCCAAACCCATCACATTTGGCTGCCCGCACGCGCCGCAGTTGTTGCGATTGGGACCGCCGCAGAACGAGGTGATGCCGCTCGTCGCGCACTGCAGCGTTCCTTCGCAGCCACCCGCCATGCACGTGGAGCCGAGGCTGCTGACGTCGGGCCGGTTGCACACGCCGCAGTTGTTCTTCGGCGCGCCCAGACAGGTCGCCGACGTTCCACCATCGGCGGGACACACCGTCGTACCCATGCAGCCGTTCGCCGCGACGCACGACTGGTTGAGGCCGGGCACGTCGGGCGCATCGCAGACGCCACAGTTGTTCGCTGCTCGGCTGTTGCAGCGCACCGCTTCGCGCCCCGCGCACACCCACGTGCCACACGGCTCACAGCCCGCGTCGGGTTGGTTCGAGAGCGCCGTGCAGCCTCCGCAGGCGTTGGTGACGCCCTCGTCGACCAGGCCGTCGCAGTCGTCGTCTTCGCCGTTGCAGGTCTCGATTTCAGGCGTCTCGGCGCCGACGCAGGTGCCGAGGCGGCCCATCGCCGAGCACGTCGCGAGGCCGGCCTTGCAGCGGCCGACGCCGAGGCCTGCGTCAGAGGGGTAGCAGGCGACTGTGTCTCCGGGGCTGCAGGTGGTGGTGCCGGCTGGAGCGCACGCCAACGCGCCGAGCACGAGGCTCATCGCGAGGCAGGTGACGCCGAACCGGAACGGCATGAAAGGGGTTTGCCCGACTCCGCCCATCGAGCGCAAGCCGATGCGTTGTCTGAAGATGTGTGAAGCGCCGAGCGAACCGCGCAGCCCGACGCTAGACAGCCGCCATGCCCCACCCCCGCGTCCTCGGCAGCAAGGCCCATGGTGCGCGCCTCGAGCGTGTGAAGGCCTCGAAGCGCTTCAAAGACGGCGTCTTTCTGAACACGAAGCAGGTGTCGCCCGGCCTCAAGGGCAACCCGCTGCCGCTGCTGGGCGAGTACTTCTTCTCGAGCACGCAGCGCGAGCCGAAGGGCGCCTTCCCCGTGCTCGACCCGCGGCCCACGTGGCAGACGCGCGCCGAGACGGGCCTGCGCGTGACGTGGCTGGGGCACAGCACGCTGCTGCTCGAGGTCGACGGTGTGAAGGTGCTGACGGACCCGGTCTTCGGCGAGCGCGCGTCACCGCTGGGCTTCGCGGGCCCGAAGCGGTTTCACAAGACGCCGGTGCGCTTCGATGAGCTGCCCGAGCTCGACGCGGTGTTGATCAGCCACGACCACTACGACCACCTCTGCCTGCCGACGATGACCGAGCTGGCGAAGTCGAAGGTGCCCATCATCACGTCGCTCGGCGTGGGCGCGCACCTCGAGTCGTGGGCCGTCGAGGCGGGGCGCATCACCGAGCTCGACTGGGGCGACGTGGCCGAGGTGAAGGGCCTGCGCTTCACAGCGACGCCGGCGCAGCACTTCTCGGGGCGCGGCGTGGGCGACCGCAACACGACCTCGTGGGCCAGCTTCGTGCTCGAGAGCGGCAAACACCGCGTCTTCTTCTCGGGCGACACGGGGCTCACCGAAGAGTTCCGCGACATCGGCCAGCGCTTCGGCAAGTTCGACCTCGCGATGTTCGAGGTCGGCGCGTTTCACGAGCAATGGGGCGACATTCACCTCGGGCCGCACAACGCGCTGAAGGCGTGGGAGCTGCTCGGCTCGGGCACCTTCCTTCCGATTCACTGGGGCACCTTCAACCTCGCGCTGCACGCGTGGGACGAGCCCGCCGAAACGCTCGCGAGCCTGGTGCAGGAGCGCGGCGTGCCCATGGTGACGCCCCGCCTCGGAGCGCCCATCGAGCCCTCGCGCGTCGAGCGCTTCGACCCGTGGTGGCGTGAGGTGGCGGACTCCAGCGCGGCGAAGCGGCTCGTGCCCGCGACCTGAAGTTCACCATCACTCCCTCGACGAAGAGGAGCTCGGTTCCCGCCGGTGGTCGTTTTTCACCATCAACCGGCGACTCCTCACCATGGTCAGCGTGGCTGGTGCGCACTACTTCTCGTGCACCATGAAAACACTGCTCGCCGCGCTGCTCTTCGCCGTTCCCGCCTTCGCCGCTCCGCTCAAGGTGACGCCCATCGTCGGCTCACCGCAGGGCTTCTTCGTCACCTCGACGCTGGTCTCGGGTGAGAAAGAGGCGCTGCTCATCGACGGCGCCTTCACGCTCGCCGACGCGCACCGGGTCGCCGCCGCGGTGCTCGACTCGGGCAAGAAGCTCACCACCATCTTCGTGACGCACGGCCACCCCGACCACTACTTCGGCGCCGTCGCGCTCAAGGCCGCCTTCCCCCAGGCGAAGCTCGTCGCGCGCCCCGAGACCATCAAAGACATCGAGAAGTCGTGGAAGGGCAAGGTCGCGCAGTGGGGCCCGATGTACGGCGCGAACCTGACCGACGCTCCGGCGATTCCCGAGGCGCTCACCGGCGACACGCTCACGCTCGAGGGCGAGACGCTGACGCTGCACGGCGGCGTGCAGGGTGACGACGCGCACAATACCTGGGTGTGGATTCCGTCTGCGAAGGCCGTGGTGGGCGGCGACACGCTCTACAACGGCGTGCACGTGTGGACGGCCGAGACGAAGGCGCCCAACCGCACCGCGTGGCTCGCGACGCTCGACGCCATCGAGAAGCTCGAGCCCCAGCTCGTCATCGCCGGCCACAAGGTGCCCGACGCGAAGGACGACGCCTCGGCCATCGCCTTCACGCGCGACTACCTCAAGGCCTTCGACGCCGCCGTGAAGGGCTCGAAGACGGCGAAGGAGGCGCTCGGCAAGGTGAAGGCGAAGTACCCTTCGGCCGCGCTCGACATCATCGCGAGCATCGGCACCGAGGCGCAGTACGCGAAGTGAGGCGTGATGGGTGACGTCGTCGAGCTCGGGTTTCAGAGCAGCGTCCGGCCCGGCCTGGGCTTCGAGGTGATGCGCTTCTCGCAGCTTCGACGCCGAACCCTCACCCATGCGCTCGACGGCCTCACCCGCCCGCGGTTTCACCTCGTGGGCGCCTGCCTCACCGGCCGCAGCCGCCACCGCGTCGACTTCGAGCGGTGTCTGGTGCGCGCGCACGACCTGTTCTTCGTGGCGCCGGGCCGCGTGCAGGCCTTCGACCCGACGCCCGGCCTCGAGCTCGCGCTGCTGCTCTTCACGCCCGAGTTCCTGCAGCTCTCCGCCGACCCGCGCCTCGTCGACCCGCTGCGGGGCGCGCGCGTCTTGTCTCCCTTCTGGAAGACGCCGGTGCTGCACGTGCCGAAGACGGTGTGGCCCGACGTGCACGGGTTGATGGGCCAGCTCGAGCGCGAGTACGCGCGGCCGGCCGATGGCGTACAGAACGCGGTGCTCTCGTCACTGCTCCGCGCGCTGTTGCTGCAGCTCGAGCGGCTGGTGACGAACGCAGAGGGCGCCTCGACGGCACCGCCTGCACTCGAGAAGTTCCGCGAGACGCTGGAGCAGGGCCTCGAGACCAGCCGCTCGGTCGAGCACTACGCCAGGCTCGCGAAGGTGACGCCGCGCGCGTTGAACCGCCTGACGCTGCGACACCTCGGCGCGGGCGCGAAAGAGACCATCGACGCGCGCGTGGTGCTCGAGCTCAAGCGCCTGCTCGCGTACAGCGACCTCTCGGTGAAAGAGCTCTCGGCCCGCTTCGCCTTCGACGAGCCGACGAACCTGGTGAAGTTCTTCAAGCTGCACGCAGGCACCACCCCTCAGCGCTTTCGTGAAGCCCAGCGCGCAGGTCATGACCTCGAGAAGGGCACGACGCGGGCGTGAGGTCGCGACGCGGGTCACCGCGTGAGTCATTGGGTATGGAGCGGACGTGCCAACACGAACGCTGCCCGTGCGGCTGAGTCTGGGCTCGGAGCCGTCGACCGACGCCAAAGTCGTCATCGCCGACTGGACGATGATGGAGCGCCTGCGCCGCGGCGTGATGGTGATGGCGCTCTGCTGGTGCGTGGGCGGCCTCACCATCGCGATTCCCGGTTTGCACTTCATCTTGCCGCCGCTGATGTTGTTGCTCGGCCCGATTCTCTTCGTGTGGCGCATGATGACGGCCTCGTCGTTCAAGGAGTGCGTCGGCCCCTGCCCGCGCTGCAAAGCGGAGCGCACGATGTCGATGGGCGGCAAGGTGGAGCCCGAGACGAACGTGTTCTGTGACGGCTGCGGCAACCAGCTGACGCTCAAGCTCCAGCGCTGAGCGCTGAGCGCTGTCACTCGTGGTCGCGCGTCAGGCACTCTGACTTCCCCCGCGGGTTCGAGGTGGTTACGTCTGGGCGCGATGCGACTGGGTGTGTTGGGTGAGGCGGGGCTGAAGTTGATGCAGGTGGGCGGTGTCGAGGTGGCCGAGGGCGAGTGTGAGGCCCGGGTCTGCTCGGTGGCTGAGCTGCTCGAGTCTCCCCACGGCGTCGCTGGCGTCGTGGTGGTGGCGACCGAGACGAACGTGACGGTGGGCCTGGCGGCGCGGCTGTTCAGGCTCGGAGCGCACGCCATCGTTCCTGCGGTGGCGTTGCGGTCGCTCGACGTGGTGAACGCGCGCGCGTCGCTGGCCGACCGCTTCCTCGCGTGGGCCAGCTCGCAGCGGCTGACGGGGCTGGTGAAGGTGCTCGCGAACACGCCGCTCGAGGGCGTGGCGATGTTCGACGGTGGCGTGCTGCGGGCCGCGACCTTCTGTGGCCTGCACGGTGCTGCAGCGCTCGAGGAGTTGCTCGCCATCGAAGACGCCGAGCCGATGCTCGAGGCGACGCGTGACGCGGACTCCAATCAGCGCATGACGGTGGTGCTGGCGGAAGACGACCAGGCGTTGAATGCGTTGCTCTCGCGCGTGCTCGAGAGCGCCGGCTATCGCGTGCTCAGCGCCGAGAACGGGCTCGAGGCGTTGACGCTGGTGCAACGCTTCCCGACCGACATCGTCGTCTCTGACATCGACATGCCGCGGCTCGATGGGTGGGGCCTGCTGCGCACGCTGCGCGCCGACCCGAACACGCGTGAGCTGCCCGTGGTGTTGCTGTCTGCCTACGAAGACGCCGTCGGCACGTTGAAGGCCGCGAAGGCGGGCGCGCGCGCGTACCTGAAGAAGTCGGGCCGCTCGCGCGAGGTGCTCGACACGGTGAGCATTCTCGTGACGCCGCGCCGCAACGTGAAGCAGGCGGTGGTGAAGGAGCGCGACTTCGAGGTGGTGTTGCCGGCGGTAGGGGCGCAGTGGGTGCTCTCGCAGCTGGCCGAGTACGAGGCGACGGGCACGCTCGAGCTCGAAGACGAGCTGGGCCGCTATGAGGTGACGGTCTCGAAGGGCGTGCTCGCGGGCGCCGTCGCGCAGAACGGAAGTCTTCGCGTCGATGGAACAGCGGCGCTCGAGGCGCTGGTGACGAGCCGGGGCACGGGCACGTTCTCGTTCAAGCCGGTGCTGGCTGACCCGAGCGCGCCGTCGGTCTTCACGGCCCTCGAAGACGTGCAGCGGGGGTTGTTGCGGTTCGGCGCAGACCGCGCGCGCGAGCTGCTCGAGTCTCCACGGCGGCTCAAGCTGAACCACGAGCTCTCGCACCTCTACCGTCGCGCGGCGTCGTCGGCCGAGCTGCGCATCATCAAGGCGCTCGAGGAGCAGCACCCGACGCTGGGCGAGCTGGCCACCCGCGCGGAGGTCGATGAGCGGCAGGCCGAGCGCATTCTGCTCGAGTTGCTCAAGCGCGGTATCGCCGAAGAGGACGCCCGCTCGCGGTGATGCGCCGAAAGGTCACGCTCCCGCTGTCTCACTTCACCATCGTCTGACTGGACCCCGCCGCGTCACGAGAGAGGCCACCGCTCCTGTCGAACAGGGCGATGTCTGATCAGCGCCCGCAGGGTCCGCCGCTCCAGTCGAGCGGGGAGACGCACGTCCCTCGTCTGATCAGCGCCTGCACAGCCCGCCGCAACAGAACAGGCCGCTCCAGTCGAGCGGGGAGATGGACGTCGCTCGTCTGATCAGCGCCCGCAGAGCCCGCCGCGGCAGAACAGGCCACCGCTGCAGTCGATGCCGGTCGAGCAGGGCGACCCGCTGACGCCGTTGCCCATGCAGACACGGCCGCCGCTCCAGTCCTTGCAGAACTCACCGAAGCCGCAGTCGAGGCTCGAGCGGCAGTTGCTGGTGCCCATGACCACGACGGTCGAGCGGTTGCGCTGCATCGACTGCAACAACAACGCGTCGGCGGTCTGCTGCTGCGCCTGCGCCGCCTGCTTCTGGGCCTCGACGGCCTGCCGCTGCACGCCCATCTCTTCCGCGTGGTGGCGCTCGGTCTGCGCGAGCTGCTGCTGCGTCGACAGGTACTGCAGGCACGAGGCCTTCGTCGCCGGGTCGGTGCCCTCGATGATGACCGCGCGCTGACACGCCTTGAACGTCGCGCGGTTTCGCGCCGCCTCGAGCTGGGCCGGTGAGAGCAGCGCGTCGATGGTGTGTGGACCCACGGGCTCCTGCGGCGTCATGAACTTCGCGCGTAGCGCCCGCCACCCAGCCGACTCGTTCGTCTCGACGACGTCGAACGAGAAGCTGCCCTGCTCGGGGCCCGTCTCGGCCACCTTCACCAGCGCGGCCTTCCACAGCTCGTCGCGCATGAAGTCACCCTGACAGGTGACGTCCGTGATGCGCACGGCAGGCATCGAGACGGCGCAGTTCGGCACGCGGGGCGTCGACGGCCCGCGCACGATTCGCCTGGTGGTGGGCTGACAGCCGATGAAGACGAACACCGCGACGACCAGCGACACGCGCTTCATGGGCACCCCGTCACGCACTTCGTCTGTTGCTTGTCACACGACTGGCGGCACGACGCCGCGATGGCGGTGCCACAGCGCGCCTTCACGCACTGGTTGAACGAGATGGTGCACTGCCTGCGGCACTCCGAATTCGCGACGACATCGGTGCCTGGCGCCGGAGCCTTCGGCAATGGCGGCAGCGTCTCGAGCGGCGGCATCGGAGGCGGCGCGTCGACGGCCGGAGCCGGAGCGGGCGGCGGCGCCTCGGCGGCAGGCGGCACGGCGCAGAGCGAGGCAGGCACGGGCCACACCGCCCACGTGCGGCCATCACACTTGAACAGCCGCGGCGCCTGCGGAGTGCCGAAGTCGAAGAGCACGCCGGTGAGCTCCTTCGTGCATGGCGGGGCCTGCTGGGCAGCGGCGGTCAACGAGGCGAGCGTGGCGACGAGTGCGAGCAGGCGCATCAGGGCGGTGTACCGAGCGGAGAATTGGCGTCAACCGGCGAGTCACGGGTCGAGCACGACGAGTCCGTGTCTGGCCAGTTGCTGCGCGCGGAAGTCAGAGTCCAGCGAAGCCAGGCGCCCGCCTGCGTGGAGGATCGCGGTTGCTGCGTGCAGGCAGTCCCTTGGTCGACAACCGCTGCTTCCCAGCAGTTCGTTCGCAAGCGCGACGACCTCTCGGGTCAGCGGGATGAAGTGGAGGAACTCGACCGTCAGCAGCGCCTCGCCGAAGGCGTGCCCGCGTTCGCGGTCGAAGCGGCCCGAGGCTCGCCCCCAGGCCCAGGTCGCTTCGTCCCACGTGAGCCAACTCGTGATGACGGCAGTGGCTCCATGAGCGGCGCGCTCAAGGAGCGCCTCACATCGCTCGAGCACCTCGGGTTCGCGGTTCTTCAGGAACGGCGTCACGATGATGCTGGTGTCGAGGTAGATGAGGTCATCGTTCATACTGTTGCTCGAGGAGTTCGCGAAGTGACGCAGCCGTCGGCTTTGCGTCGCGAGCCATCAGCTTCAACTTCGCCCAGCCCACATCCGCTTCGTGTGACTCCTGACGCAACCGCGCCAGCCAACGAATCTGTTCTGCAGACAGCTCACCCTCACCTGTGAGGCTCTCGACCAGCAGGTTGAGGTCCGCGCGAGACAGGGTCGTCATCGTTCACCCGGTTTCCAGTCCCCGCGCAGACCGAAGTACCGAACGCCGCCCTGCTCACCGCTGATGACCGGACAGCCCGACATCGTGTCGTGCTGCAAATCATCGAGCACCCGCTCGTATCGCTCCAGCAGGCCTTTGATTCCGCGTGCGCGTTCAGCGCCGGCAACCAACGCAATCTGATGTGCCGGCATTGGCTCGACGGCCTCGATGATCTCGAGGAGCGAGAACGCCTCGGTGGGCCGCGACTCGAGGAACGAGAGAACCCGTTGCCACAGCGTTGGTGCGCGAAGCTGCTCGACAGGAATCGGCATGAAGCCACCATAGAACGTCGACTCGTCTCGTTCACCGCCCTGGCGAAAGCTGGCGCAACTGCTCGCCCGGCCGCAGGCTGGCGCTCGATGTTCAGCGTGTGGACCTGGATGCATGTGCTGGCCGCCACCTCGACGGTGGTGGTCGTCGCGCTCGCGTTGTCACGGCACGCGAACCCCACCTTCCGCCTGCCGCTCGTGCTGCTCGCCGTCGACCAGTTCGTCTGGAACGCGGCGTCGGTCGCCGGAGAGCTGACAGGCGACCCCTCGTACAAGTGGGTCGGCGCCGTCGTGACGCCCATCTTCCCGGTGCTGCTGCTGCACTACGCGCTCGCCTTCACCGGGCGCCTGCGAAAGCTGCGGCCCGTGCTCATCGTCACGTGGCTCGTCTACGCAGCCGAGGCCGCGCTGGTCATCGTCGACTCGCAGAGCGACTCCTTCAATCTTGGGCTTGGCGAGCACGCGCTCATCTCGGCCGTCACCAGCGTGCCCGTCGCCTGCCTCGGCGTCTGGCTGTTCTGGTCGCACCTGCGCGAGGTCGTCGGCGAGTCCGAGCGGCAGCGCACCTGGCTCTTCGTCATCGCGCTGCTGGTCTCGGTGCCGCTGATGCTGACCGACTTGTTCAACGACATGGGGGCCCCGGTGCCGCCGCTCGCGACGGCGGGCAGCACCGTGCTGAACAGCCTGCTCATCGCCATCACGCTGGGGGTCTCCACCGCTTCGAAGCGCCAGCAGCTGGGCCAGGCGATGCTGTTCGCCCTCTTCGTCGTCGTCGTGTTCCTCACCCTCTTCGGCGCGCTGCGAGACCATCAGGGTGTGCTGGTGCTGGCCATCTCGGGCTTCACGCTCGGGCTCGGCGCGGCGGCGCGGCTGGCGTGGCAGGTGCTCGCGCGACGACGTGAAGGCCTCGAGCGCTTCGCGACGCTGGGGCGCTTCTCGGCGCAGATGGCGCACGACCTGAAGAACCCGCTCGCTGCGGCCCGTGGCGCGGCCGAGCTGCTCGAAGGTGAGCTGCGCGCCCTTCAGAAAGAAGACCTCACCCACTTCTCCGCGCTCCTGGTGCAACAGCTCGACCGCCTCACCTCCATCATCGACCGCTACCAGCGCCTCTCGCGCATGGAGCTCGAGCGCCAGTCGATGGACCTGAACGAGCTGGTGAAGAAGGTGTTGTCACTGCAGGCGTTCGCGGGCGCGAGCAGCGTGACGGTGACGTCGACGCTCGAGCCGAACCTGCCAGTCATTCAGTTGGACCCCGAGCTCGTCTCGTCGGTCGTCGAGAACCTGGTGAAGAACGCGTTCGAGGCGATGCCCGCTGGAGGCTCCATCACCATCGCCACTGCGCGCGCGGGTGAGCACCTGTCACTCTCGGTCACCGACACCGGCCAGGGCATGGACCCACGCACCCGGGAGCAGGCCTTCGAGCTCTTCTTCACCACCAAAGCGACGGGCAGCGGGCTGGGGCTCGCGTTCGTGAAGCAGATTGCCCGCGCTCACGGCGGAGACGTTCGCCTCGAGTCGCGTGAAGGCCACGGCACGCGCGTCGAGTTGCTGTTACCGGTGAGCGTCGCGAGCTGATCAGCCAGCGCCGCCAACGTGAGCGTCGACACGCGGGGCAGCCTGCACTCTGATGCCCGCCATGGCTGAATCGCAGGCAAGTGTGCTGGTGGTGGATGACGACGTCGCGGTGGGCTCGGTGCTCGCGGCGTTGCTCAAGCAAGACGGCTTCGAGGCCACCTTCGTGCCGAACGCGCAGGTGGCGCTCGCGACGCTCGAGAAGCGGCCGTTCGACCTCGTGATGTCCGACGTGCGCATGCCGGGCATGGATGGGTTTCAGCTGCTCGCCACCTTGAAGCGCCTGATGCCCGAGGTGCCGGTGGTGCTGCTCACCGCGCACGGCACCGTGGCCATGGCCGTCGACGCGATGAAGGCCGGCGCCGCCGACTTCGTGATGAAGCCGTTCGCGAAAGACGAGGTGCTGTTCTGCGCGCGCAAGGCGCTGGGCTTGTCGAAGGCGCCGCGTGAGGCGCCGCCCGCGCAGGCGATGGCCGACGGCATGGTGGGCCGCTCGAAGGCGCTCGACGAGGTGAAGGCGCTCATCGCGAAGGCCGGGCAGAGCTCCGCGACGGTGCTGATTCTCGGCGAGACGGGCACGGGCAAAGAGCTGGCCGCGCGCGCGATTCACGCCCGCTCCACCCGTGCGAAGGAGCCCTTCGTTCGGCTCACCGGCGGCGCGATTCCCGACACGCTCTTCGAGTCCGAATTGTTCGGCTACGAGAAGGGAGCGTTCACCGGCGCGGTGAACCGCAAGCCCGGGCGGGTCGAACTGGCGAAGGGCGGCACGCTGTTTCTCGATGAGGTCGGCGAGCTCTCGATGCCGATTCAGGTGAAGCTGCTGCGCCTCATTCAGGAGCGCGAGTTCGAGCGCGTGGGCGGCACCGAGACGCTCAAGGCCGACGTGCGCTTCGTGGCTGCGACGCACCGCCCGCTCGAGCAGATGGTGCGCGAGGGCAGCTTTCGCGAAGACCTCTTTTATCGATTGAACGTCATTCCAATCGTGCTGCCACCGCTGCGGGAGCGCGCGGACGACATCGAAGCGCTCGCGCTGCACTTCGTGTCGACGCTCGGCGCGACGCATGGGCGGCCGAAGGCGTCACTGGCTCCCGAGGCCGCGAAGCTGCTCGCCGCGCAGCCGTGGCCCGGCAACGTTCGCCAGTTGCAGAACTTCCTCGAGCGGTTGGTGGTGCTCTCGTCGAGCGACGCGCTGACGGTGGAGGATGTGCAGCGTGAGCTGCAACGCGCGGGCGCTCCGGCGGCTTCGGTGACGGCGGCTCCTGAAGCGTCTGGTGGGCTGCTCGACGACCGCCGCAAAGATGCCGAGCGGCAGGCCGTGCAGGACGCGCTCGACCAGGCGAAGGGCAACCGCGCGCTCGCGGCCCGGCTGCTCGGCGTCAGCCGGCGCACGCTCTATTACAAGCTCGAGGCGCTCGGCCTGAAGGAGTCGTGACCATGGCGCAAAAGCGCGACGCCTCGAAACGTCGACGCTTTGTGTCCACGCTTCGACTTCGCTGGAGTGCGCTGCTCGTCGTCTTCTCCATGGGCTGCACCTGCGGCGGTGGAACGACCCGCGTGCGACCCGAGATTGAAGTGCAGCCCGGCTCGCTCGACTTCGGCACTGTCGCCGTCGGCAGCGCGTTGACCCGGAAGGTGACCGTGTTCAGTCGCGGCACGGTGACGCTGTCGCTGCAGGGCGCGAACGTTCAGGGTGATGCGGCGTTCACCGCGAGCAGGCCCGGCATGAGCAGCCTCGCGCCTTCGACGTCGACGGAGGTCGAGGTGACCTTTCGCCCTGGAACGCTCGGCCCGAAGTCGGCGCGGTTGATCATCACCAGTGATGCGGCGAACGCCCCTGAGGTGTTGGTGTCGCTCGTTGGCGACTCGCTGACAGGCGGAACCGGAGGCGGCAGCGCGGGTGGAGCAGCCGGTGGCTCCGCTGCCGGATCTGCGGGTGGGTCGTCTGGTGGATCCGCGGGTGGGTCGTCTGGTGGATCCGCGGGTGGGTCGTCTGGTGGAGCCGCGGGCGGATCAGCTGGCGGAGTTGCAGTCGACGGCGGAACCGATGCCGGTATCGACGCTGGAATCGTTCTCGACGCAGGAGTCGACGCCGGTGTCGATGCTGGAGCCGTTGCCGACGCGGGAAGCGATGCAGGCACCGATGGTGGAATCACTCTCGACGCTGGCTGCAGTCTGCTGCTCTGTGGGCGCGCACACGCGGGGCTCACGTGCGCAGTCGCGACCCAGGGAACCATCGGGCCCTTTGGCGGCACGTGGGCCACCGCGCTCTTCAACGACGCGACGGGGTGGAACACCGCCAACACTGGCCGCACGGTCACCTTCGGAGACGTCGACGGTGACGGTCGCGGCGACGCGTGCGGGCGCGGCCTCTTCGGCGTCAACTGCGCGCTCAACACCGGCACCACCTTCGGCGCCATGCAGCTGTGGGCGCCCGAGTTCTCCGACTCGGTCGGCTGGGCTTCTGCGCCCCGGTACTACGCCACCGTTCAGCTCGCCGACACGAACGGCGACGGTAAGAAAGACGTCTGCGGCCGCAGCGACGCAGGCGTGGTGTGCGCCCTCACCGACGCGGGCGTCTGGCGCTCGATGAGCTTCAACGACGCCACCTCGTGGGGCGACCCGCGCTACTTCGGCAACGTGCAGTTCGCCGACGTCACCGGTGACGGCAAAGCCGACGCCTGCGGGCGAGGCATCTTCGGCATCTCGTGCTCCAGCTCGACGGGCTCGGGCTTCGGGCCCTACACCAGCTGGACGACCGAATTCAGCGACGGCCTGGGCTGGGGCGCGAACGCGGGGCTGTACCAGACAGTGCAGTTCCCCGACGTGAACGGCGATGGCAGGGCCGACGTCTGCGGCCGAAGCGTGCTGGGCATTCTCTGCGCGCTGTCCAATGGCTCCGGCTTTCTGGCGCCATCGGTCTGGTCGACGGACTTCTCCGACGCCGCCGGGTGGACCCAGCGCTCCCAGTACTCGACGGTGCAGTTCCCCGACCTCGACGGTGACGGAAGAGCCGACGTCTGCGGCCGCGCTGCAGCAGGGCTGTTGTGCGCCCTGTCTGATGGTGCGCGGTTCCTCTCGCCGACGTCGACGCAGCTCTTCAACGACGCGACCGGCTGGAGCGCCTCACCCTCGACCTTCTCGACGATTCAGTTCGCCGACCTCGATGGAGATGGCCAGCTCGACGTCTGTGGCCGCGGCACGGTGGGGGTCTTCTGCGCGCTCCGCCGCCAGGGCACGTTCGGCACGCTCTTCCTCACCCAGGCGCTCGCCACGGACACTGCGGGCTGGGCTGACGACACGGTGTACCCAACGCTGCGCTTCGTCACGAACGGACCGAACTCGTGCCGCCTCGGCCCGCCCGCGACGCCGGCGGCGCGCGTCGGGCCCTGAACAACACGCTCAAGGTTCGGCGAGCGTCAACGCGCTCTTGAGGTTCCCGCCGCACGGAGAGAAGTCCCGCTTCCACGTCGCGCTCTGTGTCGCCTGCGCCCACGTGGCCTGCGGAGCCCCGGCGAATGGCGACCCACCGTCGGCGCTCGACACGCCCAGCGAGCCGTAGAACTCACGCGAGGTGCTGCACGGAGCGCCGCTCCAGCCTGCAGGCATCGGCTCGACCCACGCGCTCACCGTCTCGGTCTTGCCGTCGCGTGAGCCCAGACAGCCGAGCCCGAAGTCCTGCGAGACCACGAGCGGCGACGGCAGCGTCTGCCCGCACAACACCACAGAGCCTCGCGTTCCCATCGGCGTCGTCGTCACCAGTACGCCGCGCGCGCCCTCTGAGAACGTGTTGCTCACCGAACCCGGAACCGTGACGTCGAGCACGACAGCCGTTCCCGATTCGCAGCCGGCCAGGACTCCACAGAGCAGAAGCAGTCTCATTCGCGTGCTTCATGACGCCAGCGGGTGGGCGCGTCGAGCCGGAAGACGCACGTTGCCGCGCGCCTCAGGATTTTCGAGGATGCGCCCCATGAGCCCGGCCCTGATGACCCGCGTGCCGTTGCTCTCCAATCCCCATCGCGTGGCGCTCCAGCCCGTCGACCCGTCGCGCCCGTGTGGTGGGCGCATGAAGGGCTTCGGGTTGCTCCACCTCATCGAGCACGCGCACCGGGTGTACGGCCCCGAGTCGCTCGCAGGCTGGGCCGAAGCGTTGCCCGCGCCGCTCAAGCAGTACTCGAAGACGGCGGGCCTCACCTCGGTGGGCTGGCTGCCGCTCGAGCTCTACTTCTCGGCCATCGAGTACCTCATCAAGACGCAGCACGGTGGAGACGTGCGCAAGGCCGTCGAGTTCGGCCACGCGATGGCGACGCGCGACATCGGAGCGTTCTTCCGCGCGGCGATGAAGTTCGCGACCGCGCCGACGGTGTTCTCGTTGTCGGGCCGCTTCTGGCGCACGTACTTCGACTTCGGCTCGCTGGTGATGACGACGAAGACACCGCCCACCGCCGACGCCGAGCTGCGTGACTGGCCGTTGATGGCAGAGGTTGCGTACTACGAGCTCGCGGGCAGCTTCGTCGCCTGGCTCGAGGCGTCGAAGGCGTCGAACGTGCGGTTGTCGCGCCTCGAGCTTGCGTCGCCGTCGTTGTTGTCATTGCGCATCGAGTGGAGCTGACACCGCATGACGACGCTGCGACTCGTGGCGATGGCCGACACCCACGGAAAACACCACCGCCTCGAGGTGCCAGACGGTGACGTGCTCATTCACGCAGGCGACCTCACGCCTCGCGGCACGCGGCCACAGCTGGAGGAAGTCACGCGCTGGCTCCGCTCCCTGCCGCACCGTCACAAGGTCGTCATCGCCGGCAACCACGACTTCTTCGTGCAGGAGAAACCCGCCGAGGCGCGCAAGCTCTTCGAGGGCCTCACCTATCTCGAAGACGAAGAGACGACCGTCGACGGCCTGCGCATCTGGGGCAGCCCGTGGCAGCCCTGGTTCTACGACTGGGCCTTCAACCTGCAGCGCGGCCCCGACCTCGACGCGAAGTGGAAGTTGATTCCCGACGGCGTGCACGTGCTGGTGACGCACGGGCCTCCGAAAGACCTGGGCGACCGCTGCTGGGACGGGCGCCGCGTCGGCTGTGAAGACCTGCTGCGCCACCTCGGCCGCGTGCAGCCGAAGGTGCACCTCTTCGGCCACATTCACGAAGACCGCGGCGAGTGGCCGCTCGGCCCGACCCGCGTCATCAACTGCTCCACCAGTGACTGCGAGCTGCCCTGCACCATCATCGACGTCGAGGTGTGAAGCGCGTGCGTCGGCTCCACACAAGTGGCACGGTTCGGCCATGAGCACTGAAGAAGAACTCCGCAAAGAACTCGAGAAGCTGAAGGCCGAGAACGAGGCGCTCAAGAATCGCGGCGCCAAGGGCATCTCGATGAAGGTGTCCGAGAAGGGCGCCGTCAGCATCTACGGCATGGGCCGCTTCCCCGTGACGCTCTACCAGGAGCAGTGGACCAAGCTGCTCGACATGGCCGACGACATTCGGGCCTTCATCAAGGACAACGAGGCGAAGCTGAAGAAGAAGGAGTGAGGCTCGCGGGAGTCGAACCGGAAAACGAGTGACGGCCGCGCGCAAGTGGTTGCACGTCGCAGGCATGCAGGGCGCGTGGTTCGCCGCCGCGCTGCTCGCCAGCACCCCGTGGCACCTCGTCGGTGCCGCCGCCAACGCGCTCGTCTTCCTCGTGCACGCCGTCACCTCGGGCGCGCTTCGCCGTGAGCTCCTTCGTGGCGCCGCCGCGCTGGCGCTCGGTCTGGGCGTCGAGTCCATCAATCAGCACGTGGGTGGGGTCGCGGCGGAGCCCGCCTCCGTCTTGCCCGCCGCGTGGCTGCTCTCGTTGTGGCCGGTCTTCGCAAGCGCCATGCGACGTGGAAACTCACTGGAGTGGCTGCTCCCGAGACTCCCTCTCGCTGCCGCGCTCGGCGCCCTCGCAGGCCCGTTGAGCTACTCGGGCGGCGCTCGCCTCGGCGCGCTTCACCTCGACGGCGCGCGCAGCCTCGTCACCATCGGCGTCTGCTGGGCCGTCGCGATGCCCGCCCTCGCGCTGCTGGCCCGTCGCCTGGAGCCCGCGTGAGTGCTCGTCTTCGTCGGTCGCTGCATCCGTCCTCGGTGGGAATGGTGCTCCTCATGCTCGCAGCCACAGCCAACGCGGCCTCGCCGACGCTGACGCTCTCGGTGAAGTCGTCTGCGGCGCTCACCGAGGCGACCCCCATCGTCATCGTGGTCTCCAACACCACGAAGACGCCGCTCACGCTCGAAGACCCGCGCGCGTCGACGCACGCCAGCCTTCACCTCGTCGACACCACCACCCGCGAAGACTTCTCATTCTCGATGGGCCAGCCGCGCACGGCCGACTTCGGGCCGGGGCAGTGGGCGCTGGAGACTCCCGTCGTCGAACGGGTGACGCTCGCTGCGGGCCAGCCGCTCGAGGTGCGCGCCGACGCGAACGAGCGCCTCTTCCTTCGGCCCGGCACCTTCGACGTCTTCTTCACGCTCGACGACGTTCAGTCGAACCACGTCACGTTGACCGTGCGCTTCACCGCGTCGGCCCTCGAGCGCCTCATCACCCTCGCCGCAGACCCACGCGCTTCGTACGCGCGCCGCGAGTGGGCCATGGAGCTGATTCGACGCGTGAAGAAGGACTTCACGCTGTCGCTGCCGCTGCCCGAGGCCACGCAGACGGAGCGCGAGCCCCTCGAGGCCCAGAACCGCGTCGCCGTGACATCGCTGCGTCGTTGGGTCTCGGCGCAACCGGCCAGCGCTCTCGCGAAGCAGCTCGAGGCCGTCACGCGCTGAGCACGGCTACTTCAGGCCGACGAACAGCGTCTGCACGTCGTCATCTTCATCGAGCTCCTGAAGGAACTCGTCCACCTCGGCCCGCTGCTCTGGAGCGACCGTCACGGGGTTCTTCGCGCGCCACACCAGCGCGGCCGACTCCACCTTCCACCCCGCGGCCTCGAGCGCTTTCCGAACCGAGTCGAGGTCGGTGGGCGCCGAGTAGAAGTGGGTGACGCCGTCGTCGCCGGGCTCGAGGTCTTGCGCGCCCGCTTCGATGGCGGCGGTCTCGGCGTCGGCGCCCGAGGGACCGGTCGCGTCGATGGCGCCCAGGCGGTCGAAGTCCCACGAGACGGCGCCGGTGGCCGCAATCTGCCCGAGGCGGAAACACTGGCGCACGTTGGCGGCGGTGCGCGTGCGGTTGTCGGTGAGGCACTCGACGATGACGGGCACGCGGTGGGGGCCGAAGCCCTCGTAGGTGACGAGCTCGTAGGTGACGGTCTCGTCGAGCAGGCCGGCGCCCTTCTTGATGACACGCTCGAGCGTGTCCTTCGTCATGTTCACCTTCTTCGCGTACTCGATGGCGAGCCGCAGGCGCGCGTTGCTCGACGGGTCAGCCCCGGCCTTGGCGGCGATGAGCACCTCCTTCGCAGCCTTGCTCAGCAGCTTCGCCTTCGCCTTCGAGTTGGCCTCACGGCCCTTCTGCTTCCATTGCGCGCCCATGTGGCAGGAATACTCCTCCCCGTTCTGTGGCGAGCGGTTTTTCTGCGTTGGGGCTGGAGCTCCGAAGAAGCGCCCATCTGACGTACGGATTGTCAAACGTCGCAGTGGCGGTGGTAACGCGATGTCGTACTCCGCGTACCAGGAACAAATGTCTCAGCCAGGCCAGCTCGGGAGTCGAAGCGGCATGAGAGCGAGTGCGCTGGTGTTGGTGCTGTCTGCATGCGGCGGTGGTGCCCTGCAGGACGCGGGCGTCGTGCTCGACGCGGGTTCGCTGTTCGACGCTGGAGTCACTGACGCTGGAGCGACTGACGCCGGCCTCGCGCAAACCGACGGCGGAGCTCCCGACGCAGGCCTGTGCACACCAGGCAGCTGCGTCGGCCCCTCGGCCAACCAGCGGACCTGCAACCCGGAGACTCGTCGGTGCGGCGACCGCCCGAGCTGCGGCGGCGGGCGAAGCTGTGTGTATGGCCTCGTCTGCGAGTTCGCCGAATGCAACGAGGCCAACGTCACCGGCATCGGCTGCGCGAACTTCGCGAACCTGCCTCAGGTGACGGCCTGGAACCCGGCAACCGTGACGCCGCGCGGCCCCATCACGCTCTGGGTCGTCGGCGGCCCGAAGGACACGGAAGCGCCGCTCGCGTGTCAGACCCGCGCAGCGGACTTCACCGTCAGCGTGGGCCTGGCTGATGACCCGATGCTCCCCGCGACGTTCGACCTGTTGCCGCCGGGGCTGCTCTCGTACGTGGGGCCTGACGGTGGCGTCGTCGACGTGCGCTCCCTCGCGCGGTCGACGAGCTACCGGCGCACCACCGGGGCGAACGGAGCGCCCATCGTCACGCTCTCGTTCAACCTCTGCCTCGACACCCCTCCCGCCACGGTCACGGTGGGCTTCTTCGCGAAGAACGGAAACCCGGTGTGCGCCCAGGTTCGGTGAGTCACTCCCACGCGTCGTTGGTGCCGAACAGCGCCTGATTCACCTCAGTGCGCGGCAGGGTGAAGTCGAGCGGCACCACCTTCTGCGCGCAGCTCACGTCGAGTGAAGCCGTCGGCGCCTCGATGAACGACATCAGCAGGCGTGTGCCGCACGAGCGGCGCTCTCCCGCTTCATTCACATAGGGAGACGAGGCCAGCGTGGTGTGCGTCGCGGTCGGCAGCTCGACCCACGTCTGGTTGGGCCGCGTGAAGTGCGGCTTCATCACGCGCGCCTTGCGCAGCAGCGTCGCGGGGTCGAGCCCGCCCTGCAGGAACAGCATCGGCATCGACGAGTCGGCCCACTGCGTGGCGAGCGGCCCGGGCGCGTACGATGGCCACGTGCCCAGGTGCACCTCGAGCTGCTCGGTGATGTCTCGCGAGGCGACGGCGCCATCGCGAATCGACTGCAGCAGCGCCTTCGTGGGCGGCGGTGACTCGTTGAACTCCGAGGTGATGATGTTGTGGGCCAGCACCCAGCTCCACTGCTTCATGAACTCCGAGGCGCCGCCGGGCTGTGTGAGGGCCTGCATCAGCTTCTGCAGTGCGGCGACGTCGCGCGGCTCGCAGCGGTCGACGCGGTGGATGATGGCGGGCAGGTACGCGCGCATCGACGGGTCCATCAGGAACGAGCCGAACGCGCGCCGCAAGAGCACGTTGGTGGGCGCGTCGGGCACGGCGATGGCGCTGCAGTGGCCGGTCTTGAGCTTCGCGAAAAGCGCCACGGCCTTCGCCCACGGGTCAGGCCCCAGCTTCGAGCGGCAGAACGTGTCGGCGGCGCAGGCTCCCAGGAAGTCGCGCGCGGCTTCGTTGGCGTCTTCGTCCTGGCGGAACAGGCTCATCCCCGGCGCCGCGATGGAGTCGAACACCACGCCGTCGACCTGCTGCGGGAAGAGCTGCACGTAGCGGTGCAGCCAGGAGGTGCCGTACGAGACGCCGTAGACGAACACCGGCTGGCCTTCGCGGCGCGTCGACTCGATGAGAATGCCCAGGTCGTTGGCAGCGTTCGTCGTGTTGAACGATTGAAGGCGTGTACCGAATTGAGTCGTGACGGTGGCAAGACAGGAGGGCCACTCGGTCTCGGTGATGGAGAGGCCACCTTCGCTGACGTCCTCCTCTTCGGCCGCGCAGCCGAGCCGCGTGGAGCGCCCGGTGCCACGGTGGTCGGGGAAGTAGTAGTCGACGTCGGGGAAACGCGTGGCGAGCTGCTCGGAGAGGCCTTCGAAGGCGTAGCCCGACGCGCCCGGGCCGCCCTGTAGCATCCACAACGCGCGCAGCCCACGCCCGCCCGCTGGGCGCCAGCGCTTCACGAAGACGTCGATGGTGGGGCCGGTCGGGTTCGCGGCGTCGAGCGGCAGCGGCACCGTCGCGCACTCGGCCCAGGGGAGCGCGCCTTCACTGTGCAGCGGGCAGCGGGTCCAGGTGACGTTGCGCGTGGGAATGCCCGAGTCGGGCGTCGTCATGGAGCCGGCGTCGACGGCCGCTCCAGCGTCGACGCTCGCACCCGCGTCTGAGAGGAGCGGCAGTTCTTGAACGGGCTGCGGACAACCGGCGAAGGCGAGGAGCAGGAGCAGCAGTGAGCGAGGCGTCATGGTCGACGACGTAGCGGTCGTGCGTCGTCGGCTGTCCTCACATCACCTCACTTCTCGCGAGCGGCGCCGCGCTGGCGCACCTCATGCGGACCGAGGACCGGTCACTGGCGCCTCACGCGACCGGTTTTGCGACATTGCTTCGCGCGGCTCGGTCGAGCGATCAATTCTCCCGCGCAGCTGGGTCGAGCCATCGACAGGGCGTCGCGCGCACCGAGAACGGGCTTGTCGACATCGCTTCGCTCCGCCTGATGGAGCGCTCAGTTCTCTCGCGCACTGGGACGGCTTGTCGACATCGCTTCGCGCGCCGGGTCGAGCCATCGACAGGCACTCGCGGTTGCGCTGGCGCATCTCACGCGCACCGCGGAAAGGCGTGTCGACATCGCCGAGCGCGACCAGTTCAGTTCTCTCGAGCAGGGTCGAGCCAGCCGACATCGACATTCGTGTCGAGCAGATAGCCCTCGTCGACGGTTCGCAACGCCACGCCCAGGCCCAGCTCACGCAAGCGACGAATCGCCATGTACACGCGCGCGGCGGCGGACTCGGGGAACATCTTCTCGCCTGGCCAGCCAGCCTCCTGCACGTCGCTCGCCGAGAGCGGCCGCCCAGCCGAGTGCAGTCGTGTCTCGACCAACGCGACGAGCACCCGCCTCAATGGGCCACGCCGAGAGAAGTCGAAGTGCTCATCACCCAATTGCACCTGCCGCCCATCACGCGACACCCGCAACTTGAGCGCGGTCGGGCCCGAGAGCGGCCGCTCCTTCAACGCGCGCACTCGCTTCGGCCAGCTCACGTCATCGGTGAAGCGCGCCGCCACCTCGAGCTCGTCGAGCCTGGTGGCCGTGAGCCGCGCATCGTTCGCCAGCATCGCCGCGCGCACGAGGCCTTCACGCGCTTCGAGTTCGCCTTCGAGGTCGTCGAGGTCGACGACGGCTTCGAGCGCCCTGAGGAGCGCAGGCGCCTGCATCGACAGCCGCGCCTCGTGCACCGCCAGGCGCGCGAGGTGAAACTCGTCATGAATCGACGCGAACACGGCACGCCCACGCGCCAGGGCCTCTCGGGCTCCGTCGACGTCGCCACGGTGCTCGAGCGTCTCACCCAGGTTGCACGACGCGATGCCCTCGAGCCGCGGTGCCTTCGCGAGCGCCGCTGCAGTCTGGGCCCTGCGCTGGGCGGCCGTCGCGGCATCGAGGTCGCCTTCGGCGTGGGCCAGCCGGCCGAGCGCCTGCTCTCCCATCGCTACCAGACGGTGGTCGCGCGTCGTCTTTGCGAACTCGAGCGCCTGAAGCCCGTGCGCGCGTGCCTCGTCGAAGCGGCCCAGCGGCCGGAGCGCGAAGCAGAGGAACGCGTGGCTCCACCCGATGCGCCCGTCGCCATCGTTGGCCTCGGCGAGACGGAGTGCCTGCTCGAAGGGCGTGAGCGCCTCGCGAAATCGGCCACGAATCGCGTCGACACGGCCGAGCGACAGCAACAGGTCGATGCGAAGGCTGGGCTCGAGCGACGGCAACGACAGCGTGTCGAGCAGCACGCGGCGGTGCAGTTCTTCGGGCCCCTGGGTGATGAGCAGCGGGTCGAGCGTGACGGCCAGCGTCGCGGTGAGCGCCGGGTGGTGCTCGCGTGCCCACTCCCAGGCCGAGAGCAGGTCGTCGCGACGGGCCATCAACGTGGCCCACGTCGTCACCTCGTCAGCACGCGCGGGCTGAGGTTGGGCGAGGAAGGCGGCGTGCCTGGCGCGGGCGTCGTCGCGCACCTGCGTCGATTGGCGGCTCGCGAAGTCACGAACGCTGTCGAGCAGGCGGTACGTGTTGCCCTCGACCTGCACCAGCGACGCGAGCGACAGGCGCTCCAGCACGTCGAGGCCTCCATCGATGACCGCGCGTGCAGCCGGAGCATCGAAGCTGGCGCGGAAGACGCTCAACGCGGTCAGTGCCCGTGCGTCGGTCTTCGAGAGCAGTGAGAACGCAGCGCCGATGGCTGTGTCGAGCGGAGCTCCACTCACGCCGCGGGCGCGCACCTCGGAGAGCACGGCGTCGGCTCCAAGCGCTGCGACGCGCGCGGCGACGAGCTCGACCGCCAGCGGCAGCCCGTTCGTCGCCACCATGAGCGCGGTCGCGTCAGCCGGCGACAGGGCGCGATGGGGCGCGAGGCGCAGCACGTGATGTCGCAACAGTTCGACGGCGGCCTCAGCGGGGAGCGGGCTCAAGGGCACCACGTGTTCGTCTGGCAGTCCGAGCGGGCTGAACGCGCACGTCAGAAAACGAGCTCGTTCCGTCGCGTCGAGCAGGTCGCCCACCACGCTCGCGGTCACCTCAGCCACCGCGTCGACGCCATCGAGCACGACGACGAGGGCGCGTTGGTCGAGGTGTTCGGCGAGCCTCGAGAACGTCACCCGCACGTCGCGGGAGCGCAGCCGCAACCCAGCCGCAGTGGCCAGGCGCTCGAGCACGAGGCGGCGCGAGGTGGCGTGGTCGAGCACGGCGCTGACGGCGCGTGCAGCGAGCGTCTTCGTCACCGCGCGCGCCAGCGTCGTCTTGCCGACACCCGGCGGCCCACGCACGGTCGTCACACGGCCACGTTCCAGCGCCTGCAGCACCAACGTCAGCTCGTCATCACGACCAATCACGCGGCGCGCAGCGTCCCATATTCGGGGCGTCGCGCGAGCGCGGACCCGGTCATTTCGTCATGGGCTCGGCTCCGCGCAGTGTCCGGCTGAGCGCCACGACGCGCTTCCCATCATCGGAGCAACCTCCGTGGAGTCTGACCACGACAGTTCACTCGGCGTGCGATTTCGCGAGCGAGACCTACTCGACCACCTCGGTCAGCGTGCCCGCGAAGGTGCCGTTCACCGTCGTCGAGTCGTTGAACAGAATCGCGAAGTACCCGCTCGCCGGGCCGCGGTGCTCGAACTTCAGCCGCTCGAAGACGAGCGACCCATGCCGAATCGGTGGAAAGCGCGTGCCGTCATGCGTGACGCGCGACACCGACACGTGCTCCATGAAGTCGTCGCCGCGCAGTTCCTTCGTGGGCGGCATCGCGTCGACGTTGACGGCCAGCTTCAAGACAATCTGCGCCGCTTCTCCCGTTCGGTGCTGGTACTGCAGCAGAAACGTCTGCGACTGCTTTCGCATCACCACGTCGTTGAACTCGAGCGGCGCCTGCTCGTTGACGGAGCCGTCGAGCGACATGCCTCCACAGCCCGTCAGCAACACCAGCAACGCGAACCGTCTCATGGCAACTCCGTGAAGTCGGTGCTGCTCACCTTGAACCGGTTCGTCGCGGGAATGAGCACGTACGGCTGCGCGACGACGCGGCCTTCGAAGCGGGCGACGCTCCAGCGCGGCTCGACGCCACCTTCGAGCGCGAACACCGAGTACAGCTCGAAGCGATTCACACCGGCTGGCTGTTCATTCACCGAAAGGCCCGGCACCATCGCCAGGTTCTCGAGGGTGAGCTCGAAGCACTGCGGGTCGGTCGTCGAGGTGCGTGGCTTCGGGCGCGACTGGTAGCGAATCGCCCAGTCGCGCAGGGCGTCGGCCGGGTTGTGCACCTGCGGCGGAAGGTTCGCGCGCACCTCGGCCTGGTCCGACATTCCATCTTCGTCGCGGTCGAGCGTCGTGCGGTCATCGACGGCGCCTCCAGCCGAGAGCACCTCGAGCCCATCGGGCAACCCATCACCATCGGAGTCGACCTTCTTCAGCGACGTGCCGAGCGCGAGCTCTTCACAGTCCTTCAACCCGTCACCGTCGGTGTCCACCGCCGAGCCACACGGCGGGTCCTGTGGGAGCAGCACCTCGAGCCGGCCGTTGGAGTTCCACTCCACACCATCGCGAAACCCATCGGCGTCGGTGTCGTCATTCACGGGGTCGAGCCCCGCCGAGACCTCGAGCGTGTCGGCCAGCCCATCACCATCACTGTCGGGGCCTGGTTGGAGCGCTCCCATGCGCAGGTTGCGGTTCGTCACCACGATGGTCTGCAGCTGGAAGAACGCCCGCATCTGCGTCAGCACCAGGTCGAACTGAAACGCGGCGCCCATGGGAATGTTGTTGAAGCGGCCTCCGCCGGCAGTCGCCATCGCCTCGAGCAGGTCTTGCGCGGCCACCGCTTCGGTCGTCTCGGTCGCGCTCGACATGCGGGCGCCGAGAAACGCCGTCTCGATGCGCAGCTCGGCGACGCGCGGGCTGATGAGCTCCTTCAGCGTCGTCACCATCGGCACGATGGAGCGCGGGTCGGTCGTGCCCACGGTGGGGAACCCGTCGGAGAGCCAGAACACGAGGTAGTGCGTGCGCGCGGCGTCGGCGGACGGCGTGGCGTTCAGGTCGTCGAGCAGGAACGACTTCACCGCCCACATCGTGTCGGCGTAGTTGGTCGCGCCCTGCGGCGTCTCGAGGTGGGCGATGGCGCCGGCCAGCACCTGCGGGTCTCTGGTGAACGCGAGCGTCTGAATGCGCGGCGTGTCTGAAAAAGTGATGACGCCGAACGAGACGTTGGGCTTGCCGATGTTGGCGTTGATGGCCTGTCTCACCGCCGCCACGCGCCGCTTCGTCGGGTCGTTCCACTCGTTCGACAGCGAGGTGTCGATGACGAAGAGCACCCGGTAGGGCACGTCGAGCGTCAGGTTCGGCGGCGCGCAGACCTCGGCGGTGGCGGTGAGGCGCTCCACCACCGTCTCTTTCGACAAGCCGACGAGGTCGACGTCGGAGCACGCCGCCAGCACGAGGAAGAGGCCCGCCGCGCGCATGTCAGCCACACACCGGGCAGGGCAGCGTCTGCCACTGACACGTCGAGGCGTTGCACTTGCGCTGCACCAGGCCGCACGAGGGCGTTCCCGGCCGGCACAGCGTCTGCGTCTGCTCGGTCTGGTCTGGCGTGCACGTCGGGCAGACGGAGCGGTCTTCGGAGGTGAACTGGTAGCCGCAGCCGCTCGCCATGCACGTCATCACGCGCGGGTAGGTGCGGCCGCAGGTGTTGGCGCCACAGCTGGCGTAGTCGATGCGCGTGGTGCCGGGCACGCACGAGTTGGGGCTGGCCACACACGCCGCCAGCGTCGAGCCCGCAGCCGGCGCCGGGTCCCACGTGCATTGGGCGTTGCACTGCACGGCGATGGTGCCGCACGCGCCGCCGGGCGTCTTGCAGGGGATTTGTCGTGTCTGGCCCGCGGCGCAGGCCGGGCACGCCGTCACCTGGGTCGTCGTGACGGAGGCGCCACAGCCGGTGCTCGTGCACGTCTTCGTCTCTTCGTACTCACGCCCGCAGGTGTTGGGGCCGCACGACTTTCGCGTCGTCGTCACCGCGTTCGGTGTACAAGATTGACCGGTCGGGCATTGGGTGCCTCCGGGTGTACAGGTATTGGGAATGTCCCAGGTGCAGTCGCTCTTGCAGGTGACACGTTTGGTGCCCGCCACACCAGCGGCGTCGGTGCAGGGCTGGTTGTAGCCCGCGCCGGGCGTGCACTGTGTCGGTGGGCATTGGGTGAGCACACGGGTCGTGGCGGTGCCGATGGGCAGGGACTGCGCGCCTCCACAGATGGGCGCCTGCTGCCCCGAGAGCCGGCACGTCGTCTCGACGCGCATCTGGCCGCACTGCGGCTGGTTGGTGACGCAGTTCACGTCGGTGACGGTGACGCCGGGCGTGCAGCCCTGACACTGCGTCGGCACCTGCCACTGGCACTGGGCGTTGCAGGTGATGCGGTTGACGGTGCCGGTTGCGCAGCCCTTGCTGAAGCACGGCGTCTGCACGCTCGTGCCGGGTTTGCATTGGCCCTGGTCGGTGCAGACGTCGCTGTTCCAGAAGCAGCCGTCACACGACTTGCGGCGGGTGCCACAGTTGCCGCACGCCTCGATGATGCTCATGTCTCCGCTGCAGGTCGGCGTCAGCGCCTGGCAGTTGGTGATTTGTTTCCACCGGCAGCCGGCTTCGCATTCCCAGACGGAGCCGACGCAATTCGAGCCACAGTCACCACCATCGGGGCAGCTGTCGCAGCGCCGTGTGATGCGCTCACCGGGAATGCAGAGCGTGCACTCCTGGGGCGTCGACTCGCAGCCGTCGCAGGTGCCCAGAATCCACGCGCCGTCCCTGCCGCAGACGTCATGGCGTTGCTGGTTGCAGCCGCACGAGGCGGTGCGGGCTTCTCCGGGCGTGCATTGAATGCAGCTGGGGACGCCGCCCTCGCAGGTGAGCGTGCCCATGCCGCGGCGGCCAGAGAGGGTGCAGGGCTGGCCGTCGAGGTCTTCGTCGACGGCGCCGTCGACGTCGTTGTCGAGCCCGTCACAGACCTCGACGTTCGAGCCCGCGTCGGTGGCGGCCGGCTCCTCCATCGAACTCGGCGCGTCGCCTTCGACCGCAGGCGCCCAGGTGGCGTCGATGGGCGGCGGCGCTTGCGAGGTGTCTCCGCACGCGACGGCGAGGAAACAGGCAGTCAGACAGAGCGCGGCGCGGAGCGTGGACATGGTGGCCTCGACCACTCATGCCGTGAGGCTGGAGGATCCTTCCGCACATCGGGCGACGTCTGCGCGACGCCGCTCCGAGACGACTTCAGCGGCGAGCGGCGCGGGCGCCCTTGCTCGACCGGGTGGCGGCCACGCGACGACGCGCGGGGCGAGCGACGGTCTTGCTGTTCTTCTTCGCCGGAGCAGGCGGCGGCGCATCGGTGACGGCCGGCATCTGCGTGAGGCTCTGGCGGCGCGCCTGGATCGCGGCGTAGCGCTCCTTGCGGGCGAGCAGCTCGCTCTTCACCTGGTCGAAGTACTCGCGGCCGCCCGGCACCACGGCCTGGCCGTCGATGACCTCGGGAGCTCCCTGCACCACGATGGGCCACTGCGGCATCGCCGTGTCGATTTGCTTCAGGCGCGCCGTCAGCAACGAACGAACGATGGTGAGGGTGTCGAGCGACGGCGGCGGGTTGTTCCCCAGCAGCACCAGCGCGAACAAGCCAGGCTTCCCGACTTCATCGAAGCCCTTCATGGTGAAGGCCTCGACAATCGTGAACCCTGCCCCCAATTGCCGCGTGTTCAGCTCTCGCGACAAGTCCGACAGCTTCGTGTCCAGCCGCACGTCGTCGTACATGGGCACCGGGAATACACGAGTCGATTCCCTGAAGGAAACCCCTCCCCGTGTGATTTCGCGGTGTTTGGGAGGCAACACCCCGCGAAGGCTTCGTACTTCTTGAGAAAAACTGCTGATCCAGCGGTCAGCGATGAGCGAGCAGGCGCAGCTTCGCGGACTTCTTCGGGGCGCTGGCGACGGCCTTCGGCGCGATCGGCTTGTTCGACTCGATGGCCTTCACCGCAAGGGAGGAGGCGCGCACCACGTCGATGCTCGAGAGGTCGCCGTCGGCCGTGAATGGGGTGAGGTGCACGAGCTTCACCTGGCCCGAGGGGCTCTTCACGGTCAGCTCGACCCCTTCTTTCAGGGCGCGGGCGGTGACGACGGCATCACGCGGGCCGCTCGTGACGCAGGTCATGCTGACGCAGATGTTCTCGCGGAAGGGTTCGGCGTCGCGGGTGAGCAGCACACGCTCTCCGGTGGCCCAGGCGGGAGCGGCGAGGGCAACGACGGCGGCGAGGATGAAGGAGCGCATGAAGGAGTCCCTGTGCACGGTGTCTGCCAGCACGATTCCCCGGCACCCGAAAAGCCTTCCCGTCTGATCGACAGCGGTTGGCGTGCAAGGGCGTGCGTGGGTGGACTGGCGATGCTCCAGCGCTGAGGGCTCACCACGAGCACAGTTGTGGGCAGGTGCGCCGGTCAGCCTCTGCTATGGAGCGGCCATGGCTCTCTTGCGAGCGGTCCTGAACTTCGTGGTGGCTGGCGCGCTGATCGGCATTCTCACCGTGACGCTGGTCGGCCCGAAGCTCATCACGTGGGACAACACGGCCGGCAACGGTGATGGCATGTGCATGTGCGGCATCGCGGCGGGCCGCGGCGCTGACACGTTGATCACCTACCAGATGCGCGGCGTCGCCGGCGGAGCGCTGCTCGGCGCCATCGCGGGCGCGGTGATTCTGTTGCAGCGGCGCAAGAAGGTGGCGTCGACGCCGGCCGCGCCGCCGCCTGCAGCGCCCGCAGCGTGACGGGCTCGCAGACTCGGCAGTAGCGTTCGACGCTCATGGCAGCGCTCACCAGCTGGCTGAAGTTTCGCGACTGGCTCTCCGACGACATTCTCGGCGGGCCGAAGGTGCTCAAGGCGTCGTGGGTCATCAACGCGCAGAAGGGCGGCACGCTGCCGTTCGTGCTCGTGCTCATGTGGGCCTACGACTGCTGGACGCCGACCGCGTTCACGTACCTCGCGCTCCATGGCAGCTACGGGCTGTGCTGGCTGCTCAAGGACGCGGCGTTTCCCGACCCGAACTGGGAAAAGCGCGTCACCTTCGCCGGAGCCTTCTTCATGTGGGCCGGCGCGCTCGCCCTGTATTGGATTTCACCCTGGCTCATCGTGAGCCGTCGCATCGAAGCGCCGACGTGGCTGCTCGGTGTCGCGACGCTCGTGTACGTGATGGGCGTCGTCATCATGATGGGCAGTGACGCGCAGAAGTTCTTCACGCTCAAGGCGAAGCGCGGGCTGATCAGCGATGGCTTCTTCGCGCGCATCAGGCACCCGAACTACCTGGGCGAGATGATGCTGTACGGCGCGTTCGCGGCGCTGACGATGCACTGGGCGCCGTGGCTCGTGCTCGCGTGGATCTGGCTCGGCGTGTTCGTGCCGAACATGATCAAGAAGGAGCAGAGCATGTCGCGCTACCCCGAGTGGGCGGCGTACGTGAAGCGCTCCGGGTTCCTGCTGCCGAGGGTGTTGCCGGTGTCTGCTGGGTCAGCGCCTGCCGTGGAAGCGACGAGAGCCGCGCAGTGAAGCGTCGAGACGGGCCTGTCATGAACAAGAAGCCGCGCGTCTTCGGAATGTCGTTCGCGAGCGTGTACCCGCTGTATCTGCAGAAGGTGACGAAGAAGGGGCGCACGAAGCGCGAGCTCGACGAGGTTGTCGCGTGGCTCACCGGCTACGACGAGAAGAAGCTGAAGAAGGTGATCGATGCGCAGGTCGATCTCGAGACGTTCTTCGCGAAGGCGCGCATGAACCCGAACGTGGGGCTGATCACCGGCGTGGTGTGCGGCGTGCGGGTCGAGACCATCGAAGATCCGTTGATGCAGAAGATCCGCTGGCTGGACAAGCTGGTCGACGAGCTCGCGAAGGGGAAGAAGCTCGAGAGCATTCTTCGCTGAAAGCGTGGACTACTCCTCTTCGGCGCGGGCTTCTTCGACTGCCTTGTCGAGTGCCGGAAGCAGCGAGGCCGCGTGTGCGACGAGGAACTTGCGAACCCGCGCAACATCGGCGCCCGCTTTGATCAACTCGATGATGTCTGCCCGGTCTTTCGCCCGAGGGGACTTCAGCTTCAGGTAGAGGAGCACCTCGATCGGCGCGACCTCGAGCTGCACCTCGGCGGGTGGAAGTTCGGCCGCCAGGAACGGCTCGTTCTGCGCCGAGAGGTGGTCGACGATGACGCCGTTGGCCTGAATAGGCACTCCGGGTTTCATCGTGACCAGGCCGCCCCCATGATGCTCGAAGGCCTCGTCGCCTACGAAGAAGTCGACGTCTTTGGTGGCTCGGGGATGGCCGTGAGCACCAACCGCAAGGCCTCCCACCACCCAATGACGGACACCCAGTCTCGACAACTGTGCGGCAGCAGCACGAAGCGCTGTCAGAACCGTCTCACTGACGACACCCTCGAGGAGACTGAGGTCGGGCCCATCGAGACGAGTCATTCGTGTTCCCAGCGCGGAGTAGTGAGTTCGGGCCAACACCCGGCCAGTCTCGCACATCAGTGCGTTCGACGAAGCGTGTCTCAGTGCGCGCCGATCATCAGGAGCAGTTGATCCGCCACGCCGTACAGCAACGAGATGCTCGTGCTGTCACTCTTCGAGTCCCAGTTGCGCAGCAGAATGGCGGCCTTCCCGTCGCAGCGACCGACGAGCAGTTGCCCACGGTCTTCGACCTTGCACTTCGCGGCCACGAGGCCCTTCTTCATCTCCTTGAACACGGCCGAGGCCTTGCGGTCGTCGAGCCCGCTCTCGACCTTCGAGCCGACCGCGAACACCTTGCCTGCCGAGAGATGGACTTGCGCGTCGTTCGCGGTGCACTTCGAGACCGTGTACGCGGCTCCGGTTGGCGTCTTGCCGGGCGACTCTTCCCACACGCCGGTGCACTCCAGCGCCTTCTGTGCAGGCTTCGCGTCGACGCGCACCGACCCGGGAGCCCGCCTTCAAGTGCAGAGTTCAGACAAACGACGCCACGCTGCTCGACCGATCGCGCCTGCGCACCCTTGTGCGCAGCCCATCTCGTGAATCCCCAGTCTCGTTCTGGTCCATGGCCTGCACTTCACGGCCGCCATGAACGCGCTGCTGATCATGGCCCTGTCGACCCTCGCCGCTCGCGAGCCGCTGAAAGTCCCGGGGTGGACACCGCCCGCGCCCGTCGAGAAGAAGGCCGAGCCCCTCGAAGCGCCCGCTCCGAAACCCGACGAAGGCGTCGTCTTCCTCGCGCCGCTGGCCGAGAAGTCGCCCGCTGAGCGGCGGGTCGGCCTCAGCACCGGCGTCGGTGTGCTCGCGCTGTCACCGTCGCTCGAACTCGAGATCGCCCCGATGAACCACCTCTCGCTCTACGCGGGCGGTGAGTTCTCAGCGCTGCGCCTCGGCTACGCGGGGCAGGTCGGCTTCCGCCTGCGCCCGATGGAGGGACTCATTGGCCCGTTCCTCGACCTGCACGTGCGCTTCTCGCGCTTTCAGAGCCTGCTGAACCTGCTGCCTGAAGTCTCCGAGACCGGCAGCCCCGGCGCGATGTTCGGCTTCACGCTCGTCTCGCAGCAGGGCTTCACCTTCTCGGCCGGAGTCGGCGCCAGCTTCCTCGCGAAGACCACCGACACCCGATACCAGCTCACGACGCGCGACACGGCGTTCGTCCCGCTGCCGCAGGTCGACTCTGCCTCGACGACGAAGATTGGGCCGGTGCCCGAGCTGCGCCTCAACGTCGGCGTCGCGCTCTGATCAGAACAACAGAAACACCACACCGAGCAGCAGTGACGACGAC
>JBEOKA010000554.1:0-7904 GCA_040275325.1 Myxococcaceae bacterium | reverse complement strand
CGCGAGCACTTCGATCTCTTCGAGCGCCCTCACCTGCCCCGCAGTTCCGAGCGCGAGCACGGCACGCACCTGCTCGGGCGCCTCACCAGCACGGGTGAAGAGCAGCAACGGACGAAGCGCCGCGGGGTGCTGCTTCGAGGCCAGACCTTCGGCGGCCTGCAGCATCAGCTCGCGGTTGCCCTGCGCGATGACCTGCTCGAGCGGAGCCTGTGACGCGCCCAGCTTTTCGACGCGCGTGGCGTAACTGGTGACAGCCTGAACACGAGTCGGAACATCACGATCGCCGAAGAGCGAGACGAGCAGCACGTCATACTCACGCTCGGTGCCGACGTCGGACTCACGGCACGCGGCACAGCGCAGCGCCGCGTCCTTCGCGCGAGCCGCAGCCTGAATCGTCTGCAGCACACCGTTCGCGTTGCGCGGGTGGCGCTTCTCTTCCTTGAGGAAGTCCTTGGTCGGAGCGCCCTTCGCGGGCGGACGTCGGTGGTTCGTGAGCTGGAGCGCTCCGTTGAACGCCGCCATGCGCACGTCAGCCGCAGCGTCGTCGAAGCGTTGCAGCAGGGCCTCGAGCCCAATCGCCCGGTGCGTCGACGCGAGCGCGGCAATGGCCTCGCGCTTGAGCGCGTTCATCGGCCCCGGCTCGGCAGCAGGAGGCACCGCGGCGAGCTCCTGCAGGTGCGTCGCGAGCGCGATGGCCGCGGCATCGGTCGCGCTCGTCGCCAACGCCGTACGAGCCGCAGCGATCGACGGACCTTCGGGCACGAGGAAGCCGGCGAGCGCGGGAACGGCAGCGTCGTCTTTGCGCTCGGCGAGCAACTGCGCCGCGAGCAGGCGAACGTCATCGCGATCACTCTCGAGCGCCTTGCGGAGTGCCGGGAGTACACGCGCGTCCTGGCTCGCCGCGAGCTTCTGCAACACGCCGAGGCGAAGGTCGGCGTGCGGACTCGCCAGCGCCGCCATGAGCGCATCGAGCGAACCCGAACCGTAGCTGCGCTCGAGCAACACGAACGCCTGCTGACGAACTTCCGACACGTTCGACGAGAGCGCTTCGACGAACCAGGGGCGCGCCGCTTCCTTGCGCTCGTTCAACTGCTCCAGGGCGAGCAAACCGACATCGGCCGACGACGACGAGAGCGCGTGCCGCAACGCCACATCGGGCGTCGCCTCGAGCAGCTTCGTGAGGCCCGCCATCGCCTTCTTGCGAACGAGCGCGTCTTCATCATCGAGCGCACGCACGAGCGCGGGGACGACCGAGACCGGCTTGGGGCTGCCAGCCGACGCCATCTCGATCATGCGATCGACGCAGTCACGGCGAACGCGGCGCACCGTCTCATCGGGGCTCGAGAGGCGGAGCAGCCCGACGTACGCGCCGAAGGCGATCCACTTGCGAACTTCGACTTCCTTCGCGTCGGGCGAAGCGACCTTGGAAGACGCTCCGGCGAAGAGCTTTCGCAACCAGTCACGGCGCGCGACGGCGTCGGTGCTGGCACGGCCACGCTGGTTCGTGTCGGGAACGACCGTCTCGGACGCCGGGCGAATCGTGACGACGCGCTTCACCTCGTCGAAGAACTCGAGCGGCTTGCGACGCAGCAGCAACGCCTGGCCAGCGAGGTAGCGGGCCTGCGGCGTGTCGGCCGAGAGCAACTGCACGAGGCGCATCGCGGCGCGCTCACGCTCTCCTTCTTCGGGCCAGTCCTTCATGTCGCCGGCCTTCTCGGGCTTCGGCGGGCTGACGGCGCTGATGAGCAGGTCGGTGTAGGCGCTGACGTCGGAGCGCAATTCGAGCGCGCGCGCCGCGGCGTACCGAACGTCGGGACGACCGGCCGAGAGCGCTGCCGTCAACAACTCGGGCTCGTTGCCTTCACGCGCCGCGCGAAGATCTCTCGCGAGCAACGTCGCGAAGAACGTGTCTGACAGGTAGCTGTCGCTGTCGTCGAGGCCGAGGAAGAGCGCGTTGTCTCCCGCAGGGCCGAGCGCGACGAGCGCACGCAGCGCTCCTTCACGAATCGGCAGGTGCGAGTCCTTGAGCGTGCCGGTGAGCACCGCCAGGCCACGATCGTCTCCGATGCGGGCGAGTCCTTCAGCGGCCCAGCTGCGAACGGCGACGTCGCTGTGGCTGAGCGCATCGAGCAGCAGCCCTTCCGCGCCCGAGTTGCAGAGACCACGCGCGGCCTGCTCACGCAGCGCCGGGTTCTCGTCTTTGAGCAGCGGGTCGGCGAAGAGCGCGGCAGTGCGTGGACTCCCAAGCGTCGCGAGAGCGCCGACGGCACGCGCGCGCAACGGCTCGAGGAACGCGGCCGGGTGACGGAGCTTCAGATCTGCGTCGAGCACGAAGCCGCGCATCGGCTCGATGATGCGCTCGTCTCCACGCTTCGCGAGCAGCTCGGCCGCACGAACCCGAACCTCGAGCGAGTCGGCGAGCAGCCCTGCCGTGAGCGGACCAGCGTCGTCTTTCACCAACGCGTCGGCACTCTCGAGCGCAGCCAGACGAACGGGAATCGAGAGGTCAGCCAGCGCCTTCACCAGCGGCGAACGCAGCGCCTCGGCCTCTGCCTTGCCGGCGAGCTGTGACGAACGCCGCGCCGCGAGAATACGCGTGGCGACCGCTTCAGACTCGAGGCCCTTCAGCCATGGCTTTGCAGCTTCACGACCGAGCAACCGCGAGAGCGTCGTGATGGCCGCTTCTCCGACGCCTGCGTCACGGTCGACGACTGCCTTCTCGAGCCGCTCGAGCACCCACGCAGCCGTGCCCTTCGGAGCCGGCTGATCATCATCGGTCGGCGCCTTCGCGATGAGCGCCAGCTGGCGAACCGCGTTGAGGCGAAGGTCGGCGAAGCGGGCGGTGAGCGCGCGATCGATGGCTCCCGTCGCGTCCTTCTCGTGCCACGACCACAACGTCTTGAACGCCTCGGCGCGCACCGACGGCGCTTCGTCTTCGAGCGCGTGACCGAGCAGCGTCTCGGCGTCTTCGGAGCGATCCTTCGGCTGAACCGCGACGAGCCGCGAGAGCCCGCGCTTGCGCATGTCTTCGTACGCCGAGCGCAGCAGAATGCCGGTGAACTCGAGCGGCGACGCCTCGTCCTTGCGCTTCGTGAGCCCGTCAGCCGCGGCCGCACGCACCGACGCATCGGTGTCGTCGATCATCGACGCGACACGCTGGCGAGCACGGGGATCGGCGAGCTGGGTCAACGTCTGCACGACCCACACACGATGCGACGCGGGCTCTTCACGCGACAGCTGCAACAGCGCCGAGACCGCGCGCACGTCTCCGGCCGCGAAGAGCAGGCCCGCTGCACCACGGCTCGCGATGTCGGTCGACTTCGCCGACATGGCGACGAGCAGCGGCGTGAGATCGTCTTGCGAGATTTCTTTCGCAGCGTTCGTCAGGCCCAGCTTCGAACGGAGCGCGGCGAGCTGCTCCGCGTTCGGATCCTTCCCACCATTCGCGCGGCGGTAGACCTCAGGCAGCTCGAGCATCTTCTCGAGCAACACGGCCACGGCAGGGCGCTCGAGCACACGAACGACGAACGCGACCTGGCGAACCAGCACGTTCTCGTCGTCGAGCGCGCGGCCCGAGATCGACTGCAGCTGCGGCAACCGTCCACTCAGCAGCGCGCGAACGAGCACCTCGGCGCGAACGTCGGCGGTGCCCTTCTCGAAGCCGGTCGCGAGCGCTTCGATGCCCTCGGGGAAGACGACCTGCAGCGCATCGAGCCCGGCGAGACGAACCTGCGGGTCTGCGTCTTTCAGCGTGCTCGCGATGAGTGCAGGCACGAGCGGAACGGCGGGATACAGCGGAGGCAGCGCCTTCAACGCGGCCATACGCACGGCCGGAGCGGCACCACGAATGCCCTCACGCCATGCAACGAATGGCTGCTCTTCCGTCTTCGCGAGCGCTTCGAGCCCCGCGAGGCCGACGGCCTGGTCCTTGTCTTTCACCAGCGTGCGCAACAACGAGCGCGTGTCTTTGCGAGGCGAAGCGCTGAGCGTCTTCGCGAGCGTCACCCGAACCGAGCTCTCACGATCGGCAGCGAGCGCCTCGAGCAACGGAATGACGTCGGCTTCGGCGATCTTCGGCAGGTCCTTCGCGAGCACTTCCTTCGCGGCCCGCTGCGCCGTCTTCAGCTGCGCAGCGTAGCCAGCGAACCCGTCGAGGCCGAAGTCGGTGGCGTCGGCGAGCTGCCCGTCGACGGCAACGGTGATGAAGGTGAGCTTGCGGCTGTCTCCTGCGACGACGATCTCGACCTGCGCCTTGCGGGGGTCGCTCTCGACGAGGGCGAGCGCGCGCTGCGGCCCGTCGACGTCGAACGTCTTGCTGCGCTTCTTGTCGTCGAGACGAACCGTGCGCACCTTCGCGTCGTGGCCCGTCGAGACGAGGCGGTCGCTCTGATCTTTCGCGTCGGCTTTGGGCGTGGGGAGGAAGGCAAAGGCCGTCGCTCCGCCCGCGTGGCCCGTGTCACCTTCACCGCGCACTTCACACTCGACCGCGCCTTCGAGGTACCAGAACCGAATGGTGCCATCGTCGCCCGTCGAGGCGAGGCGCCCGTCACGCGGCGTGAACGCGAGCGCCGTCACCGCGCCGCGGTGCCCTTCCATCTCGCGCACGGTCTTCGACGAGAACGAGAACACGCGCACGATGCCGTCATCACCCGCGACGGCCACGCGGTGGTTGGCGACGTCGAGCGCGACCGAGCGCTGCGGGCCCTTCGAGATGAACTCGTACTGCTTCGTGTCGCCTGACCACACGACGACACGGCCATCGACTCCGGCGGTCGCGATGTGGGTGCCCGAGATGGCGATGGCGGTGACTCCGCCGGCGTGAGCGTCGACCGCGCCCGCGCTCTCACCCGTCGCCACGGCGAAGCGGTGCAGCTTTCCATCGGCGCCGCCGACGAAGAGCTTCTCGCCCGTCAGCCCGAGCGCGTTCGCGTGTGTGGGAACGGCGACCTGCCGAAGCACCTTGCGCGTGCCGGCGTCGAAGAGCGTGACGGCCGAATTCCCGTCGAGGCGCGTGCCGCCGATGGCGAGCGTGCGGCCCGAAGCCGCGAGCGCCTTCACCTGTTCGAGATGACCGATGGAGTACGTGGCCATGTGGTGTCCTGGGTCAGGCCTTCAGCGAGAGGCCGACGTCGAGGTGGGGGTGCGCGACTTTGACGGTCGCGAGCGCGGCGAGGCAGGTCTGCCACTCACCACGCGCGATGCTGCCGGAGAACTCGAGGAAGAGCGGGCTGACAGCGCGCGCGAAACCTTCGTCTTGCACCGCGAGCTCACGCGCGGCTTCGATGGCGCGACGCTTCGCCGACTGCGCTCCGGTGTTGCGGCGAGGCAGGTCACCATCACGCGCTTCGGGAGCACGACCCGGCGGCAGCCCGAACATCAGCGTGCGCAAGAAGTCCTGCAGCACCTGCACGTTCTGGAAGCGGCCGGCGTTCTCGGGAACCTTCGCCGGGCCTTTGGGCTTCCAGCCTTCCGGCAGCGTCGCCGGGCGGTGGCGCTCCCAGAGCATGCGAACGGCCATGGTGCGCACGCCGCGGTCAGCGCTCTCCATCAACCAGGCGAGTCGCTCGGGACCACCGAGGCGCTGGTAGTGACGGGCGATCATCTCCATCGCGACGTCGCGGCTCTGACGAATGCGGCTCTCGGTGAGGCGGAACACCTGGGCGGGGTCGATCTCTTCGACCGTCAACGTGCACGCCGCATCGGCCGTCGGAGCGCCCGCGTTCTCGAGCGCGTTGATACAGAGGTTGCGAACCTCTTTGTGCTCGCTGTCGGCGAGTTCGTAGACGCGCAGGTGGTAGCCCCAGCGGCGCAGGTCGGCCTTCGTGATGGTGACGGCGAAGCGGCGAACGTCGGCGCGCGTGTCGAGCAGCGCCTTCCAGAACGACTCGGGACCGAACTGCGCGAGCGTGAGCTTGGGCGTGATGGCGTGCGCGATGGCCTCGGGCTGCTGCGGGCCGACCGTGGGGTGATGGCAACGCAGGTACGTCTGCGCGAAGACACGAACCGGGTCGGGCTCTTTCGCGCCCGTGGCCAGCTCGAGGAGACGCTTTGCACCGCGCTCGAGATCGCCATCGCCGAAGTCACGCGGGTCGACCTGACCAAGCAACATGCGGGTCGCAAAACCCGAGAGCGAAGGATCGGTGCGACGCGCGAGCGCGAGCAGCCACGGCAGACCGATGGCCTTGAACGTCGCATGCGTCGAGAGCAGGTGCAGCGCGAGCTCACGAATGGAGCGATCGAACACAAACCCCTTCACCGCTTCGAGGTCGAGCCCCGGCAACGTCTTCGCGCGCCGCAGCACTTCATCGGCCATCGGGCGGAACGGCTGCTCGGTCAGCAGCGGCAACAGCCACGCAGCGCCGAGGTGCTCAGGTGCGACGAGCGGCATGAGCTGCCGCGTGAAGCGCACGAGGTTCGTGGCGTTCGACAAGTCCTGCCGCCGGGGATCTGCGAAGAGCGCCTTGATGAACGTAGCAAGCTGCTCGCTGACCTTCACGCGCTCGGCGAGGTACTTGCGGGCCCACTCACGTTGCTGGTGCGCGCCGTAGACGAGCTCGATGAAGAACGCGTCGGTGAGGTCGTTGCGATCGAAGTGCGCTTCGAGGCGGGTCGCGGCCCACGCCGATGTGGCCTGTTCGGCGAGCAGCTTCGAGAAGAGCGGCAGACCGATGGTCTTCGCGTTGCGCGCTTCGAGCACCGACAGCGCCCAGGCGCGCGTGTCGTTCTGGCCCTTGAGCGCGTAGTCGACGACCTCGTTCGCCGGCAGATCGCTCGCATGAGCCCGCGCGTACTCGATGGCGTACTTGCGCGCGCCAGCCGAGGGCGAGAGCAGGAGCAACAGCACGGTCGGCTTGAGGCCAAGCCCTTCCAGCTTCGCCGGGTGCAGCTCAGGCGTGTTGGTGAGGATGTCGACGAGCAGATCGTGAATCGCGACGATGGGGCGCTGCGCGAGGCGCTGCAGCCACGCCGGGTTCGTCTGACGCAGCAGCGTGGGGAAGTGCTTCTTGAGCTTCTCGATGGCGAACTTCGCGACGTCGTTCTGCTTCGCCGCTTCGAGCAGCACCATCAACGGGTCGGCGTTCAACTTCCACGCGTTCTCGTAGCGCTCGTCGCGAGCGTTCATCGCGCGGTAGCACGCGACACCGCGCCACAGAGTCGCCTCGGCCGGCAGCTCACCGAGCAGCGCGCCGACGAACACGGGGTACAGCTCGGGCACGGCGTACGAGAGGTTCTTCAAGTACCGCCAACCGCGACGCTGCAGATAGACGATGGTGCCGCGCGTGACGGCGTTGGTCGACTCGCTCGCTTCGATGCGGGCGAGCGTGGCGCCGAAGAAGAGCGCATCCTGTCGTTCCTCAGCGAGCTTGTAGATGCGCTTGATGCCACCCCAGATGCCGCGATCGAACGGAGCCGTTCTGATCAGATCGAGCAGCGCAGCGCGCGTGGGCTCGGTGCCCGAGAGATAGAGCTCGGTGATGAAGTCGGCGAGCAGGTACTTGCCCGACGGCGGCGGCTCGGGCTGCGTGAGGTAGCGGCGCCAGATCAGCGCGACCTTCATGCGGCGCTGCGCTTCCCGAGGCTCACGCTGCGCGTCACGCAGCATCTGCTCGAACTGATCAGGAAGGAGCGCTCCCTCCGGCACCGTCTCAGGCTCGGGCACCGGCTGCGCCGCGAACTGGATGATGGCCTGCGCGAGGTCGGGAGCCTGGCCACGAGCCAGGGTTTTTAGATCCTCGAGCGTAATGTCGGGACGCTCAGCCATGAACCCCTCCGGTCAAAAGCGGGCGGACGCTACGTCAGCGTCCAACCCGGCGACCAGAACGATCTCGATGACACGCGGCTGATCAGCTCACTTCTCGGCGTAACCCTTCTTCGTCTTCTCAGCGACGAGCTTCGCCGCCTCG
>JBEOKA010000553.1:0-5735 GCA_040275325.1 Myxococcaceae bacterium | reverse complement strand
GGCGGCGGTGTGGCTGGCGGATCCGGTGGCGCCCCCGACGCAGGCCCACCGCTCGACTGCGCCGGCGCTTGCAGCACAGGCTTCTTCTGTTCCCCCTCGGTGCAATGCCAGACGGCTTCCTGTGGCCTCACCAGCTGCGCGGGCAGCTGCAACGACGGGCGCTGCTACGCTTCGTCGTGTGGAGCGACGACGTGTGGCCCCGGTGAGGTCTGTGACGGCGTCGTCTGCAAACCCCTCGCGTGCGCGGGTGTCGCGTGTGCGTCTGGCTCGCTCTGTGCGAACGGGCGCTGCGTCTCGCAGCTCTGCCGCTTCGGCACCTGCCAGCCCGGCACCGTCTGCATCGGGAGCGACTGCGTCGACACCCGCTGCGTCGACGTGCTGTGCGCCCCGCAGCACTCGTGCATCGGCGGCGTCTGTCTGCCCACCTCCAACCAGACGGGCGGCGCGTGCTCGCCGGGCTTCGTCTTCCTCGGTGGCAGGTGCGTCGACCAGGCTTGTCAGGGCGTGACGTGCCCCGCTGGAGCGCTGTGCCGCAACGGGCAGTGCAACTCGACCGGCCTCTACGCGGCCGGCCTCACCTACGCCGAGGGCCGCTCCAGCAGTACGCCCGAGACCATCATCGCGACCCTCACGCCGGCGGGCTGGCGCCGCCTCAACATCACGGCGCTGCCGCAGGTGCTGCAGCTCGCCGCGTCTCCCGATGGCCAGTGGCTCTTCGCGCTGACCGACGACGTGGTTGGCGGTGAGAAGGAGGGCAGTCTGTGGCGCTCGGCCGATGGCGTCGGCTGGGTGAGGGTCTTTGACGGCACCCAGCCGGGAACGTCTGGAGCGTTCAGCTCCATCGCCTGGCATGTGCCCACGTCGACCCTCTACGCGAGCATCAACGGCGCGGTCTCGAATACGCTCTCGGGCGCTCTCGCCTCGAGCGACAACGGCGCCACCTGGCGGCGCGTCTACAACGCCAGCCAGCATGCGGCGGGCCGTGACCGCTCCGCGAGCGTGTCGCCTGCACTGACGGCAGTACCCTTCAGCAACCTGTCGACGAATGGGCTGTTCCCGAACGACGGTGGCACCAAGTTGCCGTTCTTCAGCCAGTACCAGACCCATCTGCTGTCTGACCCACTCGACCAGCGCGCCACCATCATCTCGGCTGGCGGCGACGTGCGCCGCCTCGACGGCGGGGCGCTCGCCCCCATCACCGCGGCCTGCAAGGACTGCGTCGTCTGGGGCCCCGGGCAGGCGGTGTTCGTCAACTCGGCGAGCGCGCTCTGGTTCAGCCCCAATGATGGCGTGTCGTGGGGACTGCTGCCGTTCCCCATCACGGCGCCGCTCGCGCTCACCTCGTTCGTGCGGGGTTCTGACGACAGCCTCGTCGTGGGCAACCTCAACGCGCAGCCGCCGCTGCTCTCGTCGCCCGACGAGGGCCAGACCTGGTCTCAGCTCGGCGCCGACTGGTTCGCTGACCCCCAGCTCGGAGACCCGGTGCCCGCGTGGCAGCCCGACGCGTCGTACACCTTTCAGCAGCGCGTGCGGCCCACCGTGCCCAATGGGTGGATCTTCGAGCGCTTCTACGGCAACGCCCCGAACTCAGGTCGCGTCGAGCCCACCTGGTCGACTGACGGCGGAGACGTGAACGACCCGAACGTCTCGATGGGCTGGCGCGCCGCGGGCCGTCACCTCGGCATGCGCGTGACGGCGCTCGCGTCGTTGCGCTGCAGCAGCGGCCAGCAGCAATGCGGTGGCGCGTGTGTGAACGTCGCTTCGAGCCCGGCCCACTGTGGCGGGTGCGGCCTCACCTGCGCCGGCATGTGCGTGAACGGCAGCTGCCAGGTCGTCGACTCCGGCGCGGGGCCCCAGGCGGGCTGCGCCGATGGAACGCGTGAGGGCTTCATCGACCACGTCGCATGGCCCGACATTGCCGCGTGCCGGGGCTCCTGGAGCGGCGACCTCTCGGCCTCGGCCGACGCCGTCTGCGGTGCCGGGTTCCACGTCTGCACCAACACCGACACCGAGCTCACCACCGTTGGCACCAACGATGCCCTCGCGTTCCCCGGCTGCTTTGCGTACCGCGCGTCGAACGACGGCTTCGACGGCTGCGAGCCGCTCGAGTGCCAGGGCAACCCGGCACGCGACGACATGGCGGGCATGGGCCGTGGGTGTCTGCTCCTCTCGGGCGTGAGCCGCGCCCCGGCGACGATCCCTGACGGTGGCACCTCGTGCCTTGCTGACCGTGGACGCATCGACGCGCAGTGTTGTGCGATGTCGGTCAGCGTGCCGGGGTCGAGTCGTTCACCCGGCTGTGCGCAGCGCGCGGAGGATGGCGTCGTGTGTTGCCGCAACTGAGCGCCGGTCTCGCCCTTTGTCCTGATCTGCGCGGTCGGCATACCGCCAGCCATGAGACTCGCGACGCTCGCCTTCGCCTCCGCCCTGGCCGCCTGCAACGAGGTGTTGCCGCCGGTCGTTGACGAGCCCGAGGTGCAAGCGCCGACCCCTCCGATTCCAGTGCCGCGCGCCGCGCCCGAGGCGTGCCCCGCGGTGCCCATCGCGACGAGCTGCAACGCTGGTGAACCGTGCTGGAAGAACCCGCACCCCATCGCCACCACCACGCTCACGTCGGTCTGGTCCCACGGCTGTACGGCGTGGGCGGTTGGCCGTGACGGCCTGCTCCTGAGACGCACGGCGCAGGGGTGGAAGCCGCAACCAGCCATCACCAGGCAGTCGCTGTACGCGCTCGCTGGCACCGCCGAAGACGACGTGTGGGCGGTGGGAACGAACTCGTCGATCTTCCACTTCGACGGCGCGCGCTGGACCGAGGAGTCGATGACCTGGAACACCATGCCGTACCAGGCCGCGTGGACCTCGGAGCGCGGAGTCGTCTACGTCGCCGGCTTCGAAGGCATTCACCGCTTCGAGAAGAAGAACGGCCGCACGACCTTCACGACGCTCCTCACTCAGGAAGAGACGCACTTCACGGCGCTCATCGGCAGGGACCAGACGCTGACGGCCCTCGCCGGAGAACGGACGATGCTCGGCTGGCACAACGTGCTCTGGGCGTTCGACGGCAGCGTGTGGACGAAGACCGTCCTGCGGGGCAACGACGGCTCCATGCTCTCGAGTCTCACCGACGTCGACGGCGCGCTGTACGGAGCCGGACAGCGTCGGTCAGGGCAGGACTCCCTGGGGTATCTCTCCCAGCTCGCGCCGGGCTCCGCTCCGTCGAGCGCGACCAATCGCAGCATCGGCTTCGGCGGCCTCGCCGCGCGCTCGAGCAAGGAGATCATCGTCGTCGGCACCGGCTCCCCCGACGGCGTGCTGCGCTTCGACGGCCTCACCTTCACGCCCGTCATCGGCGTGCCCGAGCGTCAGGTCTTCCGCTCCATCACGCAGAGCGGCCGCGACTACTTCCTCGTGGGCGAGGGCCTCGGGCGCATCAGCGCGGACACCTTCATCCCCGAGAGCGAAGGCACGACTGATCAGATTGCCGGCGTCGTCCCGCTCGAGAACGGTGACGTGTGGCTCTCGAACGGCTGGCGCTCCACGCGAGCGACCGGAGACACGTTCGTGCCCACGTTCACCGAGCCCAACCGCTCTCTCAGCTCGGTGGCGGGCCTCTCCAGCGACGACCTGTGGGGCGCCGACGCGCACGGCGCGCTGTGGCACTTCGATGGGGCCTCGTGGTCGCGGCCCCCCAACGCGCCCACCGGAGCCTTCGGGCGAATCACCATCACCAGCCCTGGCGCCGGCTTCGCGGTGGGGTCGCAGAACCTGTGGCGGCTCACCGGCAGCACGTGGACTTCGATTCTGCTCCCGAACTCGGACGTCTCGATTCACGACCTGCTGGTCGGCGCGGACGGCATGCTGATCGTCTCAGCGAGCAGGCGCTCCGGCTCGACGAACTTCGTGTGGCGGCTCGACCCGGCGACGGGCGTGGCGAGCCCAATCCCGGCTCCGCAGCGCCTGCGATTGCTCGCGGGGCGCGGCACCGACGACGTGTTCGGCATCGGAGACGACTCGCTCTTCCACTTCGACGGCACCGTGTGGTCTCGCGTCGGGCCGCTCCCGCAGGAGCACGGCTTGATCATGTCCGCGGTGATGGGTGAGCAGCGCCAGCTCTTCATGGGCACCAGCACCGGCAGCATCGTCGGTTGGACTGGCAGCCGGTACTTCGGCCGCTCCATCGGCGCGTCGGTCGCCATCTACGGCCTCACCATCGATCGCTCGACCAACGAGCTGTGGGCGAGCGGAGAAGGCGGCACGGTCGTTCGGATGCCCCGATGAACGCGTCGAACTGAGCGATTCGGGATTCTCGAGAACCGCATGACCTCGAAGCCCAGGCCCAGGGGTCGCCACCGGCCGAGGTGTCACGCGAAGCGAGCCCACCCTCGTCGATGAAGGCGGCGAAGTCCTGGAGCAGGCGCTCGCTGGCAGCCATCATGCCGACATGTCTTTCGTTCGCTGGTGCATCGCGGGGCTGGCGTGCGTGACGTTCGGCTGTGCTCCCGCGCGCGTCTCGCGGCTGCCGGCGAACTTCCACTGGGGCGTCGCGATATCTGGTTTTCAGAGCGAGGGCTCGTTCCCCGACAGCAACTGGACTCGTTACGCCATGCGCCACGAGCCGTACCGGCAGAGCGTCGATTTCTACCATCGTTTCCCCGACGACCTCGCGCTCGCCGAGGGGCTGGGCGTGAACACCTTCCGGTTCTCCATCGAGTGGGCGCGCGTGATGCCGAAGCGAGGCGTCGTCGATGAAGCAGCGCTCGCGCACTACGACGAGGTGTTCGCCGAGCTCGAGCGCAGGCACCTCACGCCGATGGTGACGTTGCTGCACTTCGTGGTGCCAGGGTGGGTGGCCGATGAAGGCGGGCTGGAGCAGGACTCCATCGTCGAGGCCTACGTCGACTTCGTGAAGGTGGTGGCGCAGCGCTATCGCGGCCGGCGCGCATGGTGGGTGCCGCTCAACGAGGCGTCGGTCTTCTTGAACTTCGAGCGCAGGCACGGCGCGTGTCGTGACGACCAGGTCGAGCGCGCGAAGGACCGGCTCGTGGCGATGCACGTGAAGGCGTACGAGGTGCTGCACGAGTTCGACCCTGGCGCTCCCGTGGCGAGCAACGTGGTGTGGGAGCCCTTCCCCGCGAGCCTCTTCGACGACTGGCTCTTCGAGCGCATTCGTGGGCACCTCGATTTCCTCGCCATCGACTACTACTACTCGCTCGCCTTCGACCTCTCGGTCGCGCACGCGGGGCGCGGCCAGTACTGGAAGGTGAAGTTCACGCCGGCGGCGCTGCTCACCGCGCTTCGCGACTACCACCAGCGCGCGCCGAAGTTGCCGGTGTACGTGGTGGAGAGCGGCATGGCGACCGACGACGGCCGACCGCGCCCCGAGGGCTACACGCGCAGCCAGCACCTGATGGACCACGTGTACTTCGTGCAGCGCGCGAGAGACGAAGGCATCGACGTGGTGGGCTTCAATGTGTGGTCGCTCACCGATAACTACGAGTGGGGCGACTACCGGAACCGCTTCGGCCTCTACACCGTCGACGTGACGACCGATCGATCACTCACCCGCAAGGCGACCGACGCGGTGCCGACGCTGCGACGGCTCGTGAACGAGGGCGGCGTGCCCGAGACCTATGTGCCTGTTCGCTGATCAGGGCGGTGGCCAGTCGCTGTATGAGCAGGCTAGGTGACGGGGCCAGAAGAGACTCGAAGTCTAGCTCGTCATTTGGTCGAGAATG
>JBEOKA010000552.1:0-45520 GCA_040275325.1 Myxococcaceae bacterium | reverse complement strand
TGCTGAGGGACGGGACGCTGGGATGGACGCAGTCAGGGTACGGGGCGGTGACAGCGCCAGTGGTGTGGAGTCCGCTGGCGAGTCTCGGGGATGCGGGTGTCTTCGTGGCGACCCGGAATCAGACGCAAGCGCAGGTTCGGGTGTTGGACAGTGCGAACGGCGGAATTGCCGACCCTGGACTGTGTATTAACGGCTTGGCCGGTGCGCTCTACTCAGGGCGAATGGTGTCCTTGGGCGCGACGGTAGTGACGGCGCGAGAATTGGGGAATGGGCTTCAGAACGTCTACATTGCCGACCCGGCTGGCGGAAATTGCACTGCATCCTCATCTCCCATTGTCGCGCAACGAGCGACGCTCGTTGGAAGGGGCATCGCAGGCGGATACGAGATCTTCGCAGCCAGTACCGGCAATATCGCCTTCAGTCGGTTGACAACAAACGCTGCGGGGTCGAGTTGGAATACGACGATTGACAGCCTCAGTGGCTCAGACCCCATCAGCAGTCTCTCCCTCGGCTTTGGTCGCGGCTTCTTGACCCGAACCGGGAGTTTTGTTCAGGGTACGCTCGCGCACAATCTGTCGAGCGAGCAGGTAGCCGCATTGACCGCTGGCCTGTCCCTTCAGTGGACGGGCGCGTCACTTGGACAGAGCGGTGCAGTCTACTTTGCTTCCCCCTCAGGTCCTGCGGCGCTCTATCGCACGGTCTTCACCGCGGGTTCGCCAGTAGGTTCGTTCATGCCGAACACCGACATGGCGTCAAAGTTGTCACCGTTCGACGGGTCGACAGTGAATAGCTTCTTGCCTGCGCACGCGCCCATTCTTGGCCATGGTGGCTTCGTGTACATGTTGAGTGCTGCAGGCGATCTCTCAGTGTTTCAGAATAACCCGAGAGCCTGGTTCGGCCCCAGTGCCCAGACTCTCTTTGGAAGTGTGAGTGTCTCGCCGTTGCTCGACATCGCCCGCTCGGCCTCGGGTGGTCCAGTCTGCGATAGACCGGGAGTCCTCTACGTGGTGTCGAACAGTGGAATGGTGACGTCCTTCATTGTTGACAGCAAGGGACTCGACCGAAACGCCGCGTGGCCTCGCTTTCAGCATGACAACGCGAACTCCGGGAATACAGACACCAACCTGAGCGCCTGGGGCTGTCCGTGACATGAAAGGGCTGAACGTCAACGGCTTCATCGTCGTCGAGACGCTCGGCTCTGGTCGTTCAGGCCTTCTGTACCTCGCGCGCCATCCAACCACCGGTCAGGAGGCCATCATTCGGCTGGCCTCGAACGGCGAGAACGAACTCACCGGCCAGGTCTTCCTCGAAGAAGCAGCGAGTCTGCTCAAAGACGCGCGCGACTTGACGCCCACCGTCGCCTCCGACGGCTCTCGGGTGCTAATGGCAGTGGCGAAGCTGCCAGACCCGCACTCGGCGAGAACTCAGCCGTTGGCTCCGCCGGAGCGGCCGCGTGGTGAGGGCTTCAGCGAGCACGCGAAGACTGCGCAGATTGCTCGCAGCCCATTGGTCGCGCCGAACCGTGTCTCGCTCATCGTGCTCTTCGTCGGTCTCGCGACCCTGGCCGCCGGAGTGACGGTGCTCGCCCTCGCGAACCGCTCCGCGCCCACGCCGGTCGCGAACGCTGTGCCCGTCCCGCTGGTGCCGGCACCCATGCTCGCCGTCGAGCCGATCGCTCCGGTGCCCGTACCCAGCGCTCCTGCGCAGCCTGTGACAGCCCCCGTTGCAGAAGTGACCCCCGTGAAGGCGGTGAAGGCTGTACCAGCGAGGCCCGTGCGAACGTGTGTGGCCGACCAGCGCTGGCGCGACATGATGATGCTCAACCTCGACGAGCTCGAGGCGAAGGCGAACGCGATGGACCCCGTGCTCGTCGCACGCGAGGTCATTCGCATCGGGCAAGCCACGATGGACGCGAAGACGCCAGAGCAGTGCGGTCGGGTCGTCGACGACTTCGAGGCGGTGGTGAAGCGCGCCATCAAGTGATTCTCGCTCCCACCAATCCCTGGACCTGCCTCCGAGGCGATATGGCTGTTCGTTCCGCTGCTGTTGCTGGCTCCTTCTACTCAGCTGACGCGTCCTCTCTGACGCGAACGATCGACACGCTCCTCACGAACGCGACCGCAAACTCCACCGCGCGTGGGTTCATCGTTCCGCACGCCGGGCTCCAATACTCCGGCCCCATCGCCGCAACCGCGTACGCGTCCATCAAGCGACTCAACCCGCTCCCGACGCGCGTCGTGCTGCTCGGTCCGTCTCACCACGTCGCCTTCTCCGGGCTCGCGCTCCCCGGAGCTGACACCTTCGAGACCCCGCTCGGCCCGATTCCGCTCGATGCCGAAGCGATGAACGCTCTGAAAGACCTGCCCTTCGTGCGCGATCTGCCGCGCGCCCACGCGAAGGAGCACTGCCTCGAGGTGCAGCTCCCGTTCCTCCAACGAGCGCTCCCGAGCTTCACCCTCATTCCGCTCGTCGTCGGCGACGCCACACCGGTCCAGGTCGCCACCGTCATCGAGCGCCTCTGGAGCGACACCACGCTCCTCCTCATCAGCTCCGATCTCTCGCACTTCCTCTCTTCGACCGACGCGACCGCCCTCGACGCCCGCACGGCCCAGCGCATCGAAGCCCTCGACCCGACCCTCGACGGTGACGACGCGTGCGGCTGTCGCGGCATCAACGGCGTGCTCGAGCTGGCGCGCCGCCGGCACCTCCGTCTCCACGCCCTCGACCTTCGCAACTCTGGCGACACCGCAGGCGATCGCTCTCGCGTCGTCGGCTACGGCACCTTCTCGATCGAGCAGCCCACATGACCCGCTCCGACGTTCTGCTGCGCCTCGCCCGCACCACCCTCGAGCACCACTTCGGCGGCCCGAAGCCCGAGCAGCCCGCCAACACGCCCTGGCTCGACGAGAAGCGCGCCGTCTTCGTCACCCTCAAGAAGCACGGCGACTTGCGTGGCTGTGTCGGTCAGCTCACCGCGCGCCTCTCGCTCTTCGAGGCCGTGCAGGACGCAGCCCGCGCCGCCGCCTTCCGTGACACGCGCTTCTCACCCGTCTCCGAAGACGAGCTGCCCGAGCTGCACCTCGAGATCTCGGTCCTCTCTCCGCTCGAGCCCGTCGATGTGCACACCGAGCAGCAGACCCTCGACGCGCTCCGAGTCGGCGTCGACGGCGTCGTGCTCACCTCGGGCATGCGCAGCGCCGTCTTCATCCCCGAGATGTGGAAGGAGCTGCCCGACCCGAAGCAGTTCCTCTGGTACCTGCGCCGCAAAGCGCACATTCCAACCGACACCTGGCCCACCGACATGAAGGTCGAGCGCTTCACGGCCGACCTCTACGAAGAGCCCAGATGAGCTCGCCCGCGCGCTGGTGGCATCGCCTCGACGACGGCCGCCTTCAGTGCGATCTCTGCCCACGCGACTGCCGCCTCAACGACGGCCAACGCGGCTTCTGCTTCGTGCGGGCCCGAGAAGGCGATCAGCTCGTCCTCACGACCTACGGCCGCTCCTCGGGCTTCTGCCTCGACCCCATCGAGAAGAAGCCGCTCAACCACTTCTACCCGGGCTCGAGCGTCCTCTCCTTCGGCACCGCGGGCTGCAACCTCGGCTGCCGCTTCTGCCAGAACTGGGACATCTCGAAGGCCCGCGACGACGACGCGCTTCAGGACGAAGCGAGCCCCGAGCGAATCGCCGAGCGCGCGAAGGCGCTGGGCGCGAGGAGCGTCGCCTTCACCTACAACGACCCGGTCATCTTCGCGGAGTACGCGATCGACGTCGCTCAGGCCTGTCGCGCGCTCGGCGTTCGCACCGTCGCCGTCACCGCGGGCTTCATGCACGCCGAACCCCGCCGCGACTTCTACGCGACCATCGACGCCGCCAACGTCGACCTGAAGGCCTTCACCGAAGACTTCTACGAGAAGCAGACGCTCAGCCAGCTCGGGCCCGTGCTCGAGACGCTCGAGTACCTCGTCAAAGAGACGCGCGTCTGGCTCGAGGTCACCACGCTGCTCATCCCCACGCTCAACGACTCCGAGGCCGAGGTCGCGCAGCTGTCGGAGTGGATGGTCTCGCATCTCGGCCCCGACGTGCCGCTGCACTTCTCGGCGTACCACCCCGACTTCAAGCTCACCCATCTGCCGAAGACGCCGCGCAGCACGCTCGAGCGCGCGCGCCGTCAGGCACTGCAGGCCGGCCTTCGCTACGTCTACACGGGCAACGTGCATGACCCCGAGGGCGACACGACCTTCTGCCCCGCGTGCCGCACCGCCGTCATCGAGCGCGACTGGTACGAGGTGAACGCGTTTCGGCTGAACGATGGTCGCTGCCCGTCCTGCGAGACGCTCATCGCCGGCCACTTCGACGAAAGCGCGGGAACCTTCGGGCGACGGCGTGTACCCGTGCGCCTGGCTCCCACCTGAGCTGCTCGCGCAGGTCTTGCGCTGATCACCGTCACGCCGCGCCTGCGCGCAGTGGCATGTCGACTGCACAGGCCAGCTCCGCTCTCGAGAGGAGTTCCCCGTGTGCCTCGGCCTTCCCATGCGCGTGGTGTCTGGCGACGACCTGATGGCGGTCGTCGAGCGGGAAGGGGAGCAGCGAACGGTGAAGATGCTCCTCGTCGGCGCGCAGCCTGAAGGCACGGCGGTGCTGGTGCACCTCGGCTCGGCGGTGCGGGTGCTCGACGAAGACGAAGCGCAGGCCATCGACGAAGCCATCGCCAGCATCACCGGAGCGACGACATGAGAGACACCGCGCAGGTCGTCGAGGCGCTGCTTCGCGCCTACCGCGCCATCGCCGTCGAGATGGCCGAGCTGCCCATCGTGAACCCGCGCCTCTCGGTCGACGCGCTCGGCTTTCGCGAGTGGAATGGTGGGCACGCCGGCATCGTGGTGACGCCGTGGTTCATGAACGTCGTCATCGTGCTCCCCGAGGGCAGCCAGGTGGTCGAGCCGGGGACCCGCGTCGCGCGCCAGTTCCCCGCCGGGCAACTCGAGTTCGTCACCAGCGTGATCGACGGCGTGGGTCCCATCGAGGGCTGCTCGCTCATCTCTCCGATGGGCCAGTTCCGCGACATGCCGCACGCGCTCGAGGTCGCTCGTGATGCGGCCAGCGCGCTCTTCACCGCGCCTGTCACGAAGGAGCCGACTCCCGTCGTCGAGAGCGCGCCCGCGAAGCCCGAGCCTGCGCCTTCGAGGCGAGACCTCTTCCGCCGCGCCTTCTCCCTCGGGTGACTCGTGCCCGCTGAAGGCCGCATCGACGTCACCATGGAGCTGCGCGACCGACGCGTCTCGGCCCTGTCGATCTCGTCTTCGCGTCCGCTCGGTGTGTGGAGGGCGCTGGAGCATCGCTCCGTGGACCAGGCGCTCGGCCTCGCTCCGCTGATGTCATCCATCTGCTCGACGGCGCACGGCGTGGCTGCGCTGCGGGCCTGTGAAAACGCGCTGGGCGTCGAGCCCGACGCCAACGAGGTGGCCGCTCGTGAAGCGCTCGTCGCAGCCGAGGTGCTGCAGAACCACCTCTGGTTCTGGTTGCTCACGGCGCCTGAGCTGATGGGCGAGCAGCCGCGTATGGCAGAGCTTCGTCAGGTGCGCGCGCAGCTCGCCGAGGTGACGGCCTCGATGGGTGGCAAAGGCCCGTGGACGCGCCTGGGCGGCGTGGCGCGGACGCCTGACATGGCGCGCCTGAAGACCTCAGTCGACGCCCTCGACACGGCGCTCGTCACGCTCGGCATCGCCGCCGCGCCACCGCCGTTCTTCGAACACCTCGCGCGCATCACGGGCCCTGTGGGAGCGGTCTTTCGCACGGTGCTCAACGCGCCCGTCGCGAAGGCCGGCGTCACCTCCGCGTCGGCGTCGCCCTTCGATGCTGGCTCGGTTGCCACCGCGCTCCGAACGTTCCCCGAGTTCGCGGCCCGGCCCGGCCCCAGAGAGCTCGGCCCCATCATCACCGCCCGTCACCACCCGCTGGTGCGTGAGGCCATTCGGTGTCTGGGCCACGGCGTCGGCGCCCGGCTCGTCGCGCGGTACGTCGAGACTTGCGCGGCGGCAGAGGCGCTCCATCATTTTGCGCAGAATCTGCAGGCCTGCGAGGCCCGAGAGGTCCGGCCCAGTGCGCAGGGTCAAGGCTTCGGGGGGTGTGACACCTCGCGTGGGCCCCTCGTTCACGCAGTCGACGTTGAGCAAGGTCAGATCGTTGCGTGGCGGGTGGTCGCCCCAACGGAGTGGGCGTTTCACCCTGACGGCCCGGTGCGCGAGGCGCTGCTGGGGCTGACGGCACCCGATGTGCACCTGACGAAGCTGTGGGCGCGGTGGGTCGTGTCGACGTTGGACCCCTGCGTCGAGTGCGGCGTGCTCGTACGGGAGACGTGAGATGCACGAGGTGGCGCTGGCCCAGAGCATCGTCGACATCGTCCGCGAGCAGGCGCGGGCGAACCAGGCCGACTGTGTGAAGGCCGTGTTCCTTCGCATCGGTGCCCTCGCGAACGTCGAGCCGGAGGCGTTGTCGTTCGGGTTCGAGTCAGCGGCGCGCGGCACGATCGCCGAGGGCGCGTTGCTGCAGATCGAACGAACACCCGGCTCGGCGTTCTGCGCGGGGTGTGGGGCCGACGTGAAGGTCGAGTCTCGCGTCGAGCTGTGCCCGTCGTGCGGCAGCGCGCAGCTGCTCATCACCGGCGGCGAAGAGTTCAAGGTCACCGAGCTGGAGGTGTCGTGATGTGTGGAACGTGCGGGTGTGGTGACAAGGCGACCATCTCGGTCGAGGGCGAAGGTGAGCATGTGCACGTGCTCGCCGATGGCCGCGTGATTCAGCATCGTCACGAGGCGCATGGGCACGACCATGGCCACGGCGTGAGCGACGAGCACGAGCACCTGCTGCCCGATGGGCGCGTCGTTCGGCACTCGCATGAGGGTGGCGGTGAGCCGCACGGCGCGCACGGGGTGATGACCGCGCACGATCACACGCCGCCGCACGAGCACGGGCTGCACGACTCCGAGGTGCGCCGCATCGCCGTCGAGCAGGACGTGATGGCGAAGAACGATCGCGCGGCCGACATCAACCGCGTGCGCTTCGCCGCCGAGAACACCTTCGTGGTGAACCTCATGTCGAGCCCCGGCAGCGGCAAGACGACGTTGCTCGTGCGCACGCTCGAGGCGCTCAAGGCGCGAGGCCAGAAGCTGGCGGTCATCGAGGGCGATCAGCAGACGAACCTCGACGCCGATCGCATTCGCGCGACGGGCGTGCCCGCGGTGCAGGTGAACACCGGCAAGGGCTGTCACCTCGACGCCGAGATGATCCTGCGCGCGCTCGCGAAGCAGCCCGCGCCCGTGGGCGGCACGCTCTTCATCGAGAACGTCGGCAACCTGGTGTGCCCGGCGGGCTTCGATCTCGGTGAAGGGAAGAAGGTCGTCATCGCGTCGGTGACCGAGGGCGAAGAGAAGCCGCTCAAGTACCCCGACATGTTCGCGGTCGCCGACCTCGTGCTGGTGAACAAGATCGACCTCGTCGACGCGCTGGGCTTCGACCTGCCGGCGCTCGAGAAGAACGTGAAGCGCGTGAACCCGAAGGCGACGGTGCTGCAGGTGTCGGCGCGCAGCGGGGCGGGCTTCGAGGCGTGGCTCTCGTGGCTCGACTCGGCGGCGCGGCAGGTGGCGCCCGTCAAGGTGCCCGTGTCGAAGGAGGCGCGGCCTGCATGAGCGTGCTCCCCTCCACGAGGCTTCGCATTCGCGTGCGCGGGCTCGTGCAGGGCGTGGGCTTTCGGCCGTTCGTCTATCGGCTCGCGGTGGAGCAGGGGCTCACCGGCTGGGTGCGCAACGACGAGCAGGGCGTGCTGATGGAGGTGCAGGGCTCGGCGGCGAGCGTGGTGCCGCAGCTGCTCAAGACGCAGGCGCCTCCGCTCTCCCGGGTCGACGCAGTCGAGGTCGAGGCGCAGGCGCTGTGTGACGAGCGCGGCTTCGAGATCGAGGCGTCGCAGCACGAGGGCTCGGCGTCGGCAGCGATTGGACCTGACGCGGGCCTCTGCGCGGCGTGCATCGCCGAGGTCTGCGACCCGCGGGAGCGTCGGTTCCGCTACCCGTTCACCACCTGCACGCACTGCGGGCCGCGCTACACCATCACGCGGTCGTTGCCCTACGACCGGCCGCAGACGTCGATGGCGTCGTTCCCCCTCTGCGCCGACTGCGCGAAGGAGTACGGCGACCCGAACGATCGTCGGTTTCATGCGCAGCCGCTGGCGTGCCCGGCGTGTGGGCCGACGTTGTCGATGCCGCTGGGTGAGATCGTGGCAGCGCTTCGGCGCGGGTCCATCGTCGCGCTCAAGGGCCTCGGCGGGTTTCAGCTGCTGTGCGACGCGCGCAACGTCGAGGCCGTGAAGGCGCTGCGGGCGCGGAAGCAACGAGACGCGAAGCCCTTCGCGGTGATGGTCTCGTCGCTCTCGTCGGCGAGGGAGATCGTCGAGCTCCCGCCCGCAGAGGCGACGCTCGTCTCGTCGTGGCAGCGGCCCATCGTGCTCGCGCGAAAACGACTCGACGCGGGGCTGGCGGAGGCCATCGCGCCCGAGCTCGCGTGGCTCGGCGTGATGCTGCCGACGTCTCCGCTGCACCTGCTGCTGTTTCACGAAGCGGCCGGGCGGCCCACCGGCACGGCGTGGCTCGAGCAGCCGCTGGACTTCTGTCTGGTGACGACCTCGGCGAACCCGGGAGGCGAGCCGCTCGTCATCACCGACGACGAGGCGCGCGCGCGGCTGCGTGACATCGCCGACGTGATGGTGACGCACGATCGCGAGATCCTCGTGCGCAACGACGACTCGGTCGCGCGCGTCATCGATGGGGCGCCGGCGTTGATTCGGCGCGCGCGGGGTTACGTGCCGGCTCCGGTCGCGCTGCCTCGTACGACGGCGCCGGTGCTCGCGCTGGGCGCGCACCTCAAGGCGACGGCCTGCCTCACGCGCGGCGCCGAAGCGTTCGTCTCGCAGCACCTCGGCGATCTCGACGACGTCGCGACCTATCGCTTCCTCGAAGAGACCATCGCGCACCTGACGAAGACGCTCGAGGTCGAGCCGCAGGTGGTCGCGCACGATCTCCACCCCGACTTCCTCTCGACGCGGCTCGCGCAGTCGCTCGGCCTGCCCGCGGTCGCCGTGCAGCATCACCACGCTCACGTCGCTGCCGTGCTGGCCGAACAGGGTCGAACGGCTCCGACGCTCGGCCTCGCGCTCGATGGCTTCGGCCTGGGCACCGACGGCGGGTCGTGGGGCGGAGAGTTGCTGCTGCTCGACGGCGCTCGCTTCACCCGTGTCGGGCACCTCTCGACGCTGCAGCAGCCCGGTGGTGACCGCGCAGCGCGGGAGCCGTGGCGCATGGCCGCTGCGGCGCTTCATCGCCTCGGCCGGGGTGAGACCATCGTCGATCGGTTCGCCTCGCTCGGTCCGGCAGCGGCGGTGCGGCAGCTGCTCGAGAAGAACGTCAACGCTCCCGAGACGAGCTCGTGTGGGCGGCTCTTCGACGCGGCGTGCGGCCTGCTCGGCGTGAAGCCCGTCGCGACCTACGAAGGCGAAGCGCCCATGATGCTCGAGTCGCTGGTGACGAAGCCCGAGGTGCTGCGCGGCGCGTGGCGTGTGACCGACGGAGCGCTCGACCTGCTCCCGTTGCTCGACGCGCTCATCGGCCGTTCGCCCATCGACGGCGCCAACGTCTTTCACGGCACGCTCGCGTCGGCGCTCATCGACTGGGCCACGCCGTTCGTCGTCGATGGCGTCATCGCGCTCAGCGGCGGGTGCCTGATGAACCAGACGCTCGCCGAGCTGCTCATCACGGGCTTCAAGGCGCGCGGCATCAAGCCGCTGCTCGCTCGTCAGGTGCCGTCGAACGACGGTGGACTCTCACTCGGTCAGGCGTGGATCGCCGCGCTGGCCATGGAGGAATGAACGATGTGTCTCGCGCTCCCCGCGAAGGTGCTGCAGCTCGACGGCCCCGACATGTGCACGGTCGACCTGGGCGGTGTTCGCCAGAAGGTGAACCTCGGTCTGCTCGACGACGTGAAGGTCGGTGACTTCGTCATCATTCACGTCGGCTACGCGCTCACGAAGATGGACCCGATCGAAGCCGAGAAGACGCTCGCCCTGCTGCGCCAGGAAGGCCAGCCCACCCCCGCCACTGCCTGAAGGAGCCGTTCATGCGCTTCATCGAAGAGTTCCGTGACGGCTCGGTCGCACGTCAGGTGGCTTCGCAGATCGCCGCCGAGGCGAAGGCCGACCGCGAGTACAAGATCATGGAGTTTTGCGGCGGGCACACGCACTCGCTCTGCCGCTACGGCCTCATCGAGCTGCTGCCGAAGAACGTCGAGATGATTCACGGCCCGGGCTGTCCCGTCTGCGTGCTGCCCATCGGCCGCCTCGATCAGGCCATCGCCCTCGCCCGCCAGCCGAACGTCATGCTCTGCGCGTACGGCGACATGATGCGCGTGCCCGGGAAAGATCGCGTCAGCCTCATGCGCGCGAGAGCCCAGGGCGCGAACGTGAAGATGGTCTTCGGCGCGAATGATGCGCTCAAGCTCGCGCGGACCAACCCCGACAAGCAGGTCGTCTTCTTCGCTATCGGCTTCGAGACGACGACGCCACCGACTGCGCTCGCCGTGAAGACCGCGCAGGCCGAGGGGCTCGAGAACTTCACCGTGTTCGTGAACCACGTGCTCACGCCGAGCGCGATCGAAGCCATTCTCGGCAGCCCTGAAGCGAAAGAGGGTCGCATTCGCGTCGACGGCTTCGTGGGCCCAGGTCACGTCAGCACCATCATCGGCACGCAGCCGTACGATCGGTTCGCGCGAGACTGGAAGAAGCCCATCGCGGTGTCGGGGTTCGAGCCGCTCGATTTGCTCCAGTCGATCCTCATGATCGTTCGCCAGCTGAACGACGGCCGCCACGAGGTCGAGAACCAGTACTCACGCGCGGTGAACAGCGTCGGCAACCTGAAGGCGCAGCGCCTGACGGAAGAGACGATGCAGCTTCGGCCTTCGTTCGAGTGGCGCGGGTTGGGCACGTTGCAGGCGAGCGCGCTCGAGCTGCGGCCCGAGTTCGCGAAGTGGGACGCCGAGAAGCGCTTCACCATGCCGTACGAGGCCGTCGCCGATCACAAAGCCTGCGCGTGCGGAGACATTCTGAAGGGGCTCAAGAAGCCCACCGACTGCAAGATCTTCGCGACCGCGTGCACGCCGGAGTCTCCCATCGGCAGCTGCATGGTGTCTCCCGAGGGCAGCTGCGCCGCGTACTACCTCTATGGCCGCCACCGGACGTCGCCGACGCCCGAACCCGAGCGGAGGACCGCCTGATGCGCACCCGAAACCCGTTTCCGAAGAAGCTCGATCTCACCGGCCGTGTGGAGCTCACGCACGGCACCGGCGGCAAGGTGATGGCGCAGCTGGTCGAGCAGCTGTTCGCGGCCGCGTTCGACAATCGCTATCTCGCGCAGCGGAACGATCAGGCCGTGGTCGAGCCGCCCGTCGGCAAGCTCGTGATGACGACCGATGGCTATGTCGTCTCTCCCATCTTCTTCGCGGGTGGAAACATCGGCTCGCTCGCGGTGCACGGCACCATCAACGACATCGCGATGGCGGGCGCTCGGCCCCTGTATTTGTCCTCGGCGTTCATTCTCGAAGAGGGCTTTCCACTCGCTGACTTGAAGCGCGTCGTCGACGCGATGGCGAAGGCCGCGATGCAGGCCGGCGTGCCGATCGTCACGGGCGACACGAAGGTCGTCGAGCGCGGCAAGGGTGACGGCGTGTTCATCACGACCACCGGCGTCGGCGTGATCCCCGTGGCGGTGACGCCTCCAAGTGGTGACCGCGCGAAGCCGGGTGACGTGGTGCTGGTGAGCGGCTCGATGGGCGATCACGGCGTGGCCATTCTGTCGCAGCGTGAAGGCCTCTCGTTCGAGACGACCATCGAGTCAGACTCGGCGTCGTTGCACACGCTCGTGGCCGACATGGTGACGGTGTGTCCCGACATTCACGTGCTGAGAGATCCCACGCGCGGTGGGCTCGCGACGACGCTGAATGAGATCGCCTGGCAGTCGGGCGTCGGCTTCAAGCTCGAGGAGCGCGCGATTCCCGTGAAGCCTCAGGTGGCTGCGGCGTGTGAGCTGCTCGGCATCGACCCGCTCTACGTGGCCAACGAGGGCAAGCTGCTGGCCATCGTCGCTCCGCAAGACGCTGACAAAGTGCTCGCGGCCATGAAGGCGCACCCGCTGGGCAAAGACTCGGCGCGCGTGGGCACCGTCATCGAAGACGAGAACGGCTTTGTGCAGCTCGAGACCTCGTTCGGAGGCAGCCGCATTCTCGACTGGCTCGCCGGTGAGCAGCTGCCGCGAATCTGCTGACGGTCAGGGCAGGCTCCAGTCGATGGGCCCGCGCCCCGCGGCGACGAGCAGCTCGTTCGCCTTCGTGAAGGGCTTGTCCTTCGTGACGGCGTCGACGAACGCGAACTTGTTCAGCGGCGATGGGTGCGGCGTCACCAGCACGTGGTGCTTCGTCGCGTCGACGTGCTTCGCCACCATCGCCTCGGCGGGTTTTCCGAAACAGAAGAAGACGACGGGCCCGGGCAGGCTCGCGACGTGACGGAGCACCGCTTCGGTGAACGGCTCCCAGCCCTTCTTCTTGTGCGAGTTCGCCTCGCCCTCACGCACGGTGAGGATCGTGTTCAGCAACAGCACTCCGCGATCGGCCCACACCGAGAGATCGGCCGTCGTCGGCGCGGGAATGCCGACGTCGATGGTGAGCCCCTTGAACACGTTGCGCAGCGAACCGGGTGCTTTGACGCCGGGGCTGACCGAGAACGCGAGCCCGTTGGCGTGACCCTTCTTCGGGTACGGGTCCTGTCCGAGGATCACCGCTTTGATCGCCGATGGCGGTGTTCTCGCGAGCGCGGCGAAGAGCTGCTCCTTCGGAGGAAACACGCTGGCGGTCGCGAACTCGGTAGTGAGGAACGCATCGAGCGCAGTGAACGTCTCGGCGGCGACGGCAGCAGCGAGCGCGTCTCTCCACGCGGGCGGAATCATCTCGGCGAGTGACGACATGCGGGCACCGTAGCCGCTTCCCCTCGACCTCACGGAGCGGATTCATGAGACTCGCGCACGTGCGGTTGCTTCGCTTCGCGTGGGTGTTGGTGATGGCGCTGCCCGGCGCGCTGGCGGTGTTGTTGGTGATCGTCGCAGCGACGTGGCGCGGCCACCTGTTCGGCGTCACCGCGCTCGGCCTCGTTCTCATGCCCTTGCTGCCTCGTCGGCCTGCGCTGGCTTTGCTCGTCGCGACCGCGCTCGGAGTCACCGTGCTCGCGCTCTCGGTTCCGACGTCACGCAGTGGCCCCGATGGCGCCTTCGCGGTCACGCCCGTTCCCAATCACGCGCTCTCACTCACCACGCTGCTGCCCGAGATCGACCAGCTCACGCTGGGCTCGCACCTCGTGGCGTTCGCCGATCCGTACCTGACGCGCGAGTCTGCGGCGCGCGTGCGTCGGCTCTTCCTCGACGTCTATCGCCCGATGCTCGAAGACCCGCAGTTCGCGGCGCTGCCGACGCAGCTGGGTGAGGCGTACGCCGCAGCGTCGACGGGGCAGCGCTTCGTCTACGTGCCACCGCACGTGGCCGGAGAGCGGCTGCCGTGCGTCATCTTTCTCCATGGCAGCGGCGGCAACTTCACGGGCTACCTCTGGGTGTGGAAGGCGCTGGCCGATGCGCTGCGCTTCGTCGTCGTCGCGCCAGGGTTTGGCTTCGGCAATTGGCAGCAGCCGGGCGGAGTCGAGGCGGTCGAGGCCGCGCGGCAGTACGCGATCGACTCGTTGCCAGTCGATTCTGCTCGCGTCGTGCTCGCAGGCCTCTCGAATGGTGGGCGCGGCGTGATGCGCACCATCGAGGCGAACGGGCGTGCCTATCGCGCCGTGGTGCTCATCTCGGCGGTCGTCGACGTCGACCCAACACCTGTGCTGTGGCGCGATCGTTCGGTGCTGCTCCTTCACGGCCTGAAAGACGATCGCATCAGCGAGAAGTGGTTCCGCCTCGCTGAGTCCGCGCTTCGGGAAGCGGGAGCGCGCCTCACCGTTCACACCGACCCTGAAGAAGATCACTTCCTCATCTTCTCGAGACGCGACGAGTTCGCGGCGTGGGTGTTGCCGTTTCTTCGCTCAGAGGCGGGCTTCGACGCCGAGCACGGGAATCGGGAACCCGATCGGTGACGATGCTGGCTTCGAGGTGAGCGCGCCCGTCGTGGAGTCGGTCGAGTACGAGAGGCCCGTCGGCTGCGCCCACACAGACAGGTTCTGCACGTCGAGGAAGAGGGTGAGCTCGAGGGGCTGTGGATTCCACGTCTTCGAGAAGCGGCCATCGACTCGCAGCCAGGCTCCGGCGCGGCCGACGAGATCGCGATCGAGCGGGACCCAGCGCGGCGTTCCACGAATCGGGTCGACGCCTTCTCGCTGCTCCTGACCGTACAGCCCGCCGATCAACGGCGCGCCCGTCTGCACCGTCGCCGTCGCCGCGATCGCCCAGCCATTCCCGAAGCGCCACCCACTCGCGCCTTGAAAGAGGTGCGTCTGATCGAACGCCCACGGCACCGACGCCTGCGCTTCTCCCTGCGGCAGACCGTTCACTCCGAAGCGCGTGATGGTGATCGTCCGCCATGAGGCGACGAGGCTGTACGACGCGCGCAACCAGAATCGGTCAGAGGGCGTGAAGCGCCAGGCCACCGAGCCTCCTGCTGCGAAGCCGCTGCCGATACGTTTGGCGACGTCTTCGTTCGACTGGTTCACCTCGGGCAGGAACGTGTCGTCGAAGGGCGAGAGCTCGATGGTCTTTCGCAGCGAGCTGCCGAACGCGCGAACGTCGAGCTGATGCGACGGAGCCGCCTGAATGCGCGCCCACACGTCACCCACGACCGCTTGCTGCAGCCCGTACTTCCACGACGTCGTGTCGAGCACGGGAACAGGGACGAGCCAGGTCGCCGGTTGATGACGAAGGCCTGCGCTCCCGCCCAGCGTCCAAACGTCACCGAAGTCACGCTCGATCGAGAGCCGTGGATCGAGCGCGAACAAGACGTCGGCGTCGAGCGGCTTCCAGAGATCGCCACGAAGCCCCGCGCTCCAGCGAAAGGGACCGGCCGCATCGCGCGCTTCGGCGAAGAGTCCGCCCGTGAACGCGGCGCCCAGCACACGACGGCTCGAGGCAGTCACGCTCGTCGCGTCGACACCCGGCAGGGGTGGGAGCGCCGTTTCACTTCCACGGCTCAACACCACGCGCCGCACCGACGCATCACCGCCGACGCCAAGCGAGATCTCCTTCGTCAGCATCGGCCTGAACGCCGCGCGCGCGGTGAGTTGCTGCTCGCCACCGACGACATCGTTTCTCGTCTGCGTTCCACGAATCGAGAGCGCGATGGAGTCGTGACTGCCGGTGAGCCCGAGCTCGAGCGCACCTGAGGTCCACCGCACGTCGGCGAGCTGGCTCACGATGCGCGCCGAGATGGGAATGCCTGAGACCGACAGCGCGACGTCATCGGCGGCGCCGAGCGCGAGCAGGCGGAGCTCTCCACTCGCGATGGGCTGCGCGACCCGAAGCTGCCAGTCACCCAGCAGCGCACGCACTTTCAGGAACGACGCGGCCACGGCTGGAATCGTGAAGAAGCGCCCGGCTGCCATCACCTCGGTCTTCGTCTGAGGGATGACTCCAGAGACAGACAGGCCCGTCGTCAGCACGTCGACACGCGCGGTGCCGTGCCAGCCCTGGCGCTGCTTCGTCGGGAGCAACGTGAGTGAACGCCCAAGGCTCCAGCCGTTCTCTGCCGAGTCCGCCGCGCCGCTCACCCGAACACCGTCGAGCCACGCCGCCGGCAAGGTCGAGGGACCGAAGAACCCGTGCGCTGGAAGCCTGAGCAACACGCCGTCGAAGCGGGTCGCAGACGCGGCCGGCTGAAGTCCATCGAGCGACGCCGGGCTGAAGCCAGACAGAATCGCGCGCGAGCCGGGCTCGAGAAAGACCAGCCGTGACGGGTCGGCCCACGTCCCCGCGGTGTCTGTCTGCGCGAGCACGAGTGAGAGGAGCAGCGCGTTCATGCGCGCCTCCGCAGCATCAGCAGCGCGAGCAACACGACCGAGGCATCAGTCGTTGAACAGCCCGCGCAGCCGGGCGCCATTGGCTTCGTCGCGATGATCGGCGGGCCTGGCGGAGAGTCGGGTGCGAGCCACACGTGCGAGGTGACCGTGCGGGGCGCGGCTCCGATTCGCAGCTCTGCGCGCGCGCGTGCCGAACGACCTTCGGGAACCTCGAGCGTGAACTCATCGGTGAAGGGGTCGCTCGCCACCTGCACTTCTTTCACCGCCACGCCGTTCGCGACCCAGACCAGCGTCGTGCCTTGCCCGCCCGTCACCAGCGCCTGCAGCGTCGCCGACGTGCCCACGAGCGTGTCTTCAACGCGGGGCAGGGTGGTGAGCGTCGTCAACGTCACGAGGGGATCTTCAGGTCCACGCAGCTTCACCACGGAGCGACCTTCGCGCAGCGCACGCGTCAGCCCGACCACCGAGAGCTCGCTCGCGTAGAGCAACGTCGTGGGTGAGCCGATCGGACTCTGCGTCTGGTTGAGGCCGACGCCCGCGCGGTGATCGTCACTGCCTCCGACCGCCGTCAGGTGAATTCCCTGATCCGCGAGCGCCTCCCAATACGCGATGGCCGACTCATCGAAGAGCGCGCCGGTCTCGTCCCACCCGCCGACACCGATCTCGATCGCGCGCGTCAGCTCGGGAATCACCGGCTGCTGCCACGCACACCCGATGCAGAAGCTGCCGAGATCGAGCGTCGGGTGGTTGATGGTCGCGATCGCGCCCTGCTGATCGAACTGTTGCAGCGCCTGCTTCAACGTCACGCCTTCACGGCCGAGCCAGAACGGCACGAAGGTCGACGCTCCGAAAGCGTTCAGATGGCCCGCGTACGTCGTGAACTCCACCGAGGGAACGAAGAGCACCTTCGGGTGTCTCGCCTGCGCGGGGTTGATGAAGTCGTAGTGCGAGCTGGTGTTGTGATCGCTCAGCGCGACGAAGTCGAGGCCACGACTGCGCGCGAAGGCACCGATCTCATCGAGGCCGGGGCGTGCGTCTCCACTCTCGATCGAGTGCACGTGCAGATCGCCCGAGTACCAGCGCGCGTTCGTCTCGAGCGGAGCCGCTGGCGTGTACGCCTGCCGATCCTGCGCGGGCAGTGACGTCTTCGTGCGTGCGTCGATCTCGAGCCGGTACTTCGCGGGCCGCTGGCTGATCTGCGCCTTGCCGATGAGCACCTGCCACATGCCCGATGAAATCGGCCCAGCGAGGTAGCTGCGGCTCGCGGCGCGTACGCCAATGACGGCCGGCTCGCTGTTGCCACCGCCCCAACCGCGAAAGCTCCCGGTGGGCTCGAGCAGGCCCCAATCGAGAATGTTCGCGCTCGAGAGATCGTCGTGCCGTACCTCGAGCTCCGTGACGCCGACAGGAACGGGGAACGAGACGGTGAAGAACGCGCCTCCGTCTTCAGGAACGTTGCCCTCGAGCACGAAGGGCGCAGCGCGCGCCGTACCCGAGAGAAGGAGCACCGCGACGAAGAGCCGCATGGCGAAGGTGGATAGCACGCGGGTTCCGGTGAAACTCGCCTGCTCGCGGAGTACATGACGCGCGCCCATGAAAGCCCACTTCTCGCGCGTGCTCGCTGCGGCTCCCGGTCGACTCCACTTCGCGGCGCACAGCCATCACCCGTGGCCCGACGTCTCGTTCGAGGCGCACCAGCAGGCGTGGCTCGACGCGGCCAAACACCTCGACGACAAGTGGGACGTCGTCTTCGGGCAGGTGATCCCCGAGGCGCAGCGGCACATCGCGACCGAGCTCGGCCTGTCGGATCCGTCAACGCTCGTCTTCGCGCCCAACACGCATGAGTTCGTACTTCGCCTGCTCTCGTGCCTTCCCGAGAAGCCGCGCATCGTCACCAGTGACTCGGAGTTCCACTCGTTCGAGCGGCAGCTCTCACGGCTCAGCGAAGACGGGTTGGTACACGTCACGCGTGTTCCGAGTGAGCCGTTTCACACCTTCCCCGACCGGCTCATCGCCGCTTCGAAAGACGCGCAGCTCGTCTTCGTCAGTCACGTCTTCTTCAACTCGGGCGCGGTGCTGCGCGACGTCGACGCGCTGGTGAAGGCGCTGCCGGCGAACGCGATGGCGGTGCTCGACGGGTACCATGGCTTCTGTGCGGTCCCCACGTCGCTCAAGGCCATCGAAGACCGCTGCTTCTACGTCGCCGGTGGCTACAAGTACGCGATGGCGGGCGAGGGCGCGTGCTTCCTTCACGTGCCGAAGTCGACCTCGTTTCGGCCGCGGAACACGGGCTGGTTCGCGGCGTTCGGCGCGCTCCAGGAGAAGTCGAAAGACCGCGTGCCCTACGCGAGCGGTGGCGGAGCGTTCATGGGCGCGACGTTCGATCCCTCCGGGCTGTATCGGTTGAACGCGGTGATGCGCTGGAGACAGTCGGTGGGCTTCACCACGCCGGTCGCACGAACTCACGCACACTCACTGCAGCAGCGCTTCCTCGCAGGCCTCTCCGACTCGACGCTCGTTCGCCGTGAGCAGCTCGTCGTCGCCGATTCACAGCGTGGCCAGTTCCTCTCCTTCCGCACGAGTGACGCGAAGGCCCTGTCGGCCGAGCTCGAGACCCGAAACGTCATCACCGACGCACGCGACGATCGGCTCCGCTTCGGCTTCGGCCCCTACCAGGACGAGGCCGACGTCGAGCAGTTGCTGACCCGCCTGCGCAAGCCCTGAACGGGCGGCGGGCTGCCTGACACGTGGCCTGCTTTCCACGGCGGAAATCACTTCGCCACCGCCTCGGTTTGCTATGTGGAACGCATGCTGCGTCGTCTCATCTGTCTCTCCTTCGTCGCCCTGCTCGCGGCCTGTCCGAAGACGGGAACCACGGGCGGAACCAACAAGCCCGGCCCTCGTGACGTGAAGTCGGTGCCGGCCGCCGATGAAGCGCTCCAGAAGGCCATCGCCGTCGCCGATTCACGCACCCGCAAAGAGGGCATCGAGGCGCTCTTCGCCGTTCGTAAGACGTACCCCGACAGCACCGCGGGGCAGGACGCGCTCTATCGCGCGGGCGTGTTGGCCTTCGAAGAGGGCGACTTCGTCACGGCGCGTAAGGCCCTCACCGAGCTCGTCTTCGAGAACCCACTGCACCCGCAGGCCGATCAGGCGCGCCTCAAGTCGGGCCTCGCGTCGGTCGAGCTCAAGGCGTGGCGCGACGCGTACCAGACGCTCTCGCCGCTCATCGACAAGCTGTCGGGCGCTGACAAGAAGCTCGCCGAAGAGGGGCTCGAGAAGGCCGCCGCCGGCACGCAGCAGTTCGGAGAGGCGCTCAAGCTCGCCATGAAGGCCGTCGATGCCGCGCAGTCCGACGACGACAAGAAGGCCGCGCTGGCCAGACTCGAAGAGGTCGTCGAGTCGAAGACGAACTTCCTCGCCATTACCGAGGCCTGGCACGACCTGCCCGTCACGCACCCGGCGTGGCCGCTGCTCACGTTCAAGATGGCGCGCGTCTACTACCACCTGCGCGACTGGACGAACCTCGACCAGGCGCTCAAGTCGCTGCTGCAGAACGCTCCGAACTCGCCGTATGCGCCCGAGGCGAAGGAGCTGCTCGCCCGTGTCTCGCGTCGCGCCGAGACGAAGCCGAAGGTCGTCGGCGCCGTGCTGCCGCTCTCGAGCAAGAAGTACAAAGCGTTCGCCGACACGGTGCTGCGCAGCCTGCAGCTCGGCTTCAAGGGCAGCGACGTCGAGCTCGTCGTGAAGGACTCGGCCGACGACCCCGCGCTCGCCGCCAAGCTCGTCGAGCAGCTCGCCTTCGACGAAGGCGCCATCGCCATCATCGGGCCGTTGCTCACCGACGACTCCCGCCGCGCCGCGCTCGTCGCCGAAGAGCTGCAGATTCCCCTCATCACCATGAGCCGCGCCGAGGGCATCACCGACATCGGGCCGCACGTCTTCCGCACGATGGTGACGAACTCGCAGCAGGCCGACGCGCTCGCCGAGTATTCGATGACGACGCTCGGCTACAAGACGTTCGCCGTCCTCTTCCCCAACACGCCGTTCGGCACCGAGTTCACCAACGCGTTCTGGGACGCGATCGAAGCGCGCGGCGGCGTCATTCGTGGCGCCGAGACCTACCCGCACGACGCGACGACGTTCACCGACGAGGCCAAGAAGGTCGTCGGCCGCTACTACCTCGAAGATCGCGCCGACTACCTCGAGAAGGTGCGCGACATTCGCGACAACGAGACCGACGCGTTCCGCAAGCGCAAGGCGCTCGAGAAGGCCAAGGCCGGTCTGAACCCCGTCATCGACTTCGACGCGCTGCTGCTGCCCGACAGCTGGCAGAAGGTCTCGCTCGTCGCGCCCGCGCTCGCCGTCGAAGAGATGGTGACGAACGCGTGCGACAAACACGATCTCGAGCGCATTCAGAAGACGACCGGCAAGGACAGGCTCAAGACCGTCACGCTGCTCGGGCCCTCGACGTGGACCAGCCCCAAGGGCCCGTCGGGAGATCCGCAGCTCATCGAGCGTGGCGGCAAGTACGTGCTGTGCAGCGTCTTCGTCGATGGCTTCTACGAGAACAGCGACCGCCCCAGCACGAAGGCCTTCGTGAACACCTTCCGCGAGACGCTGCAGGGCCAGTCCATCACCCTGCTCGACGCCGTGGCCTTCGACACCGCGGGTGTCGTTCGTCGCGTCATCGACACCGCCGCTCCGAAGTCGCGCGCCGCCTTCCGCGAGGCGCTGTCGAACCTGAAGGGCTACGAGGGCGCGACCGGCGCCATGTCGTTCACCGACAAGCGCGAGGCGAAGCGGCAGCTCTTCATCCTGAACATCACCACCAGGGGCGTTCGCGAGGTGATGGTGACCAGGAAGCCGGAGGGCTGACCCATGCGCCGCCTGTTGTTCGTCGCGCTGGCGATCGCCGGCGGTTGCAGGACGTTGCCGAAGACGCCGCCCGAGGTGCTCCAGGCGCTGCAATCGAAGCCAGGTGGGCATCTCACCGGCACCGTCGCCGCGCTCGGGTCGCCGCAGGTGCTCAACCGCGAAGACTTCGTGTGGGACACGCGGGCCGCTCCCGATTCGAAGTCGGTCGCGTTCTCTCGGCTCGGCATGCAGTCGTTTCACCTCGCGCTGTTCAGTCTCGATGAGCCGAAGAAGGCGCGGGCCGACGTGGTGGTGAACCCGCTCGAGTTCAACGTCGAGGCCATCGACTGGTCGGCTGATGGAGCGCTCGTCGCCGCCGTGAGTCGCGATCGGTCGGTGCGCCTCTTCGACGGGAAGAACGGAGCGCCGAAGGGCGCGTGGCTGACCGACGAGGCGCTCACCGCGGTCGCGTTCAACCCCTCGGGCGAGTTGCTCGCTGTCGCCAGCACGAAGGGGCTCGTGACGGTGCTGACGTACCCCGAGCTGGGCTTCGTGGCCGAGCAGCGCGGCCACAGCGACGAGATCACCGGCCTCGCGTGGGCCTCGACCGGAGAGCTGTTCTCTTCGAGCTGGGATCGTTCGGTCTCGGTGTGGAAGGTCGAAGCCTCGAGCGCCGACGCGAAGTCTGCCCGCGCCCGCTACGAGAAGAAGGCGGGCCTGCAGCTCTTTCGCGCCGTGTTCGACGGCAAGGCCTCGGCCACGTTCGTCGTCGATGCGCGCGTTCCGGTGGTGGTGATTCGTGGCTCCCTCGCGCAGAGCGTCGGCATCGACGTGCTCTCGTTGACCGACACGCTCTCGATCCCCACCGCGATGGGCTCGCAGATGGCGCGCGTCGCGAAGGGCAAGGCGCTCTCGTTCAAGGGCCTCACGGTGCGCAACGTCGACGTCGCAGTGTGTGACGCGTGCGTGCCGCAAGACGCGCAGGCGGTGCTGGGGCAGGCGTTCCTCGATCGCATCGAGCTCGCCACCGACGAAGCGACGCAGGAGTTCGTGTTCACGCCGAAGGCCTCGGCCGCCGACGTCGTCGCGACCTCACCACGTTCGCTCGTGCGCGCCCGCCGGTTCACGTTCGAGGCCTCGGTGAACGACGTGTCGGTCGATGCGTCGGGCGCGGTGCTCGGCCTCGCGCTGAGTGAGGCGAAGGGCGAGCGCACCCGCGAGGTGTACGAGCGCGAGAAGAAGAAAGAGGTCGAGCCCGAGCGCACGTGGGACTGCGCGGCCCGCGTCGATGCGGCGACGGGAAAGGTGCTCGAGACGCTGAAAGGACATCGCGGCGTCGTGTCGACGGTTGGCCTCAGCCCCGATGGCAAGTCGGTCGTCAGCGGCGGCTGGGACAAGAAGGTCGTGCTGCACAAGGCGGTCGAGCCGCAGGTCGAGACCTTCGGCTGGGCCATTCGCCGCGTGCGCTTCTCGCGTGACGGCCGCCTCGTCACCGTCGCCGCGTGGACGCCGCAGAACCCGCTGAGCGATCACCAGAGCGACCCTGCGGCCGTCGTCTACGAGGCGGTCTACTCCGACGCCGCCGTCGTGCCGTGAGCCGCTTCGAGAAGACGAAGACGGCCGACCTGCTCGATCTGCTCCGCTACGCCGCGCGGAAGAAGACGAACCCGTTCTCGGTGATGGAGGCCCTGCTCGAGGTGCTCGCGCGTGGCGTGACGCCTCCGGAGCTTGGCGCTGCGGTGCTGTCGTTCGACGCGACGTTGGCGGCCGAGGCGCGCGATGCGTTGGAGAAGAACACGTCTCCGATTGCGCGCTTTCTGCAGGCCTGCGTGCCCGCCGATGTCGATGGCCTGCGCGTCGAGACCGCCTGGCAGTCGGCGGCGCACGCGCTCACGAAGCTGGTGAAGCTCGAGAAGAAGCCGAAGAAGGACGAGCTCGCCGCGTTGAAGAAGCTCGCGGTCGACGACGTGTTCCTCGAAGGCGCCCAGGTCGCGTTGTCGACGACCGATCCCGCGCAGGTCGAAGCGAACCGCTGGTTCCTGCCGCTGTTGATGCTCGATGGGAGCGACGTGTCGGTCGATGCGTTGCTGCCGCACCTCGATGCTGCGCTGTCGAAGGGTGGAGCAGCGCTCGAGGTGTTCGCTCCGTTGCTCCTCATCGCCGCGAAGACACCTGCGATGGATCCGTTGGTCGCCCGCTTGATGCGCTGAGTGGCTCGCGAGAACGCCATCGCATCTTTCGTTGCTGCGCTCGAGGTGGCTCCTCGACTCCTGCCTGATTCGCGCGCGGGTGCGGTGCTGACGTTTCTGGCGGGCCTGTCGGCGCTGCTTGCTGCGCATGACCCGACGTCGCCGTCGCGCTGCACCTGCGCGATGAATTGGCGTGGCAGAGAGGTCCTACACGCTGATGCGCGCATGGGTCGCCGCCGTGAGCGGAAGCTGAGCGCCGCGCTGCGCGAGACCGGCCTCGTGGTCGAGCAACCATCGCTTCAACTCGAGCCCGCCTGCGTAGCCCGTCAGCTTCCCGTTCGCGCCCACCACGCGGTGACACGGCACGATGAGGCTGATGGGGTTCTTCCCGTTCGCGAGCCCCACCGCACGTGAGGCGCTCGGCTTCCCCAGTCGCGCCGCGAGCTCGCCGTAGGTGACGGTCGCGCCGTAGGGGATCTCGACGAGCGCCTCCCACACGCGCTGCTGAAACGGGGTACCCACCGGCGCGAGCGACACCTCGAAGCGGGTCAGGCGCCCCTCGAAGTAGGCCAGGAGCTGATCGCGCACGCCGGTGAAGAACGTGTCGTTGCGGCGCCACATCGCGCTCATGATCGGCGGCGCGCGGTGCGTGTGCGGGTAGAGCCCGGTGAGGCCCGAGCCGTCAGAGGTGAGCAGCAGCGCTCCGATGGGGCTCTCGACGATGCCGTAGGTGAGCACGTTCGCCATGGCAGGGGCCGACCTTAGCCGGGTCGCGGTTCAGACGTTGAGGAACACCCGGCTTCGCGGCACGCCGGCCCGCCCGAGCAGCTCGCTGACCTCGTCAGTCATTTCTTTCTGGCCGACGAGGAAGGCGACGGTGTTCGGCGTCGCGACGCGAGGCACCAGCGCCTGCACGAAGCCGACGTGCCCTGCCCAGCCGGGAGCGCCTTCGGTCACGGCGGTGTGCACGTCGATGCGCGGCAGCTCGAGCAGCTCTTCGAGCCACGGCAGCTGGCGCGGGCTGCGCTGGCCTTGAACGAGCGTCACGCGGCCGAACTCCGAGCGCCGCTGCGAGACGAGCCCCAACACCGAGCGAAGTGGCGCGAGCGCCGTGCCTGTTCCGACCAGCAGCAGGTCGAAGCCCGTCGCCGCGTCGAGTGGAAAGCCAGACCCTTCGGGTGGCGTCACCTCGAGCACGGTGTCGAGCGGCAACGTGGCGAGCGCTTCAGAGACGCCGCTGCCCCGCCGAATCAGGTAGTCGAACGAGGTCGCGCCCGGTGAAGAGGCGATCGCGAACATCGACTCAGCGCCGCCCACCTGCCTGATGCGGTGAAACTGCCCCGGCTTCGCGAACGCCGAGGCCACGGGCGTGGGCACCTCGAGGCGCACCTGCACGAGTCCTTCATCGACGACCGAGCGCGCCTTCAGGTGCGCGGAGTGCCACGAACGCATCGGGGCGTGGCATAACGGCGCCACCTCGTCTCTGGCAGGGAAAAACGTGCGCGCGCTCCGAAGCATGGTGCTCATCAGCTTCATCCTCACGGGCATTCTCGCGATCGTCGGCTCGGGCTGGTGGCTGTACACGGCCAACACGCTGCCGAATCAGATCGAAGGGGAGATGGATCTCGAGACGCTGCTCCGCCAGTCCATCGAGAGCGATCGCCAGAGCGTTCAGTTCAACAAGCGCATCGCCGAGCGCGAGAAGGTCACCTGGGCCAAGCCCGACTTCTCGAAGCTGCCGAAGAACCTCGTCGCGCTCTACATCACCGAATGGGGCTGCCCGACGTACTTCCAGACGCCGCGTGAAGAGGGCTGGCCGTGGATGAAGCGGGTGCTGAACAGCGCGCGTGGCATCGGCGGCGAAGGCGACGGCGCGTGTGAGCTCATCTTCGCGCGGCGGCTCTCGTCGCGGCTGGGCGCCAGCAGCCCGTCGCAGCTCGCGGTGTTGAGCGATCGCATTCACCGCTTCCTGAAGAAGGACCAGCTCGTCGCGTACGACCTGCACGCGATGCAGTTCGACCAGGGCATCATCGGCGTCGAGGCGGCCTCGCGGTACCTGATGCAGAAGGAGCTGCTCGACCTCTCGCTCGCCGAGCTCGCCGAGCTGCAGCTGGGCATTCCGCCGTACAACCTGTGGGGCGAGGTCTCGCTGTGCACGAACGCCGCACAGATTCGCCTCGCACGCGATGCGCTGCTGCAGAACCTCATCAACGTCGCGCTGGTGTCGGAAGAGCAGGGCAAGGCCGCGATGGCGCAGCCGGTTCGCTGTCTCGCCGTGAAGCGCTGAGATCTCACCCGAAGGACCGCCGGTCGTGAATCCACACGGTTCGACTGGCGGGTGACTCGCACGGGGCGCGGGGGCCGTTTTCCCTCACACCCGGAGTCACCATGAAGCTCGTTCTCGCCGCCGCCGTTCTGTCCCTCAACCTCGCCTGCGCCGTTGCCCTGAAGGCGCCTGCACCTGCTCCCACGATTCAGCGCATCGAGGCCTCGTACGGCTCGAGCGTGATGCACTTCGGCGAGTACGACGTGAAGGGCGTCATCTCGAACACGGTCGGCATCGGCGTCGCGCTCGGTGGTGGCCGCCTCGCCATGCAGCAGCAGACAGTGCGCTTCACGGTTCAGCGCGCGGGCCGGGCCTTCACCGAGCTCTCGTGCGGCGCCGGGTCGAGCGAGCCGAAGCTGATGATGGGCTCGTTCAGCTTGAACCACCCGAAGTACTCGTTGCAGTGCATGGGCCCCGACTTCTCGCTCGTCATCAGCGGAGACCCCGAGAAGCCGCTCACCGGCGTGGCCACGTGGCGCGGTGTTCGGTACCCGGTGAAGACCAGCTTCGACACGGCCGAGAAGGGCAAGAGCCCGCACCTGGGTTTTCACGTCGAGAGCGATGAGGGCTGGCTGGCCTCGGCTGACATTCAGGGCGCGACGTGGATCTCGACGACGATGTCGCCCGAGGCGCGTGAGGCCATCGTGTTGGCGAACTTCGGCTGGGCCTCGCGCCGCAACGTGATGATGGACGGTGCGGGCTCGGGCTTCATGGTTCTGCGCTGAAGTCGAGTCGAGCCCCAACGAGCGCGCTCATCGAAAGGTGGGCGCGCTCTTTCTTTCAGGCGAGCTGGGTGGCGGCGAGGCTCGTCGGCTCCAGGCGCTCGCCCACCTTCAGTTGTACGCGGTCGCCCTCGATGACGAAGAACTGCGCGAGCTGAAACTGCGCGTCACGTCCGAAGCGGGCCTTCGCGGTGCCAGCCTTCACGCGGGTCGAGAGCACGCCGTCGTCGTCGAGTCGAAGGGCGGCGACGTCGAGCCATTCCGCGGTGCGATCAGACAGTCGAACGCTCAGCCGCGAACCCTCTGACACGTCGACGGCCACGATGCGAAACGGAGCGTCGTCGACTTCGATGAAGCACCAGTCGTTGCCGAAGTGCAGCGTCACCTTGCCGTCGGGCTCGATGCGCACGCCCTTGTTGAAGGCCTCGATGATGTTCGGGTGCTCGATGCGCTCGCCGTCGTGCCACCAGCGGAATTCACGATCGAGGCGAATGCCGCTGTCTTCCCGGGTGTGCCACTTCTTCGGCTCCATCGACGTCACCAGCCGCGAACGAGCTCGGTGTAGCCCTTGAACCCCAGCGCGCCCCAGAAGTTCACCAACACCCCGAGCGTGAGCAACGCCACCGGCAGCGCCTTCTTCAGGTTCCACGCGCCCACCGCGAGCAGCAACAGCAGGTACGGCGTGTAGTCGATCGAGAACCGGAACCCGAACTGGGCGTACCCGGTGTTCTGGTAGAAGAACCCCGGCAGCGCGCACGCGGCGACCGTGACCCACAGCGGCCAGTGCAGGCGCGGCTTCTCTTTCGGCATCACGAGCAGCACCAGCAGCGGCAGCGTGAGGAACAGCGACATGCCCCACGGTGAGTACTCGAGCTTGCCGTTGACGAACTTCGGGAAGAGCAGGAACGCGGCCTCGAGGTTTCGCGACAGGTACGTCGGGTGGAACAGCCCGTAGGTGTCGATGTCCTGGTTGACGCGGTTCTCGAAGAAGAACCGGTGCCCGAACTCGGCGATCGACCCGAAGCGCGTCTGGTTCATCGCCATCGCGATGATGGCCAGCGGCGCCGCGCCCATGAGGAACGGCTGCAGCTTCGTCTTGAACACCTCGACGGGCTTCGAGAAGAACGCGGTCAGCTCCTCCTTGCGCTTGCCGGGCGTTGGAGTGATCGCCTCCATGAAGAAGAAGACGCCGGTGAAGAGCAGCGGCGTTCTCGTCAGCACCGCCATCGACCAGAACACGCCCGCCAGCAGCGGCCTGCGCGCGCCGACCGCGTTGCGCACGTACAGGCACGTCAGCGCCACGCCCATCACCTCGGCCGAGAACCACACCTCGCCGCGAATCGACGCGTAGAAGAACAACGTGCCGAACCCGAGCAGCAGCGCGATCGCCGCGTTCTCCATCTCCTTGCGCGCCGTGCCCTCGTGCTCCGAGAGCAACCGCAGCACCGAATAGAAAAGCGCGATGGCGAGGGCTCCGATGAAGACGCCGAAGCTCGTGTCGTTGAACTGGTACCCGTGCACCACCACGAACGGCGCCATCACCGCCGACGGGAACATGGGGAACGACGAGTACCACTTGTCGGTCATCGTCAGCGGGCGGGTGCAGCGCTGCCTCGCGCCGTTCACCTCACGCACGCACGCCCAGTCTTCGAAGTTGGGCAGCACCTCGGGGTCGATGTCCTGTCGGCCGTCGAGCCACGCCTTCGCCTGGTAGACGAAGTGCGGCGCCGCGCTCTGCCGAAGAAACCGCTGCCCCGAGAACATCGCGAGGGTGAAGAAAGACACCGCGAACAGCACCAGCTCGACCCGGTAGGCCTGCGCCCAGACCTTGATCGCGGTCGTGGTGGCGCCGGGCGCCTGTGGAGCTTCGGGAGTGGCCTTGGCCGCGTCGCTCATGAGGGCCGCTTTTGTGCCGGTTTTCCCCGACGCACAACGGGGGAGTTCCGCCTGCGGAAGGTGATGCACCCGGGGCCCTCAGCCGCTATGAGCCGCGCGCTCCCATGGCCGCAGCGCTCATCGTCGGAATGAAGGTCAAGTACCTGCCTCAGCCTGAGTGGGGCACGGGTCATCTGCTGAGCCTCGAAGACGAGGGCATGAAGGCCGTCGTCGCGTTCCCCGCGCGAGAGAACGGCGCTCCGATTCTGGTGACGACGCGTGGTGGCGCGCTGGTGCATTCGGCCTTGCTGCCCGGTGACGGCGTTCGCACGGCGAAGGGCAAAGTCGGCGTCGTCGTGCAGGAAGAGGAGGGCGGCCGCGGGCTGCGTCGCTACGCCATCAAGCTCGACGACGGCACCGAGACCGAGCTGCCCGAGACCGAGGTGCGCGCGCTGCCACCCAAGCCCGACCTCGTGGCGATGATGAAGGAAGGCCGCATCGCCGACGGGAAGAACTTTCTCCTGCGCCGCGCGACGCTGAAGCTCGACGACGAGCGCCGCAACGACGCCTTCGGAGCCCTGCTCGCCTCGCGCGTCATGGTGAAGCCGCACCAGGTCGGCGTCGTGCAGCGCGTGCTCTCGTCGCGCCGCCCGCGCTTCGTGCTCGCTGATGAAGTCGGCCTCGGCAAGACCATCGAAGCCGGCATGATCTTCTCGGCGCTGCGGCTGGCCGGGCTCGCCAAGCGCGTGCTCGTCGTCGCGCCCTCGCACCTCACCGTGCAGTGGCTCGTCGAGCTCTTCCACAAGTTCAACCAGCTCTTCACCCTGATGGACTCGGAGCGCCACGAGGCTTCGCTCGACGAAGCGCCGACGCTGAACCCCTGGGCGCGCTTCGATCTCGTCGTCACCAGCCTCGAACTCTTGCAGCGCTCGGAGCAGTTTCGCGAAGAGGCCGGCGCTCCCGAGGCCTGGTGGGATCTGGTCATCATCGACGAAGCGCACCACCTGAAAGGCGAGAGGGCCTACGAGGCTGCGCAGGCGCTCGCGAAGAACTCGTACGGCCTGCTGCTGCTCACCGCGACGCCGATGCAGCTCGACCCGGCCGAGTACCAGTCGCTGCTGTCGCTGATCGATCCCGTCACGGCGCCCTCGGTGAAGGAATTCGAGTCGCGGCTGGCCCGGCAGGAAGAGCTCTCGAAGGCGATTCGCGCGCTGCTCGAAGGCAAGCAGGCAGGGGCGGCGGTGAAGGAGCTCGCTGCCCGCTTCCCGAAAGACGAGGCGCTACAGGAGATCGAAGACCCCGACGAGATGCTGATGCACCTCGCCGAGACGTACTCGCTCTCTGACCGGCTCATTCGCAACCGCCGCGTGCGCGTGGGTGGCTTCAGCGCCCGCAAGCTGCACGTGCACCGGGTCACGCTGCAGGCTGATGAGCTCAAGGCCCGGCAGACGGTGCTCGACGCGCTCGCGAAAGACGGCACCGTGCACGGCGCGGCGCTGGCCAACCTCGTGCGTCGCCTCGAGTCGTCACCCGCGGCGTTCCAGGCGGCGCTCTCGAGCAACCGCGCGCTGCAGGGCCTGAAGATCTCGCTGCCCGATCAAGACGCGAAGTTCACCGCGTTCGTGAAGGTGCTGAAGGAGATCTGGGCGAAGGAGAAGAACGCCAAGGTGCTCATCTTCACCGAGGCGCGCGACACGCTCGAGCGGCTCCAGAACCGGCTGCGGCTCGAGCACCTCGAGGCGCTCGGGTACCACGGCGATCTGCCGATGGTCGATCGTGACCGCCAGGTGGCGCGCTTCCGCGACCCCGACGGCCCGAAGCTGCTCATCTGCACCGAGGTCGGCGGCGAAGGCCGCAACTTCCAGTTCGCGCACCACCTCGTGCACTACGACCTGCCCTGGTCGCCCGCGACGGTGGAGCAGCGCATCGGCCGCCTCGATCGCATCGGCCAGACGCAGAACGTCGACATTCACGTGTTCGACGTCGAGGGCACCTTCAGCGCCGACGTGTTGGCCGTGCTCCGCGACGCGGTCGGCGTGTTCGGAGAGACCGTCGGTGGCCTCGACGCCGTGCTCGAAGAGGTCGAGCCGAAGCTCACCGAGCTCGCGCTCGCGCCTGCGAAGGAGCGCGCCGCCTACGTGAAGGAGCTGAAAGACAAGGTCTCGGCCGCCCGCAAGCAGGTGAAGCAGGCGTACGACCCGCTGCTCGATCTGCGCAGCTTCGACGAGGTCGCGGTGACCGAGCTCGTGGAGCGCGCCGAGAAGCGCATCGATCACGAAGCGGGCGACGACGAGTCCCTCGACGATCGCCTGCTGGGCCTCGCGCGCGATCTCGACGAGCGGCTCGAGGAGAACATCACCGAGCTGGGCGAGCGCCTCGGCATTCGTGTCGACACCGACCAGGAGGTCGATGCGTTCCAGGCGGCCTTCCACTTCGGACACGCGCTGTCGGTCGAGGCGCTGCCGGGCTTCGACATCACGGAAGAGCGCACGGTGCTCGGCACCTTCTGGCGCGACACGGCCGTCGAGCAGGAAGAGATCGAGTACTTCGCCACCGGCCACCCGCTGGTCGAGTCGCTGTTCGGCTTCGTGAAAGACGGGCCCTTCGGCCGCAACGGAGCGCGCTTCATCGACGTGCGCACGCCCATCAAGGCGCGCGGCCTCGAGGTGCTCTTCCACGTGAACCCGCCCGACGCCGCCGACACCACGCCCGGCGCGAAGGTGCCGTCACGGCAGCTGGCCCGCTTCCTCGACTCATCGTTGCTGCAGGTGGCGGTGGTGCGTCACTCCGACGGCACGCCGAAGGTCGACCCGAAGGTGCTCGAGGTGCTCAACGGCTCCGACGGCAAGTCGCTCAAGGCCAACGAGGCGATGGCCGCGTTCCCCGAGCTGCCCGGCTTCCTCGACGAGGCCGTCGCGCTGGCCACGAAGACGGCGCAGACCCAGCTCGAGAAGATGAAGGTCGGCGCGCAGATGGCCATCGAAGACGAGCGCGATCTCTCGATGATTCGCATCAAGCTGGCGCTCGAGCACCAGGGCCTGCCGCCCGAGCGTGTCGAGAAGGCGCTGCTCACCGAGCTCACCGCCTACGACTCGTTGCTGCAGGCGCTGGCGGGCGTGAAGGTGTCGCTCGACTCGGCCTGCGTGTTCATCGTCAATCGCTGAGACCAACCAGCCGAGCGTTCCGAACGAAAGGCCGGAAGGCGTTCCGACAGGCCGGAAGGGCGTTCCGACAGGCCGGAAGAGCGTTCCGACAGGCCGGAAGAGCGTTCCGACAGGCCGGAAGAGGGTCGTGGGTGCGATCAGCGCTCGCGAGCGCGCTCGATCTTGAGCGCCTTCTCACCGTGCTGCTTGCCGCCGAGCGACTCGAAGCTGGCGATGTCGGCGTCGGCGACGTGAATGTACGAGTAGCTGCCGCGCAGCTCGGTCTTCGTCACCTTGCCGGCCGGAGCGCCAAGCGCCTCGAGCGCCGCGGGAATCGCGCTCTCTTCGGCGACGCCGTCCATCTTGCCGAGGTTGATCCACAGCCGGGCGTGGCCAGGCTCGACGGGCGTCTCTTCACGGGGCTTGCGCTCACGACGCTCACCGCGTTCGCCACGCTCCCGGCGGGGGCGGCCTTCACGCGCAGGCGGAGCCTCGTCAGTCGAGCCACCCGTGGGGTCATCGATGGGCGGCAGCGGCTCGCCACGCTGCAGGCGCTCGAACAGCTCGCGATCGGACAGCTTCGCGCGGCTCTGCACGGCGGCCACGGGCTGCGTCGGCGTGGTGCCGCCGGGCGTGGTGACGGGTTCGTTGGCCGAGCCGCTCTTCTGCATCTTCTCGAACAGCTCGCGATCAGACGAGCCGCTCGGCCGGCGCTCGGCCTGAACCGAGGGCGTTCCTTCTGGCGCGGTCTGCTGGGAGTCACGGGGCGCGCGCTTGCGATCGTCACGGTCGCGCCCACCACGGCCTTCGCGGCGCTCGCCACGGCCGCCACGCTCACCCCGGCCACCCTCGCGCTCACGACGGGGCGGAGGCGGTGCTGCTTCGGGCGCGGCGGCGACCTCTCCACCCTCGGTGTGCTGCGCCTTCTCCATGCGGCGGTGCGTGAAGAAGTTCTTGAGCAGGAAGGCGATCAGCTCTTCCGAGTCGGGGCGCTGCTTGATGCCCGTCGCGAGCTGCAGGTACGCCTCGTAGACCGAGCCTGAGGCGGCCTCTTTGAGCTCGCGCACGTGGCGCTCGGTGAACAGCGTGTTGGCCTGCTCGGCGGTGGGCATCGTGCGGGTCTCGAAGGTCACGTTGTATTTCTTCTCGAGGGTGGTCAGCGTCGCGAGCTCGCGACCAGAGGTGATGTTGAGGGCGACGCCCTTCTTGCCGATGCGGCCGGTGCGGCCGACGCGGTGCAGGTAGACGGCGGCGTCTTCGGGCAGCGAGTAGTTGATGACGTGGCCGAGGTCGCTGATGTCGATGCCGCGCGCCGCGAGATCGGTGGCGACCATGAAGGCCACCTCGCCGCGCTTGATGCGGCCCATCACGCGCTCGCGCTCCTTCTGCGGCAGGTCGCCGTTGAGCAGCTCGGCGTCGAAGCCGTTGCGGTTCAGCACCGCCGTCACCAGCTCGGTGTCAGTGCGCGTGTTGCAGAAGATGATCGCGTTGTCGGGATCCTCCAGCTCGAGCATGTAGAGCAGGTTGCGCGGCTTCGGGTACGCGTCAGAGAGCTCGTAGCGCACGTGCTGAATGTGCTCGACCGTGTAGACGTCGCCCGACAACAGCAGCGTCTCGGGGTCCTTCGTGTAGCGCGCGATGAGGCGCTGAATGTCTTCGGGCACCGTCGCCGAGAAGAGCAGCACCTGCCGATCCTTCGGCATGTACTCGAGGATGCGGGTGACCTCTTCGTAGAAGCCCTGGTTCAGCATCTCGTCGGCTTCGTCGAGCACCGCGTGCCGGCAGGTGTTCAGCTTCAGGTTGCCGCGGCGAATGTGATCGAACACGCGGCCGGGCGTACCGACGACGATGGCGGCGCCGGCGCGCAGGTTGTCTTCCTGCTCCTTCATCGACGCGCCGCCGTAGATGCTCATCACCTGCACGTCGCGGTACTTCGCGAGCGCGGTCAGCTCGTTCGAGACCTGCAGCGCGAGCTCACGCGTCGGGCACATGATGAGCGCGCGCACTTCGCGGGTGCCCATGGGAATGAGATCGATGAGCGGCAGGCCGAAGGCGGCCGTCTTGCCGGTGCCCGTCTTCGAACGAACGATCAGGTCCTTCCCCTGGCGGGCGGGGCCATAGGCCTTGGCCTGCACGGGGGTCGGGTGGGTGTAGCCGCGCTCGGCGATCGCGCGGCGCAGTTCGGGTGAGAGCCCGAGGTCATCGAAGCTCACGTCCGCGACGTACTCCTGCGGGCGCTCCGACGAACCGGTGGGCATCACTTCAGAAGTCGATTCGGTCATTTCGCGGGCACGTGTAGCACCGCGGAGAGGATGAGCAACGACGGACCGAACTCAGCTCCTCATCATCCCGAAGAGGGCCAGCGCGCCCACGACCGTCACCGCTGTCCCGAGGAGCACCGTGAGCAAGAGCCCCGTTCTTCGGCGCGCGAGCCAGTCTTCGCGCTGGCGCTGTTCGGCTTGAACCCAGACGTCGGGCAGGCTCTCGCTCGTCTTCGGCGCCGGCCACAGGGCGTCCCGCATGTCGCACTGCGGGCAGGTGGTCTTCGAGAAGCCGCGCACGGCCGAGGTGATGCTGAGCACGAGCCCCAGCACGCAGAACATCATCGGCAGCACGATGAGCGGCAGCACGTCGCCGGCCTCGGGCGGCCCCAGCTTCTCGAAGTGCGGGCCGACATAGCCGCACGCCTCGCAGTGCATCCACTCCGAGCGGCGCAGCGCGTTCGTGCGGCGCTCGTCTTTCTCTTCGCGCGTGCGCTTCGGCCGGCAGGTGAGGCAGCGATCTTCGGTGCCGTGCAGCGTGCAGCCCTCGCACATGAAGCCGCCACAGCGCTTGCAGGTCGTGACCGCGTCGACGCCTTCATGCTTCGTGCAGGTCGCGGCCACGGTGGGCGACTCCACCGACGCCGTCGGCGCGCGTCAACACCCGCCTGAACGACGAGCCCCAGTCGACCCCATGGCGAAAGCGCGGCGATGCGCTATTGGATGGCTCCCATGGCCGCGCGAAAGCCACAGCCAGAAGACGAAGCGGCGAAGGCCGAGGTCGTCGACGCCGAGATCGTCGAAGACGCGCCGAAGGCTCCACGCGCGAAGCGCAAGCGTGCCGCGGCGGTCGTCGTCGAAGCGAAGCCGGTGAAGGAAGGCGACGACGAAGACACCGACGCGTCGGCCGAAGCGCCCGAGCCCGAGGTGCTCGAGCCCGACGCGAAAGAGCTCGAGGCCGAGGTCGTCGACGAGACGGCGCTGGCTCCGACGGTGTCGCGCACGCGGCTCGCGAAGGGGGACCCGCTCTCGGCGTACATGGCCGAGGTGACGAAGCACCCGCTGCTGACGCGGGAGCAGGAGATCGAGCTCAGCAAGCGCTACCGCGACACTGGCGACGTGCGCGCGGCCTACACGCTCGTCGCGTCGAACCTGCGCCTCGTGGTGAAGCTCGCGCACGAGTACCACCGCAACCCGCTCTCGCTGCTCGACCTCGTGCAGGAGGGCAACATCGGCCTGATGCAGGCGGTGAAGAAGTTCGACCCCGAGCGCGGCGTGAAGCTCGCGAGCTACGCCGCCTGGTGGATTCGCGCGTACATCCTTCGCTACATCATGGACAACTGGAAGATGGTGAAGCTGGGCACGACCGAGGCCCAGCGGAAGCTCTTCTTCAAGTTGCGCCAAGAGCAGGAGCGCCTCGCCAAGCAGGGCATCGAGGTGACGCCGAAGCTGCTGGCCGAGCGCCTGAACGTCACCGAGCAGGACGTGGTCGAGATGGATCAGCGGTTGGGCAACGACGAGGTGAGCATCGACGCTCCGTTGAACGTCGACGACGATCGCGAGTCGCGCGCCGATCGCCTGCTGCCCTCGACGGCTGCTTCGGCCGACGACACGCTCGCGAACTCGCAGCTGCGGCAGATGTTCAAAGAGAAGCTCGGCGACTTCGCGAAGAACCTGAACGAGAAGGAGCGCTTCATCTTCGAGAAGCGCCTCATCGCCGACGAGCCGATGACGTTGCAGGACATCGGCACGCAGTACGGGGTGTCACGAGAGCGCGCGCGGCAGATCGAGGCGGCGCTCATCGGCCGCATGCGAAAGTACATGCAGGAGCACATTCCCGACTTCAATCTGCTCGAGAACGAAGGCACCTGAAGTGGACATCATCGAAGCGCTGAAGACGCAGCTGAACCTGCCCGACAACGCCGCGCGCGGGCTCGCGGGACAGCTGCTGGGGTTCATCGAAGACACGGTGCGTGAGCGCGTCAGCTTCGGCGTCGCCTCGCAGATTCACACCCGAATTCCCGAGCTGTCGGCCTGGCAGTCGTCGGCGCCAACGTTGATCCCCGGCTCGTTGAGCGTGAACGATCTCGCGGTCGAGCGATCCGAGAACGATGACGTCGAGCTGATTCGGCTGCTCGAGCGGTTCCACATCGATTCGTCGAAGGCGTCGGTGGTCGGGTCGTTGGCGCTTCAGTTCCTCGCGTCGCGTGTCGAGGCGAAGGTGCTGACGATCATCTCGTTCACCATGCCGTCACTGACCCGCTGACGTGCACCACGCGTGCAGCGTGACGTCGTTGCGTTTGACGTTGCCGGCCTGAAATCGGTCTTGTGCTTCACAGCGCTCGTAGCCGTGGCGATGCGCCCACCAGGAAACGAGTGGGCGAGACGCAGCCCAGCCTCCGAGGCCGCCCGCGATGATCACGAAGGCGAGCAGCCCGCTGCCTTGATCCCACGGGAGCCGGCGAACGAGATGAACGATGGCTGCCGCTGCGAGCGAGAGCGCGAGACCCGCGAAGCCGAAGCCCGCCGCCACGTGTTTCGGGTTGAGCCAGATGGTCGCCGCGCCCGAGCCGAAGTCGGAGAACATCGAGCGGAGGAGCAGCACCGGCATCGCCGCGATGATGATGACTCCAGCCAGCACCGAGAGCGGAGACGGGCGCTTCATCAGCCGTTCCGGAAGCGGAACATGCGCTGGCGGTGCGTCGAGCCGTCGAGCGCTTCGTAGAGGAAGCCGCGGAACACCGCGTAGATGTGCAACAGCACGCCGAGCAGCAGGCCGCTGCCGATGGCCCCGAGGGCTCCGAAGAGCGACGACACGACCGTGCCGAACACGGTTCCGACGACGATGAGGCCCAGCACGAGTCCGTTCGGAACGAACCACTCGATCCAGTTCTCCTGCATGAAGCCGAAGCTGCGCGTGATGGTGTCGATGCCGCCGCGCGTGCCCTTCAGGTAGATGGTCTCGGGCACGGTGTTGAGCGCGATCAGCAGCACCAGCGTCAATGGCGTCGCCAGGTTCGGGTTCGCCGCGAAGACCGGCGTCAACACGAGGCTCACGATCCACAGCACGAAGAAGATGTTGATCCACGACCAGAAGTACGTGCCGATGCTCGTCTTGAGCTGATCGAGCCCGACCTTTTGCTGCGCGACGAGGCCGCCGAGGAAGAAGCAGTAGATGCTGAGCGCGGCGCTGCGCGCGAGGCCGATCACCAGGCCTCCGGACCACGGATCCATCGCGTTCCCGACGAGCGTGCCGAGGAACATCCACGCGACGGCGAGCCCCATCGGCAGCAGCAACGTCCACGCGTTCTTCACGATCGCCGCGAGCGCATTCGTGAACGCCTGCCCGTAGATGCGCGCGTAGACGGTGATGACCTTCATGACGCGTCACGTAATCACTTTTCGCCGAAGGGCCAATCCTGACGTGGCTACACCGTCTGCCCATCTGCTCAGGGGGTTCACCGTGAAGAACCGGTACGCCGCGCTCGTGGTGCTCGCCGTCGCCTGCGCGCCCGAGATTCCCAACACGCCGCCGGGAGAGTTCGTCGTCGCGAGGTTCGATCCATCGGCGGCTCCGCCCGTGGTGCCGACGCCGAACGACCTCGTCACCAACCCGACGACGGGCCTGCTCGCGGTGCCCGTTCCCGCCGACGCGAGCGCGGCCGACAAGTGGTTCTACGACTGGCTCAACACGCTCAACGGCTTTCCCGCGGCCGTCGGAGCCTCGGTCACCTTCACGCACGCCCTCGACCCCGCGACCGTGAGCGCCTCGACCGTGCGCGTGATCGATCTCGACGCTTCGAACGGTTCGGTCGACGTCACCCGCACGTACACGGACTCGACGAGCACGGTGGCGCCGGGGCAGCTGGCGATCGCTCCGCCGGTCGGTGGGTGGGTGCCAGGGCATCGCTACGCGCTCGCGATCGTCGGAGGCCTCAATGGCGTTCGCAGCAAGACCGGCCTCACGTGCGTCGGCAGCGCGACGTGGTCGTTCATTCGCAACGCTGGTGAGCTCATCGATTGCCCAAACGACGATCTCGCGTCGACCTCGTGCCGGCTGACCACCGAGATCATTCCTTCAACCATCACCGAAGATCAGGGGCGCCGGGTGGCCGATCAGCTCGCGACGGCGAAGCGGCTCGAGACGCTGCGGCGAAAGTACAAGCCGGCGATCGAGGCGTTCGTCGCGGCTGGCGTGCAGCGGGCCGACCTCGCGCTGTTGTGGACCTTTCGCGTCGATGACTCGGCGTCGTTCGTGTTCGACCCCACGGCCTCGAAGGTGCCGTCGCCGAACAACCTCGCCATCAAGCAGGGCCTCGTGGCGTCGCCGATCGATCCCAACGCGTCTGCTGCGGCGCAGGAGTGGACGCGCACGTGGCTCAACACGTTGAACGGCTTTCCTCCGACGACGGCGGCCGGTGCCGAGATCGCCCAGCAGGACCTCGACCCGACGACGCTGAACGAGCGCACGGTTCGCGTGACGGTGCAGCAGGGAGGAGCGCTGGTCGGGCCTCCGACGATCTCATGGAACGCGCGGTTGAAGCGGCTCGTCATCTCCCCGGCGTCTGGTTCGTGGGGCACGGCGAAGACGATCTCGGTGGCCGTGATCGGTGGCGCATCGGGCGTGAAGGGCCTCGGCGGAAAGCGGCTCGTGGCGAGTCAGGTCTGGGCGCTCGTTCGCAGCGCCGCTCCGCTGGTCGACTGCGAAGTGCTCGGGCCCGCGTGCAACTCGTTCGTGAAGGCCGCGCCGATCAGCACGTCACAGGCCATCGCGCTCGAGAGTCTGCGGCGCACGTACAAGCCGCTGCTCGATTCACTCGAAGCGCAGGGCGTGCCGCGTCGCGACGTCGCTGGCGCGTGGATCTTCTCGACCGCCGATCAGCCCGAGCTCGTCTTCGACCCGGCCGCGATTCCGGCGCGCCTGCCGACACCAACTGATCTCGCGGTGAACCCGACGACGGGCCTGGTGAACGCGCCGGTTCCTCCCGGGGCTTCGCCTGCCTACGCGGAGTTCATCACCGAGTACCTCAACACCCTGAACGGCTTTCCCGTCGCGTCGACGTCGATGGCCGAGCTGAGCGGTGACGTCGACCCCTCGTCCATCGACAGCAACACCGTACGCGTTCAGGTCATCTCCGGACCCGCGCTCGTTGGTTCACCGGCCATCGCGTTCGACTCGACGACCGGGCGGCTCTCGATCGCGCCGCCGAACGGAAGCTGGGGCAAGGGTCGAACGATCGCCGTGACGGTGCTGGGCGGCCCCGCGGGGATCAGGTCTCGCAGCGGCAAGCCGCTCGTCGCGTCGCAGGCGTTCTCGTTCGTGAAGCTCTCGAACACGCTCGTCGATGCGCAGTGCACGACGCTGGGCGCTTCGTGTCGCTCGGTGACGCTGCTGAGTGACGCGCAGGCGGTCGCCCTCGAGCCCGTGCGACGCGCGCTCAAGCCCGTCTTCGATTCGCTCGAGAGCACCGGCATTCCGCGTGATGACGTCGCGGGGCTGTGGGTGTTCCGCACGGTGAATCAGCCCGAGCTGACGTTCGATCTCTCGCAGGGCGTGGTTCCGTTCCCCAACAATCAGCTGCTGCGCGGCAACACGTTGCCTGACGGCGGCGTGCAGAGCGGCTTCGTGGTCGTGCTGCCCGATGGTGGAGCGCCCGGTGACGACGCGGTGCCCGGAGTTCGGCTGTCGCTGCCCACGCCGACGGGCGCGTCGTTGTCTCAGGCGCAGTTGGTCGGCGGGCTCAACACGCTCGACGGCTTCTCGACGACCGCGCCGATCGTCAGTGAGAACTCGACGACACTGGCCGCGCTCGATCAGGGCAGCATCGACGCTGGCTCGCTCTCGGCCGTGGGCCTGGTGAAGCTCGGTGCTTCTTCTGACGCCGGGATCCGCTTCGTCGCGTGCCTGAACTGCACCTCGTCGCTCAACGACGCGGGCGTGATGGACCAGCCGCAGCAGCTGCAGTGGGTGCCGCAGACGCCGCTCGATGAGAATGCTCGCTACGCCGCGTACGTGACGACCGCAGTGAAGGACTCGCAGGGCAGGGCGGTGATGGCCGCTCCGACCTTCGCGCTCGTTCGCCTGCGCAGCCCGCTCGTCGACGGCACCGGAGCCAGCACGATTCCCGTCGTCTCGAACGCGCAGGCGCAACAGCTCGAGCCGATTCGGCGGCGCTTCAAAGACTGTCTCGATCGCCTCGAAGCCGCAGGCACGCCGCGCAGCACGCAGGCGCTCGCGTTCTGCTTCACCACGCAGAGCATCACGGCTCCGCTTCGCGGCATCACCGGCCTCGTCAACGCCTCGACGCTGCCCACCACCATCACGTGGATGTCCGATGTCACCACCGCGACCCGCGTGATGCTCACGACGGCGGGTGTTCCCAACGCGGCCATCGGCGCCATCTTCGAAGGCGATCTCGTGCTGCCCTTCGCGCTCACCGGCCCGGGCGGAACGTTCAACACCACCTTCGAGGCGCGGCCCGCGCGCTTCACGCTCACGGTCCCCTCGTCAGCTGCGCCGATGAACGGTTACCCCGTCGTCATCTTCGGCCATGGGCTCACGCGAGGTCGCTCGGACTCGCTGCTCGCCGCCAACGCTCTCGCGACGGCTGGCCTCGCCACCATCGCCATCGACACGCCGTTTCATGGCGATCGCTCCGATTGTCGTGGACTCGCTGCTCCAGACTCGGCCTGCGCCGATGCCGTCGGCCAGACCTGCAGCGCGACGACGGGCCGCTGCGTGATTCGGTCTCCTGCGACGGCGGCCCCGTGCGACCCGATGACGAATGGGCATGAGGTCTGCTTCGCGGCCGGCCAGGGTCGATGCTTGCCCAGCGGCGCCTGCGAGGGTGGTCAGTTCGCGGTCGACGCCACCGGCTACGTCACCATCAGCGGCAATCAGTTCTTGAACCTGACCAACCTGTTCGCGACGCGAGATAACTTCCGTCACGCGGGCGCGGCTGACTTCGCGCAGTTCGTTCGGGTGCTCTCGGCCTCGGGCGCCGGTTCGCTGCAGGCCCGGCTCGCGCCTCGCGTGCTCGACGTCACGCAGCTTCAGTACGTCGGCCAGAGCCTCGGCAGCTTCAACGGGTCGGTCTTCGCAGCGGCGAACGCCACACCGTCGCGCGTCGTGCTCAACGTCGCTGGATCCGACCAGACCGAGGTGCTGCTGACGGCGCCCGGCTTCGCGACGCAACGTGCGGGGTTCCTCGCAGGGCTTGCGGCGACAGGCGTCACGCCCGGTACGGCTGGCTTCGACGCGTTCATGGTGTTCGCGCGAACCATCCTCGACCCGGCTGATCCGCAGAACCTGATCCGCGCGGGCCTCGACTCGACGAACGCCAACCGCCGTGTCTTCGTGCCCTTCATCGAAGGTGACGTCGTCTTGCCGAACAGCGGCACCACGAAGCTGCTGCGCAGTGGGCTGCGCTCCACCAACCCGTCACGCCTCTCGTGGTTTCAGTTCACGCCCCACACAGGCGCGGCGGCAGGGCGGTTCCCAGCAGCCTGGCCGGCCAGTCAGCGCCACAGCTTCTTCCTGACACCAGGCGGGCCACCCGGCTCGGCGCTCATCAACCCCGAGTGTGACTCGACGAACGGAGCGTTCAACGCCTCCACCTGCGCCACCGCCGTCGTGCAGGGGCAGATCGCGCAGTTCCTCTCGACGGGCACCACGCCCGCGAACGTTCCGGTGACGCCATGAAGCTCCGCGCGCTCTTCGTCGTCTTCGTCGCCTCCACCGCCTCGGCGAGCGGCTTTCGGCTCGAGACGCATCACGCCCGCGCGGCCGGCATGGGCATCGCCGTCACCGCGCTCACCGATGACGCGTCCTCCATTGTCTACAACCCGGCCGGTCTCGCGGGTCGCAGAGGGCTCGACGTGCAGGCGGGCCTGTCGCTCGTGATTCCCTCCATCGTCTTCACCTCGGACGCGAGCGGTCAGAGCACGCAGACGCTCACGAGGCTGTCGACGCCGATCAACTTCAACGCGTCGTTCGGCATCACTGACGATCTCTCGGTCGGCCTCGGCGTGTTCAACCCGTTCGGCGCAGGCGCGACGTGGCCAGACTCGTGGGAAGGCCGTGGCCGTGCGCTCTCGTCGAACGTGCAGACGTTCGCCTTCAACCCGACGGTCGCGTACCGCATTCACCCGAAGTTCAAGATCGGCGCGGGCGTGCAGATCGTTCGTGGCACCGTCGCCATCGACCGCGGGCTGCCGTTCATCGACTCCGAGGGCAAGGTCTCGCTCGCTGGTGACGCCTGGGGGCTCGGCTGGAACGCCGGCATACAGGGAACCCTGATCGAAGATCGTCTGACGTACGGCTTTACCTGGCGCTCGAACGTGCCGCTCACGTTTCAGGGCCGCGCGCACTTCGGCTCCATTCCGCCCGAGTTCCAGTCGCGCCTGGCCGATCAGGCCATCTCCGCAAGCGTCACGATGCCCGACGTCGCCACGGTGGGAATCGGATTCATGGCGACGCCACGCCTTCGCCTCGGCCTCGACTTGAACGTCGTCATGTGGAGCTCGTTTCGTCAGCTCTTCATCGACTTCACCAACAACGAGCTCGACAACCCGCTGCCCAAGCGGTGGCGAGACACCATGTCGGTGCACCTCGGCGGCGAGTACGACGTGACGAAGCACATTCAGGCGCGGTTCGGCGCCGTCTACGACCAGACCGCGACGCCGACTGACACGCTCACGCCGGATCTTCCCGATGCCCAGCGCGTTCGGTTCTGCCTCGGCGTCGGCTACCGCTTCGAGTTCGGCTTGAACCTCGACGCGGGGTATCAGCTCGTGCTGCTGGTGCCGCAGGCGAGCACGGCGCCGGGCTTCTCGGGCACGTACTCGGGCAGCGCGCAGGTGATCGGCGTGAACGCCGGCTATCGCTGGTGATCAACCCGCGCATCGCTCTCGACGTGGTGATTCGGTCAGTCTGTGTCGCTCGAGACCGCCGATTGTCCAGGTCATGCGGCCTGACTCCGACGAATGTCGGGTCGGAGCGCCTCTGCCAGACCTGCCGTCGGTGCGAGGTCGACCGGGTTGAACCGGAAGTCCGACGTGAGCTGTCGAAATGGGTCCCTTCGTGACGACACTCGGAGCCTCGACGAAGCCGTTGCCGCGTACAGCGCGTGGTGTCCATGCCCGGGCAGGTGGCGCTTCGAGCTCGAGCTCAGCTCTCGGGCTTCAGGTCACCGAGCAGCTCCGAGGTCTGCGCGGTCAGCTCGCCTGTGCGATCGAGCAGCGTGTCGAGCTCGGTGAAGATGGCCTCGACCTCTTTCATCGACTTCGGCGCGGGCACGTCACCTTCATCACCGAGCCGGTCGAGCAGCGTCACGACGCGCAGCAGGTGCTCGTGCGCCGTCAGCAGATCGCGCCCGGCCCGCGCGCCGACCTTCGTGAAGAGCGACCCCGTCGTGTACAGCTTGCCGATCGCCCGCTTGTTGGAGCGGATCACCTTGTCGAGCCGGTCGCGGTAGGTCGTCAGCCGGCGTGCCAGCCGCGCTTCGGCGAGCGAGAAGATCTGCGCTTGTCTGGTGGCACGGCGAGGCATCGCGCGCGCTCATACCTCGTGCCTCACCGCCCTTTCCACTTTCGGTCGAAGGGAAAGCGCGGGGGAAAGCGGTTGTCTGTCGCGGGCCTCGTGGGTATTCGCAGTGCGCTGTGGAGCGCGTGGTACGGTGCGCCCCGCTCGGGAGACCCATGTTCAAGAAGATCCTCGTCGCCAACCGTGGAGAGATCGCCCGCCGCATCATCACCGTCGCGCGCGGCATGGGCATGCAGACCGTCGCCGTCTACTCCGACGCCGACGCCGAGCTGCCCTTCGTGAAGGAGGCCGACGAGGCCGTGCGGCTGGGCCCGGCCCCCGCGAAGGACAGCTACCTCAACGTCGCCGCGCTGCTCGAGGCCGCGAAGAAGACGAAGGCCGAGGCGATTCACCCGGGCTACGGCTTCATCTCGGAGAACGCCGAGTTCGCGAAGACCATGGCCGACAGCGGCATCGTCTTCGTCGGCCCGCCCCCCGAAGCGATGTTGCGCATGAAGGACAAGAGCGAGGCCCGCAAGCTGGTCGCGGCCGCTGGTGTTCCCATCGTGCCCGGCACGAAGGACACCGTCGGCGACGTCGCCACCGCGCTCTCGGAGGCTGAACGCATCGGCTACCCCGTGCTCTGCAAGGCCGCTGGTGGTGGTGGCGGCATCGGCATGGCGGTCGCGAACTCTCCGGCCGAGCTCGAGAAGGTGTTCCGCGCGTGTGTCGATCGCGCGCGCGCCGCCTTCAGCCGCGACACCGTGTACCTCGAGAAGTACTTCCCTGCGCCGCGGCACCTCGAGGTGCAGATCCTCGGAGATCTCAAGGGCCACACCCTCCACATCCTCGATCGCGAGTGCTCGATTCAGCGCCGCCACCAGAAGGTCGTCGAAGAGGCCGGCAGCCCGCTGTTCCTCGATGGCCAGAACGGCGCCGTTCGTGAGCAGCTCTATGAGGCGGGGCTCAAGGCGGCGAAGGCGTTTGGCTACGCGAACGCGGGCACCGTCGAGTTCCTGTACTCCGATGGGCAGGTCTACTTCATCGAGATGAACGCGCGCCTGCAGGTCGAACACCCGGTCACCGAGCTCACCACCGGCGTCGATCTCATCGGCTGGCAGTTCCGCATCGCGGCCGGTGAAGCGCTCACCGTGAAGCAGGAAGACGTCAAGCGCTGTGGCCACGCGCTCGAGTTCCGCATCTACGCCGAAGACCCGGTGAAGTTCTTCCCGTCACCCGGCCCGCTCAAGGTGTTCCAGCCGCCGACCGGCACGGGCGTTCGCCTCGACGCCGGCTACGCCGAGGGCAACACCGTCACGCCGAACTACGACCCGATGATCGCCAAGCTGATCATCTCGGGTGACACGCGCGCGCAGGCCATCGCCCGCGCCAAAGACGCGCTCTCCAGCTTCAAGATCGAGGGCATCAAACACAACGTGCCGCTGCACCTGCGCATCCTCGAGGCCGAAGCCTTCGTCGCCGGCCGCATCGACACGAAGTTCCTCGAGCACCACGCGAAACCCTGACCTTCTCTTTTCCCTGGAGCGACGACGATGGCTGACGTGACCGCACACATCACCGGTACGGTGTGGAAGATCGAGTGCAAGGTGGGGCAGACGGTGAACGCGGGCGACACGCTCGTGATCCTCGAGTCGATGAAGATGGAGATGCCGGTCGAGGCCACCGATGGCGGCGTGGTGAAGGAGATTCGCTGCAAGGAGACGCAGGCCGTCAACGAAGGTGACGTGCTCGTCGTTCTCGGCTGATGCCCGCCTCGCTGCGGGTCGATGATCGCCCGGGCGGCGTTCGGGTGCTCACGCTCTCGAACCCCGGCCGAAAGAACGCCATCGATGGAGCGCTGCTCGACGCGCTCGACGCGGTGTTGTCGAGCTCCGATGACGTGCGGGCGTTTCTGGTGATGGGTGAAGGTGACGGCATCTTCAGCGCGGGGTGGGATCTGAACGATCTCTCGACCTACGCCGAAGGCGAGCGGCTGCCCGACGAACACCTGAGCGACGTGCTCGACCGGTTGATGGCGCACCCGGCGCCGAGCGTGGCGGCCATCGACGGGCCGGCCTTCGGAGCCGCCTGCGAGCTGGCCATGGCGTGCGACTTTCGCGTGGGGGGCGCGCGGGCGTTGCTGTCGATGCCTCCGGCGCGGCTCGGCGTCGTGTACTCGCTCAAAGGGCTCGACCGTTTCCGGGCGCGCGTGGGTGACGCGACGGCGCGCTACCTGTTCCTCACCGGTCGCCGCGTGGGCGCTGACGAGGCATTGCGACGAGGCCTGCTGGATGAAGTGAGCCCAGCGCCGCTCGAGGCAGCAGCGCGCCTGTGTGCCGAGCTCGCAGCCAACGCGCCGCTCGCCGTCTCTGGGCTCAAGCGCGGCCTCGAGCTGCTCGCGCATGGTGGCGGCTCGACCGAAGCGCGCACCGAGTACCAGTCGCTGCGCAGACGATCGTTCAACAGCGCCGACGCTGCCGAGGGCCGCATGGCCATTCTCGAGAAGCGCGCGCCGAACTTCCGAGGCACGTGAGACGAAGCCCAA
>JBEOKA010000551.1:0-7450 GCA_040275325.1 Myxococcaceae bacterium | reverse complement strand
GCATTTTCGGGGTGGGTAGACGGATGTGGGCGGCAGTGGTACCTGCTGCGACATGCGCTCCTTTCTGATGGCAGCTTTGGCAGTGACGGCGGTGGGTTGTGGCGTCTCCGAGGTCCAGGTCGACGAGACCGCAGCGGTCGACGCGACGGCCGAAGAGACCGGCGAGCTCTCGACCCGCAGCAGCTCGTACGTTGTGTTCCGGCCCGACCTGCTGCGCAAGTGCCCGGCCCCGCGCTGTGGCGGCAAGTTCATTCGGGACGTGAACCGCAAGACCGTTCGTGAGGAGTACGTGAGCGGCTTCGACTTCTCGCTCTCGGGGCTCACCGAAGAGGCGCAGGCGAAGGTGCTCGAGGGCGCGCCGGGTGAGGTGGTGCTCAAGGGCAAGCTGGGCCCGACCGAGCCCGTCTACAACACGCGCCCGTTCCTCGTGATGGAGGCCTTCCGCGGCATGCCTGGCGTCGTCGCGGTGCCGGGCGAGTCGTACTTCCGCGTCGAGCGCGCCGACAACATTCGCTGCATCGTGGCGCCGTGCCCGAGCCTCAAGGCCATCAAGCTGCACACCACGCAGCAGACCCTCTTTCACGAGGTCTCGGTCGCACGCGCCTCGAAGACCAACGTCGATGCGCGGTGGATGACGTCGCGCATCACCGACAAGGGCGCGCTGGTGACGGCGGCGTTCGTGACGGCGAACCGCTCGACGACGCTCGACGCGAGCCAGGTGTTCATGCGCCTGCCCGAGCCCTCGCAGTCGTGCCCGCGCATCGCGATTCACCAGTGCGCGGCCGGCTACACGTTGTCGTGGGCGCGCAACGAGAACCGCTGCCTCATTCCGACGGGCTGTGTGCGCACGGTGACGTGCCCGCAGATTCGCCCGTACTGCGACGCCGACTACTCGGCGATGACGTGGAACGGCGGCACCAACGCCTGCCCGCGCGCCATCTGTGACCCGACGTGGGTGACTGAGTAACCAGTGAGATGACGCTGGCCTCGGCGCGAGGGGCTGGTGACGGCGCGGCCTGGACCCGCTGCTGACGGGGCGCGAGAACCTGCATCACTTCGGCAGCCTCGCGATGGGGCGGCTCGGTGTGCTGGCTCCGTTCGCGCACAAGTTCGGCGCGTCGGGTGCGTGGTGGGTCGCCCTTCTGCTCGGCGCCCCTGCGTCGGCCGCGTTCGTCGGAGCCCTCGGCACCGTCATCTCGGCGCTGTACTTGCCGCCCTGAGCACCACGCGCCAGTGCGGAAACCTGCTCTGGTTGATCACAGGTCAAGCCCGCGAATTCCCGAATCCACCGGCAAGCGGCCGCCGTACCTCGTGCAGGTGGTGGACATGGCTGCGGAAGACCTCGACGACCTGCTGAACGACTGTGCCTTCGGCACCGCGAGCGCCGACGCGCGTGCCCGGGTGATGGCCGACGAGACAGCGGCGATGCGGTTGGCCGAGCTCGAGGCCGCGCTGGGAGTCATCTCGATGGGTCTGTCGGCGCCTCCCCGAAGCTGGAGCCGGTTGCAGGCGAGCCTGTCGGGCGCGCACCGCTTCGAACACCTGGTGTCGAGGGTCGCCGCGCTGTTCGACTTGACCGACGTGCAGGCGCGCTCGCTGCTGGCCCGCATCGACGACGACGCGGCATGGCTCGAGGGGCCGGCCGAAGGCGTGCTGTTGATGCCGGTCGAGGCCGGGCCGCGGCGGGAAGGTCTGGTGACGACGCTGCTCAAGCTCGCGCCTGGCGCCCGGTTCCCCCTGCACACGCACGGCGCGCACGAAGAGGTGCTCGTGCTCGAAGGGGGCTACCGCGACGACCAATCTGGCCTCGAGATGTGGCGCGGCCGGCTCGACGAGCGCGACGAAGGCACCACGCACAGCTTCACCGCGCTCGAGGGCCTCGCCTGCATCTGTGCCTCGGTGACCGGGCTCGCGGAGGCCTCGTGACCCAGGGCGCTGACGAGCGCGCCCTCTCTGACCGGCTGGCGCGAGGAGACCGAGATGCCCTGGCGCAGCTGCACGCGCGCTACGCCGCCATGCTGCTCGGCGTCGCGACGCGGCTCATGCGTGACCGCGCCGAAGCCGAAGAGGTGGTGCAGGAGACGTTCCTCGAGGCGTGGCGGCGCGCCGAGCAGTACCAGCCAGAGCGCGCGAACGTGGCGGCGTGGTTGCTCACCATCACCCGCAGCCGCGCCATCGACCGCCTGCGCTCGCGGGGCACCACCGACCGAACGCTCGAGCTCGAGGGCCGCGCAGTGCCCATGGCGCCGGGGCAGCCTGACGAGCTGTACGACCTGGCGCGGCTGAGCACGCAGGTGCGTCGCCGGGTGGCCGAGCTGCCGGTGGAGCAGCGCGCCCTGCTCGAGCTCGCGTGGGACGAAGGGTTGTCGCAGCGGCAGATTGCGGTGCGCACGGGCCTGCCGCTGGGCACGGTGAAGACCCGCACCCGCGCCGCGCTGCAGACCCTGCACGCCGACTTCGCGTCGCGCCGGTGAATCGGTGTCGCCTCGGAGTCTCTCCACCTCACCGAGACGTTCACGACCGGTGACGCTTCAGCGCCACCACGAACTTCTCCCAGTCTTTCTGGAAGGTGTCGGGCGGGCCGCCGAGCACCTCTTCGAGCGCGGTGGCTCCGGTGCCGTCGGTGGCCTTCAGCGCCTGCGCGCGCTGGACGAACTTCACCAGCAGGCCGCGCTCCTGCAGCCAGTAACAGAGGTAGCGCGCCATCGCGTAGTGCACGCCCGACTCGTCGGCGTAGAAAGCCTGGTCGCTCGTCGCGATGAGCTCGCTCAGCTTCGGCACCGTGCCGTCGCGAATGGCGGCCTGCACGGCGGGCAGTCTCCAGTTGAGCTGGCCGATGAAGTGGCCGTCGCGCTCACCGGGGAACTCGAAGAGCGAGCCGAGCCCCTCGTTCAGCCACGCGGGGCCGTCGGGCCAGTTCTCGTGCATGAAGGGGTGAACGAGCTCGTGCGTGAGCGTTCCGTAGCCGGGCCTGATGTTCATCACCATCGCGCGGCGGCTCGACAGGTAATAGCCGTAGGGCGTCGTCGGCTCGGTGGCGAACAGCGTGCGTGAGGCGTGCTCGTAGCTGTGGGCGTCCTTGAAGACCCAGACCTCTTCGAGCTTCGAGGGCGCCCGCGCGAAGAAGTCCTTCAGCAGCAGGTCTCGCGCCCACCGCACGATGTCCTTGCCGCGCGCGCGCACGGTGTCTGGCGCCTCGTTTCCGATGACGAGGAAGGGCTTCTCCCACGCGAGCGTGAAGCCGGGCGGCAGCGTCTCTTTCAGCGTCTGCACGTGCTGTGAGACCTCGGCGGGCGTGGGCGATGACGGGCGCACGAGCGGCGGCGGAGCGCCCTTCGGCTCGAGGCGAAGACGAATGACGGTCCAGTGGTCCTTCGACTTCTTGAAGGGCCACAGCGAGAGGAAGACGTCGCGCTTCATGCGGCGGTTGGCGCCGTTGGCTTCGGCGGGCTCCTGGTAGACGAGCTCGTCGGTCTTCGCGTCGTAGCCGGTGATGAGCCGGAAGTGCTCGGTGGTGTTCGGCGAGGCGTCGTAGTGCATGCACACGATGCTGGGCGTGCCGGCGCGAAGGTCGGCGTGGAGCGCCCGGAGCTGCGCGTCGACCTCGCTGGTGCCTCGCGCGCGGTACCAGACCTGCCCGGGGTTCATGCCGAGGTTCACCAGCGCGTCACGCAGGCTGTCGGCCCACACGCCGCGGCCCTTCAGCGGGTCGAGCCCGCTCGCGTTGAAGACATCGTCTTGCGTGACGTCGCGGCCGAGGCGTCTCAGCGCCATCTCGACGTCGGCTTCTCCACAGAAGTCGGGCTTCTGCTGAACGAAGGGGAACCCGTCGAGCATCACCGACTCGAGGGGCGCGGCGCCGAGGGCGAGCAGCAGAAGAGCCGTCATCGAGGGGCCAACACCGCTCGCCCGCCGCCGGTTCCCATCGGTGCGACAGTTCGCCAGTCTCGGCGTCGTCCACCGGAGGCGCTTTCGACGATGTCACGACTTCAGTCCGCCCGACGCGAGTACGACGCAGCGAACCTGCCAGGCACGCTCTCGGCGTTGCTCGAGACGTGGCGGCAGACGCCAGACCCGCGCCTCGGGGCGTTGATTGTCTCGCTGGGCGCTCGCGTGCCGCTGAAGGTCGCTCCCGCCGAGTGGGCGCAGCACGCTTCGTTGCGTCGGCCCGAGGCCCTCTCGGCGCTGCTGGCGAGCAGCAAGGCCACCGCGAAGGTGATGAAGGAGCGCGTGCTGTTGCTGCTCGACTGGCCGGCCGACCCCCGCCTCGACCGATGGGTGGTGGCTCAGTACGCGCAGCCGCCGTTCACCAGCACCGGCTCGGGCCCGTTCTGGACGGCGCTGAAGAAGCTCGCGGTGAAGCTGACCGACCCGGTCGCTCGTCAGGCGCTCGGCCAGCTCGCCTCTCCGCGGCTCGAGGGTGTGACGCTGGCCCCGCCAGGCGCGACCCCGGTGCTCGAGCCCGAGGCGCTCGTCGACGTCGCCGCGCTCGAAGCCGCCCTCGACGCGAAGACGGCTCCCACCAGGCACGAGCGCACCGCTGACGAGCTGCTCGGCGAAGTGCTCGCCAACCCCGCAGACCTCTCGCTGCGGCCCGTGTTGATGGACTCGCTGCTCGAGCTTGGCGACCCACGGGGTGAGCTGCTCGCGCTGCAGCTCAAACCAGAGCCCCTCACTGCCGCTGAACGAAAGCGTGAGAAGGCGCTGATTCGCGAGCACTGGGCTGACCTGCTCGGGCCGCTCGCTCCAGTCCTCAAGCCAGACTCGCGGTTCGCCAGGGGCTTTCTCGTGCACGCCGAGCTGCGAGCCGGCATGAGCAGCGCCATCGACCACGCCATCGCGGCCGCCCGAGGCCATCGACTGTGGAACACCGTGGAGTCGTTCTGCGGCGAGGGGAGCGTGCTGGAGGCCGGTGCGTTTCCGCTGCTTCGCGCCGTCGACGCGTACCGAATCGAGGTGGCAGCGCTCACCCGCTTCAAGCAGCTCGAGTCGATGAGCGTTCGGCTCAGGCCGGAAGACCTGCCGACGCTCACGGCGCCCGACGCCTTCCCTGCGCTGCGGGCGATGACGCTGTCGCTGACGCCAGCCCTGCTGACTTCGTTCGAGCCGTGGGCGGCTCAGCGCAGCTGGCGTTCGCTTCGGTTCACCGTCGAGCCGCGCGACCTCGACGTGGCTTGCGCGCTGCTGGGGCGTTCGCTGGCGCTGAGGACGGAGCAGCTCGAGCTGGTGGTTCCCCGCTCTGACAGCTCGTCTTTTCACGCGCGCAGCCGGCTGACCGTCACCCGCCAGCCGGAGCGCGTCGGGGTACGTCTCGAGCTCGAGCTCTCCTCCCGGTCGAATCAGAACTGGGCCGAGCCACTGCTGACCGATGCGGCGGCGATGCTCGAGGCGGTGCCGCTCGGGCCGGCGTTCGAGGTCGAGCTCTCGCTGGGCAACGTGGTGGCCGGGCCCGTGAGCGCGCCGCTGGTCGCGCGGGTCGAGGGGCTGGGCGGGCGGGTGCTCTGAGTCGGTTCAGGCCGCGCGTCGCCGCACCGACTCGATGGCGCCCGAGAGCAGCTGGGCCACACCGCGCCTCGGCACATGCACGACCTTGTGCCTCGTCGCGGCGGCGTCGGCGTACTGCTTGCTGACCTTGTGGTGCAGCTCGGTCGCACCCCACAGCAGCACGCGGTCGGCCCAGTCGAGGTCGGCCTTCGCGCGGTCGATGGGGCGATGCCGGGTGCCGTCGACGAGGCGCAGCTCGATGGTCTTCCCGAGCAGGCGCTCGAGCTCTTCACGCGTGGCGGGCGTGCCTCCGACGACGACGAGGCGGTGAAGACCTGCTTCGACCAGCTCCTGCGCGGCGCGCGAGTTCTCACTTCCACCGCAGCGGTGGCAGTGTTGCTTGTTGTCCGTTTGAGCGGCGATGCGTCCACTGGCTCGCGCGAACGCGGTGCATTCGGGCGTGTGGCAGTGCAGGGCGAACACCTCGCGCAGCGTCGCGGCGGCCCGCTCCGACTTCTCGAGGCTGAGGCGCGTCTTGCCCGGCCGCGTGAGGGAGGCGGCCTCGAGGGCAGCCCGCCCGCCCGCCTTCGTCGAGGTCGTGAACCCCTGCTGCTGGAGGAAGGTGTCGATGTCGATGTCGGCGCTCATGAGGTCGGTCATAGCGTGGCGGATGGTTGTCCGTCAAAGCGGATGACCGCGCAGTCGCGTCACCAGGCCGGGTTCGTGCGTTCGAGACGCAGGTGCTCGGCAGGCTTGTCGTGTGAGTAGCTCCACCTTCAACGGCAGGGCACCGACTGCGCCTCAAGCCGGTCGGTCGTCGAGAGAATCGTCTCGTGGGTCGAGGTGCTCACGTTCGGCGACGCTCCACGTTCGTGGGTTCGCCAGCTGCGGTGTGCTCATCTTCGAGCGGTGAGCGAGCACGTGCTGGTGGCCGAGCAGCGCGCCTTCGACCAGCTGCCGGCTGGCGCGACGCACCTCACGCTGGGCACCACCGGTGTTCGCGACCTCACGTCATTGCTCCGGCACACGAAGACCCTCGAAGTGCTGACGCTCGATGATGTCGCCGTCACCGATCTCTCCGTGCTGGCCCGCCTGCCGCGCCTGCGCACCGTGGCGCTGTATGACTGCCGCCAGCTTCGCGACCACACCGTGCTTGGCCAGTTGCCTCGCCTCGAGACCCTCACCGTTGGCTTTTGCTGGGCTGGAGCGCGGCTTCCACTTCGCGGGCTCGACGCCATCGTCGGCGCGAAGCGGCTGCGGGCGCTCTCACTCTTCGGGTGGACTCGGCGCACCGAGCTCTCCTTCCTGCGTGAACTGACGGGCCTGCGCTCGCTCGCCGTCAGCAGTGGCTGGGTCGACGCGCGGTGGTTGTCGGGCCTGCGTCAGCTGCGCGCGCTGTGGTTGACCTCGACGCACACCGACGACCTGCGACCGCTCGCGAAGCTGAAGCAGCTCGAAGACCTCTGGGTGCAGGACTGTGGGGTGCGCGACGTTCGCCCGCTCGGTGCGCTCACGCGGCTGACGCGGCTGCTGCTCGACGACAACCGCATCACCGACGCGTCTCCGCTCGCGACGTGCCGTCGGCTGGAGCGCTTGCAGCTCGAGGGAAACCCGCTTCGACTGCCGCCCGCCGTCATGCGGTTGCCGCGCCTCGAGACCCTCACGCCGCGATGACGTGGTGCTCCAGCACGTGGCTCTCGACCTGCTGATCTGCGACCAGTTGCTCCACGAGAGCGCCGAGCCGCGGCGCTGCGGCGACGCGACCAGCCTCGATGCGAGCTGCGACTGTACTGGCGACGCGTGACCAGGTGACGACACGCGCGCCAGCGTCGGATGTGAGCCGCGACAGTGCTGGCGACGCGTGAGCAGTCGCTCGACCTGAGCGACGACGCCCGCATCAGTGTCGGATGTGAGCCGCGACAGGGCTTGACCAGCGGAGTGACGACGCCCGCGCCAGCGTCGGATG
>JBEOKA010000550.1:0-7818 GCA_040275325.1 Myxococcaceae bacterium | reverse complement strand
ACTCGCTCTTGGTGCTGGGCACGAGATCGATGTTCGTGGGGATCGTGACGTTCGGCTTGTTGGCGACCTCGTAGCGTTGCCCGCGCGCGAGCACGTGAACGATCAGGTCCTGCTTCTCTTTCGCGTTGATGAGCCCGAGGCGCACCGGCAGCTCGAACTTCTCGGAGTCGTAGTGAAAGCGCAGCGGCGACAGCGTGGCCATGCCGTTGGTGAACGTGACCTTCTTCGAGTTCACCCGCGCGACGAAGAACTTCATGCCCTGCTGAATGTACGGGCGGAACAGCGGCTCTGCGCCCGAGGGAATGTTGTAGCCGTTCTTCTTCAGCCACCGCTCGAGGCCCATCGCGTCTTCGGCCGACAGCACGACGATCTCGTACTCCCCGACGTCGAACTGCGCCTCGACCACCACGCGATCATCGAAGTCCATCGAGCGAGCCGCGGGAGCGGCCATGGACTTCTTGGCCGACATCTTCTCTTCCGATCGCCGGCGCTCGTACTCGGGTTGGTAGCAGGGGTCCTGCTCCCAGTACTCGACGAGGCGCGGGGCCGAGAGCTTGTCGATCTTGTCGAAGACGTTTCGCGTGAGCGTCTTCACGTTCTCTTTCTGCAGAACGATCGGCACGGGGATCACCATCGCGAAGTCTTCGGGCGGGCCCTGGTAGTTGTTCTGCATCGACAGCACCGTGCGGGTGCCGTTGCGCATGAGCACGACCTGGGTCGCGTTGTTGAACAGCTCGGCGCCGCCGCCCGCGACGTAGAAGCCGCAGAAGGCCGAAGCCGTCGAAGAGCCGAGCACCACGAGCGCGGCGATGAGTGAGCGCATGTCGATTCCCCCTGCGAGAGCGCGGGACTGTAGCGAGTTCAAAAAGGCGCGGTGAGACGTTCCACACGCCCGCACCGTTCCGACTCAGTGCATCAGGGCGTGGCCTTCGCGACCGGCTTTGCCTTGAGCGAGAGCCCTGCGCCCGTCTTGCGGGCCTTGAGATCGAGCTCGGCGATGGGGCTCTCGATCAGCTTCTCGATCGGCTTGTCGCGCTTCACGAAGGCGGTGTTGGTGGCCGAGCTGGCGGTCTTGCCCGCGACCGAGAAGTCCTCGCCGTTCTTCGACGGCTTGCCGCCCCACATGCCCCACTGCGGGTTCTTGCAGGTCGCCGGGCCGGTCCACGGGTAACGAATCGCGTAGCGGGCCTGGAAGTTGTTGATGGAGCCCGAGGTCGCGCCGCGCTCGAGGCCGGTCTCGGCGTCCTTCATCCACTCCCGGCCGCCCTGAATCGCCGGAGCCGCGCGGAAGACGAGATCTTCGCCCAGCGACTCCTTCGTGTAGCGCGCGTGCAGACGGGTGACGACGAAGCCCGCGCCCTTGCTGCGGCGATCGAGCTGGGCCTTGAGCTGGCGCTTCGTGTTCAGCAGCAGCGCGTCGAGCACCTGCTTCTGCTGCGGCGTCAGCTTGTCGGCGTTCTTCACCTCGATCTCGGGCTCGACGTACTCGGCCGCGGGATCGATCACGTCGAGGCCCAGCTCGGTCAGCTCGGCGTCGGTGAGCGCGGGCGTGGGGCACGGGTCGCAGCTCTGCGCGTCCCACGCGTACTCGGTCACCACGCTGCCCTTCACCTTCGACTGCGTCTTGTCGAACAGCGACGCGTAGAACGGCCCGAACTCGCTCTTCGCGCTGGGCACGAGATCGATGTTCGTGGGGATCGTCACGTTCGGCAGGTTCGCGACCTCGTAGCGCTGGTTGCGCGCGAGCACGTGAATGAGCAGGTCCTGCGTGTCCTTCGAGTTGATGAGGCCCAGGCGCACCGGCAGCTCGAACTTCTCGGAGTCGTAGTGGAAGCGCAGCGGAGAGAGCGTCGCCCGCCCCTTCTCGAACGCGACCTTCTTCACGTTCACCTTCGCGACGAAGAACTTCATGCCCTGCTGAATGTACGGGCGGAACAGCGGCGCCGCGCCGGAGGGGATCTTGTAGTTCTTCTCCGACAGCCACTGCTCGAGGCCGAGCGCGTCTTCGGCCGAGAGGATCACGACCTCGTACTCGCCCACATCGAACTCGGCCTCGACACGAACACCCATGCGCCCCGAGCCCACGCCGTACCCGATGCCGCCTCCGCCCATTCCCGAGCCCCTGGCGCTGAGGCCGCCGAAGCCAAAGACGTTGCCCATGTCTTTCGGGCACGGGTCCTGCTCCCAGTACTCGACGAGCCGCGGCGCCGAGAGCGTGTCGAGCTTGGTGAAGATGGGCTTCTTGAGCACCTTCACCTGCTCCTTCTTCAAGACGACGGGCACGGGGATCACCATCGCGAAGTCTTCCGGCGGGCCGGAGTAGTCGTTCTGCATCGACAGCACGGTGCGGGTGCCGTTGCGCATGAGGGCGACCTGCGTGGCGTTGTTGAACAGCTCGGCGCCACCGCCCGAGACGTAGAATCCACAGAACGCGTGGGCCGATTCAGCGACGAGCACCAGGGGCAGCAGCAGACGTGTCATGAAGGCTCCGTGACGGGTCGTGTACGACAGCGAACGACCACACCGGGTTCTCCACGAATTGAGCTGTCCCGTCGAAGCCTTTGGGCGCGTCTTGAGAGTCGGCTCGTTTCGTTCGTCAACAGGAGTGAGAACTTGAAGCAATTCCGAAGCGTTGTGGCGGTGCTGGCGTTGGCGGCGTGTGGGGGAATGCAGACCAACGCTGACGGAGGGACGGCGGGTGGAGCGGGTGAAGGCTCCACGGGCGTGCTGGGCGGCGGGCGGGCGATCTTCGACGCAGGCACGGCCGGTGGCTCAGTCGGTGGCGGCAGCGCGGGTGGCGCGATTGCCGGCGGCTCGAGTGGCGGCGGTGAGGCGGGTGGGCTCGCAGGCGGAGGCAGCGCGGCCGGAGGCAGCGCGGCCGGAGGCAGCGCGGGCGGCTCGTTCGCAGGCGGGCTGACGGGCGGGGGCACCACAGCTGGTGGCACGAGTGGTGGCGGTGACGCAGGTGGGTTTGCGGGCGGAGGCGGCGCGTTCGCAGGCGGACTGACGGGCGGTGGCAGCGCGGGCGGCTCGGTGATCGCTCCGGCCACTCCGACCGATTTCGCAGCCACGGTCGAGAGCGCGACGAGCGTTCGGTTGACGTGGGCTGCGCCGTCGAGCGCTCCGTCGATCTACGAACTCGAGCGTGGCGCTGCGGCGTCGGGTCCCTTCACCCTGGTGGTTCAGCCCGCAGGTTCGGTCGTCACCTACCTCGACCAGGGCCTCACGTCGGGAACGACGGTTTGGTACCGCCTGCGGGCCGTGATGAACGGAACGCCGAGCGCGTGGACGACGCCCGTGTCGGCGACGCCCGCAGTGCTGAATGGGCCGCCCGATGCGCCGACCCAGCCGGCTGTTGGCTCGCCCACCGAGAACTCGCTCACGATCACGTGGGTCGACAGCTCGAGCAACGAGAGCGGCTTCGAGGTGCAGCGGGCTCCCGTCTCGCAGGGGCCATTCTTCACCTTCGTCACCCGCCCCGCCGGCTCGACCTCGGTCGTCGACACCGGGCTCGCGCCTGGCACCCCGTTTCACTACCGCGTCAGGGCGATCAACGCGCTGGGCGCTTCGGACTACACGCTCACGACCTCGGGCATCACGCGGGCTCCCAACGACCCGACGATGCCCATGGCCGTTCAAGAGGTGATCAACAGCGCCGGCGTGGTGCGGTTCACCTGGTCCGATCAGTCGCAGGCCGAGGGCCGCTACGAGATCATGCGGTCGACCGACAACGTGAACTGGCCGTCATCGACGTTCGTGCCCGCTGACACCACCAGCTGGATCGACACGGCGCCGGCGTTCGGCACCAACTACTACCGGGTTCGCGCCAGCTCGGGGCTGTCGGTCTCGAACTGGGCGCAGACGAGCGTCTACGCAGGCCCGATCATCATCGGCCTGTTGTGCCAGCAGCCCACCGCGACCTCGGCCACGGCGGTCGGCTCGCTCATTCGCATCGGCTTCACCTACGCGAGCTTCCCTTGCGAGACGGTGGTGATCGAGCGCTCGACGAGCTCGACGGGCCCCTTCAACGAGGTGGGCCGCAGCTCGTACTTCTTCGCCCTGCCCGCTCCGCCGCGCAACACCACGTGGGACGACACGACGGTGCTCCCTGGCGTCACGTACTACTACCGCCTGCGCACGGCTCCGGCCTCTTCGGGAGGCCAGCAGTACAGCGGCTCGGCGCCCACCACGGTGTTCTCTGCGAGCGTCTCCGCTCCGCTGTCGGCTCCGACCAACCTGCAGGTGACGTTGCAGTCGGCGACCGAGGCGAGCTTCAGCTTCACCGACACGACCACCAACGAGACCGGGTTCGACGTCGAGATCGCGACCGCGGCGGCTGGGCCCTTCTCGCCCGTCTTCCAGCTGCCGGCGAACACCACGAGTGGAGGCCTCGCCCAGATGACGGCAGGCACCGCCTATTGGCTGCGCGTTCGCACCGTGCGCGGGAGCGTGCAGTCACCACCGTCGAACGTGGTGCCCTTCACCACGCCCACCCGCTCGCGCCTGGTGACGACGGCTGACGTGGTGGTGATGAAGAGCACCGCGGCCAGCAACAACCAGAACCTGCGCCTCAACGACTACGACAGCGTGGGCTGCTTCTTCACGGCGTTCCCCAACGGCGCGGGCGGCTTCTACCAATTCCACAACTGCGGCGGCGCGCTGCTGCAGTTCAACACCTCGTCGCTCGCGGGGCGCACGGTCGTGGCGGCGTGGCTCGAGATGACGCCGTGTCAGCTGGCGCCCGGACCCGTTCAGGGACAGATGCCGTTGCCGCTCAACGCCACCTACGCCGCGTTCGCGCTCGCCGGTTCGTGGAGCCCCAGCGCGGTCACCTACAACACGATGCCGCAGTGGTACGTGAACGCGCCGGTCATTCTCGCGCCCAACACGAGCGGTGCGGTGGCGTGGAACATCACCACCACGGTGCGGAACTGGGTGAGCGGTACGTGGGCCCAGAACGGGCTGTTCGTTCAGCACGCACCGATCGTCGATCGAGTCCCCGCGTCCGACGTGCAGGGCAACCGCAACTGGGATCAGACGACGAGCTTCTGCAGCCTCGAGCGCACGCCGGCTGCTGCTCCTGCGCTCATCGTCGATCTGCTCTGAAGTCGCTCAGGCCGCGCGCTGCAGTGACTCGACCAGCCGCAGGTGTTTTCGCGGCCTGCCCAGCCAGGCGACGGCCACGGCGCCCACGAGCCACGCAGTCCACGAGCCGAGCGTCAGCGGCCAATCGATGCTCGCCACCGGAGCGCTCCAGCTGCCGGAGCGGACGATGGGGTTGAGCACCACTTCAGTGCGTGGCGTGCGAATGACGACGCGCACGTAGTGATCGTGCGGGTGCGGCGTGAAGGTCGATCGATCGACGTTGAGGTCGACCTGCCGAACCGCACCCCCATCGGTGAGCCACTCCACGCGGGCCGCGGCCTGGCTCAGCTCGACCCGCATCGCGCCTGAAGCGTCGACGGTCAGGCCCAGCACCTCGGCATCCATCTGCCCACGCTCGCCCCGCACCACGTACGAGCGGCCCTGGCCGAGCGCGCTCAAGATCGACGCCTCATCGAGCGTCTGCGTGCCCACCATGTTCCAGGCGATGCCGATGCCCTCTTCACGGGTCGAGTGCGAGTCGTCGTTACCCATCGCCCACACGAGCCGGCCTGCGGAGAGCGCGCAGTCCCACTCGAAGGCCGAGGTCGCGTAGGGGTTGTGCACCTCGAAGAGCTGGTAGCCGGTGAGCGCTTCGGTGTCGGAGCACGCGTGCCCCTGCCGCAGCGCGGGGTGGTTCAAGCCGACGAGCGCGCCTGAGCTGCCGATCACGTTCAGCACCCACTGGCGGGCCGAGCGCGTGGAGATCGGGAAATCGAGCGCCACCACGTCATCGGTGCCGAGGACCAGGCGGTGGCTCTTGGTGAAGTTCAGGCCGTGCTCGTAGCCGCGCACCATCGGCAGGGGCGGCGCGGCGAGGTGGGTGACCTCGAAGTAGTTCGAGATCGCCAGGGCCTTGAAGCCCCACTGCACGTAGGTGTTCGCGAGCGCCTCGGACGACGAGGCCCCTGCGGTGATCCCGCCCCACGCCTTCGAGTGCGAGTGCAGGTTCACCTTCTGAAAGCCGCCCCACCAGCCCTCGTAGGGGTTTCTCCAGGTCGAGCCAGAGAACGGCCGCGCCTCGGGAAAGTCGTAGGCCGGCACTGCAGCGATCGGCGCCACCGCGATCAACCCGATGATGCCGATGACGAAGGCCGCGCGCCGCACGGGCCTTCTTTGCCACAACTAAGGCGTGCCCGAAAATGACAAGGCCGGTGGCTCCACGAAGGAGACACCGGCCCTGACGGAACTTCGAAAGGCTGTTGCTGCTTACTTCTTCAGCTTGCCAGCCATGACGTCGCCCAGTCGCGAGCGAGCCTGCTCAGCCTGCTTCTTGAGGTACTCGCGGTAGTCGTCCTCACCCTCGTGGAGGAGCGCCTTGATCGAGAGCGCGATCTTCCGGTCGGAGGTGTTGATGTCGATGATCTTCACATCGACTTCCTGGTTCTCGGCGAGCACGTCGCGCGGGTTCTCCACGCGCTCTTCCTTGATCTCCGAGACGTGGACGAGGCCTTCGATGCCCGGCTCGATCTCGACGAAGCCGCCGAAGTCGGTGACCTTGGTGACCTTGCCCTTGACGCGGCTGCCGACGGGCAGGCGCTCCGAGAGGGTGTCCCAGGGATCCTGGCTGAGCTGCTTGATGCCGAGCGAGAAGCGCTCGTTCTCGACGTCGATGTTGAGCACGCAGGCCTCGACGATGTCGCCCTTCTTGTAGAGCTCGCCGGGGTGCTTGATGCGCTGGGTCCACGAGATGTCGGAGACGTGCACGAGGCCGTCCACGCCCTCTTCGACACCGACGAAGATGCCGAAGTCGGTGACGTTGCGAACGACGCCCTTGATGACGGAGCCGATCGGGTACTTGTCCTCGAGGGCCGTCCAGGGGTTGACCTCGATCTGCTTCATGCCCAGCGCGATGCGCTTGGCCTTCGGGTCGATGTCGAGGACGACGGCTTCGACCTCCTTGCCGACCTCCATCATCTTCGAGGGGTGCTTGACGCGCTTGTTCCACGTCATCTCGCTGACGTGAACGAGACCCTCGACGCCCTGCTCGAGCTCGACGAACGCGCCGTAGTCCGTGAGGCTGACGACCTTGCCGCGCACGCGGGTGCCGACCGGGTACTTCTCGTCGGCGCGGTGCCACGGGTCTTCCTGGATCTGCTTGAGACCGAGGCTGACGCGCTCCTGCGAGGGGTCGAACTTGAGGACGACGACGCGAACCTCGTCGCCGACGTTGAACATCTCGCTCGGGTGGCCGACGCGGCCCCACGACATGTCGGTGATGTGGAGCAGACCGTCGATGCCGCCGAGATCGATGAAGGCGCCGTAGTCGGTCAGGTTCTTCACCTGGCCCTTCATGATCGCGCCCTCCTTCAGGTTCTTCAGCGTCTCCTTCTTCTGCTCTTCACGCTGCTTCTCGAGCAGCACGCGGCGGCTCAGCACGATGTTGCCGCGCTTCTGGTTGAACTTGATGACCTTGAACTCGAACTCCTTGCCCAGGTACTGGTCGAGGTTTCGCACGGGGCGAATGTCGACCTGCGAACCGGGGAGGAAGGCCTTGACGCCGATGTCGACCTGGAGGCCGCCCTTCACCCTGCCGGTGATGGTGCCCTTGATGATCTCGTCGCCCTTCACGGCGTTCGAGATCTCGTCCCAGATGCGCATCTTGTCGGCCTTCTCCTTGGAGAGGACGACCATGCCCGTGTCGTTCTCACGGGACTCGACGTAGACATCGACGGA
>JBEOKA010000549.1:0-26557 GCA_040275325.1 Myxococcaceae bacterium | reverse complement strand
CATGTTGTGGGGGAAGAAGATTCTCGAGTGGTCTCCCTCGGCGAAAGACGCGCTCGAGCGCATGGAGACGTTGATGAACAAGTACTCGCTCGATGGCCGCGACCCGTGCTCGTACTCGGGCTACCTCTGGGTGCTCGGGCGGTACGACCGCGCGTGGGGCCCCGAGCGGCCCATCTTCGGGTCCGTTCGGTACATGTCGTCGGACAACACGGCGAAGAAGATCTCGGTGAAGAACTTCCTGAAGACGTACGCGCGGTGAGTCAGCGGCGCTTCGGTGGCCTGACGCCGAGCGCGCGCCCGACCTCTCGTGCACGCGAGCGCGCGACTCCCGCTTCATCTGCGAAGCGATGAAACTTCGACACGGCCGCGCGAACCTCGTCGATGACGTCGCCCGTGCGTCGCAGCCCGACTGACGCCGCGAGCTTCTCGAGGTGCACACGCGTGGGGTTCGTGCCCTCGGTGTCGACGAGCATCGTGTGCTCTCCGCCGGGGCCGTGGGAGTACGTCAGGTCGTAGGCTGGGCTCACACGCCAGACACCGCGAGCGCTCATGAGGAAAGCGAAGTTGCGCGCGTGGTCGTCGCGGTTGTGGGCGAACACGTTGAAGCACGCACGCCGGAACAGCTCGCGCACGTCGCCCTCGTTTCGGGTGAGTGCGCGCGCCGCCTTGAGCACGTCTCGATACGAGAGCGCCGACCAGCGCCGCGGCGCGTTCAAGAGCCCCGCGAGCGTGTGCAGATGGAGCTTCTTCGTTCCCTCGCGGTCGAAGCGTCGCACCGCGAAGAACCCGGGGTGTCTCGACGTTCGCCCGAGCACTCGTGACGCAGGCACGTCAATTCCGGCCGCCGCCGCCATGCGCAGGTAGGCGTGCTCCAACGCCGCGGCGTGCTGGTCGTCATCACGCGAACGGAACTTCACCAGCCATGCCTCGAAGCCCGGCCTCGCCTGACTGTCTCCAACCACCACGGAGCCATCGTTCGACAACTGAACCAGCACCTTCGGACGCGCGCCTTGCGGAGAGCCGCCCAACGCGATGAGCCGATCGAGGTCGACCGCCGAGACGCCCTTCAAGACGGCCTGGGTGTCGGCCTCGAGCGCCGGCAACTGCACGACCGTCGGCAGCTCGAGCTCGACCTGCGGCTCGTAGACGAGCGCGCCCATCGACCGATGGCCCACGAGCAACAGCCGGTCGAGCGGACTCAACGCTTCAGGCGCAATGCCCGCCTTCGCAGCACGCCGGGCGATGAGCAGCCGTCCCCAGCCATCGGGAAGGCTGTCGTCGAAGACGCCCATCAGTCCGTCGAACTTCGCCGGGTCTCCGGTCACCACGCCCGGCGCGAGCGGCAGCTTGAACGGTGAGAGCTCGAGCCCTCGCTCGAGAAACGACCTCTCGTACTCGAACAACACCTGCTGATTCTTCAGGGCGAGCCGACCCACGTGCAGGTGTCGGCCCTCCTCTGGCTCGAAGAAGACACTGATGACGCGTGCGGGCTCGAGCTTCACTTCGGGCTCCGCACCCGCTGAACCCGGCGCACGTCTGGTTCCGCGAGCGCTTCATCGAGCGTGCGGTACTTCGGCGCCTCAAAGAGCGACTCGAACCCGGCCTCCGCGCGCAGCGCAAAGGCGATACGGAGCACGTTCTCAATCGACGCCCGCCCCGTCTTCTCGAAGCGCCGCACGGTCATCACGCCGACCCCCGCGCGCTCGGCCAGCTCTTCCTGCCGAAGCTGACGAAACACACGCAGCGCCCGAGCGCGCTCGGCGAGGCCCTTCAGAATGCCCTCCGAGTCGACCATGAATGGTCTCTTAAACGCCGAAACAAGCCTGAACCAACCAGAAATGGTCGCTTCAGTCGCCGAACGCGTTCCGCCGCCGACGGGGCGCGACTTTGCCCATCATGGCGCCGCCGACGGCCTCCTCTTCCCCTTCCACGCGCGGCACCGAGACGTCGACCGCCACACAGACGCCACGCCACGACAGGTCGGTCAAACGCTCGGGGGAGCCTGCGAAGTACACCGTCGAGTCACACACGCGGCAGTACCGCTCGTCTGGCTTCGCGGTGCGCTCCAGCTCGGTCCACTTCAGCGGGCAGCGAAACCCGAACACGAGCTCGCACCGCTCGATGGCCGGCCGGCCCACCGTCGCCAAAAACTCCATGCCGACGACGTCGCGCAGGCTGACCAACTCCTTCAGCAGCGCGTCGCGCTCGCCGCCTTGCGCGACCTGCACCTTCGACTCGAGCCGCATCCACCTGGCGTGCTGCACGAGCCCGCGCTCCTCGAGCACGTCGGCGTAGACGAGCCTGGCGCTCTCATCGCCGCGCCCGATGGCGTCGAGAATCGCTTCATCGGCCACGGCAGCGGCCCGCGGTCTGGTCGGCTGCGTCACCGAGAACGCGCGGGCGACGAGCGGGCCGTACGCTCCAGCCAGCGGCGAGAGCGCCTCGAGGAACGCCTCCAGCGACTGGTACCGCGCGGCGGGGTCACGCTGATGCGCTCTGCGCAACACCGCGAGGAAGGCTGGTGAGAGGTCGCTTCGCAGCGCCTCGAGGGGCACCGGCGCGACGACGCGGAGAACCGCGTTCAGCAGGTCGAAGTCACTCTGCCCCTCGACCTCGAAGGGGTGTTGCAGCGCGGCCGCGAACCACAGCAGCGTCGCGATGGTGAACACGTCAGACTGAACGTCGACCGGCTGGCCGCGCACCATCTCGGGAGACAGGTAGCCGAAGGCGGGGCGCGGCTCCTGGCGCTCGAGCACCCGCAGCCCACCGTCGCCTCGAGCCAGCAGCACGTCTCGTGGCGTGGTCCCGCGAAGCCGTTCACCAGGAGCGGCCTGCAACGCCTCAGCGAGCGCCACTCCAAGCGCCGCGAGCTCGGCTTCTGACAACCGCTCCTTCGATTGCTTCAGCGCCTTGAGCACGCTCGACAGGCGCACCACCTCGGCCGACGTCTGCTCCACGACGGATTGCTGAGCGGGTACCGACCACAGCGGCACGGCACCCGGCGGCGTTCCCTTCAGCCACTTCATCAGGCGCGAGAGCACCGGCGCAGCGTACCGGGCTTCCCCACTGCGCGGCATGTCGGCACAGGTGGTCTTGACCCGCACGATGCAGGCTGACAGCTAGGGCTTCTGTTTCGCAAAGGGTGGGTCTTCACATGCTCCGCGTTCTGACTGCGTCGCTGCTCTTCGTCTGCGCCTGTGCTGCGCCCGAAGGCAGCGGGTTGATGCTGGCTCCCGAAGGCACCGGCGCCGCCATCGTCTTCGACATCGAAGAACGCCCCTTCCCCAACGTGCCGCTGCCCAACGACTTCGCCTCGCGCTTCGACGCGACGAGCCCGACGAAGAAGCGGCTCAACGCGAGCAAGACGGCGCCCACCGCCTGGGAGCGCGCGATTCGTGAAGAGCTCGCCAAGCTCGACGGCTGGGGCACCTACGCGCCGATGTCGTTGGCCTTCACCAAGCACCTCGACCTCGGCGAGCTCGCGCGCCGGCACGTGGGCGACGACTACGACCAGTCGAACGACGCGCTCTACGTCATCGACGTGAACCCCGACTCGCCCGAGTTCTGCGAGGCCGTGCCGCTCGACGTCGGCAACGACAACTTCCCCGCCGTCATCGAAGACCGCGACTACTTCCCCAACGACCCGCGCGGCGAGACAGGCAACCTGCTCTTCGAAGAGGTCGAGGAGGACCTGAACCGCAACAACGTGCTCGACCCCGGTGAAGACACCGACATGGACGGCACGCTCGACCACCCGAACGTGCGCTTCCCCGGCGATACGAAGACGATGCTGCACTACGAGCGCGAGACGAAGTCGCTGCTCTTCCGCCCGCTGATGCCGATGCGCGAGCGCAACGTGTACGCGGTCGTCATCACGAAGCGCCTCGTCGACGAAGACGGCCGGCCGGTGCGCTCACCGTTCAAGTACATCAACCACGCGTCGCAGACGGCCGCGCTGGCCCACCTGCCCGACTGCCTGCCGAAGCACGGGCTCTCGCTCGACGACGTCGCCTTCACCTGGAGCTTCACCACGCAGAGCATCTCGTCGTACTTCAAGGTGATTCGCGACGGGCTCAACGGCATGGGCCCGCTCTCGCGGCTGGCGACGGAGTTTCCGCCGAAGCTCACCGACCTCGACTCGGCTCGAGAAGACCCGACGCGCACGCTCAACGTTCGCATCGTGCCGGGTGACCAGCTCGTCGGCGCGCTCGCGAGCCTGTTGCCGGGGCTCCTCGGCGCCGACTCCGACTCGCCGCAGATTCGCTCGCTCATCGACGGCTTCAAGGCCATCGACTTCTTCGTCACGGGCGCCTTCGACTCGCCGCAGTTCTTCCCGCGCAAAGACGCGGCGGGAAACCTGCTCCCGCTGCACCAGCAGACGTGGAAGCTGAACCCCGAGACCGGCGCCATCGACTTGCCCGAGGGAAAAGCGCGCACCGAGAAGGTGACGTTCTGGCTCGCGGTGCCGAAGAACCGTCGCGGGCCTGCGCCGCTCGCCATCGCGGGCCACGGCTACGGCAGCAACAAGCTCGAGGGACTCTTCTACTCAGGCCTCTTCGCGCGGCAGGGCATCGCCTCCATCGCCATCGACTGCCCGAGCCACGGCCTCGGCTTCGGAGACCTCGAGCTGCAGGCGGCCGAGGGCCTCTTCGCGTCGAAGGGCCTCATCGGGCTCTTCAGGGGCCTCAAGCGTGACCGCGCGTTCGACCAGACGGGTGACGCGAAGCCCGACTCCGGCGCCGACTACTGGACGGCGTACGCCGTGCACACGCGCGACATGGTGCGTCAGTCGACCGTCGACTACCTGCGCCTCGTGCAGGTGCTGCAGACGTTCGATGGCACCACGCGCTGGGAGTGGGACGTGAACCGCGACGGCGTGAAGGACCTCGCCGGCGACTTCGACGGAGACGGCGTCATCGACGTCGGCGCGGCCTCGAAGCTCTCCATGGGCGGCGGCTCCCTCGGCGGCATCATGAGCGCGCTGGTCGGCGGCACCGAGCCACACGTCGGCGTCGTGGTGCCCATCTCGGCAGGCGCGGGCTTCGCCGAAATCGGCAAACGCGCGGCGCCCGGTGGCGTCAAAGAGGCCGTGTCCCTGCGCATGATGGGCCCGCTGCTCATCACCGAGAAGTCGGCCGACGGGCTCGACCTCTGGCAGTACCTGCCCAACGGCAACAACCGCGGCCGCGTGAAGGTCGGTCCGGTCGAGGCCACGCTCGTCGAGGGCGACACGGCCGTCATCACCAACCTGGTCTCGAAGGAGTGGCGCTGCGCGCGCGTGCAGAAAGACGGCCTGCTGCGCGCGACCGTCTCGAGCGATGAGGGCAACGCGCTGAAGCTCGACTTCTACTCCGGGGTGCTGGCGCCGAAGCGGCCCGAGGGCTGCGCGCTGCCGAAGGAGCAGCTGCCGTACCTGAGCATCACCACGTTCGGCGTCGACGCGAAGTGGCAGGGCCGGGACATTGTGAAGGGCGCTCCGCTCATCGCGCTCGGAGACGGCTTCGGCCTCAAGCGCGGCACGCCCGAGCTGCGGCGCTTCATCGGCTTCGCGCAGACGCTGCTCGACTCCGCCGACCCCGTGAACTTCGCGCCCAACTACCAGCGCCGCATTCTCGAGTACGGCAACGGCGAGCGCGTGCGCACGCGAGCGCTCATCATGAACACGGTGGGAGACCCGGTCGTACCTGTCGCGGCAGGCACGGCGCTGGCCCGCTCGGCCGGCTACCTCGACCTCACCTCGCGCGACCCCCGCTACAACAAGACGGTGAACCAGGTGCTCGTCGACTCGCACATCATCGAGGGCGTCTCGCGCACCAGCCCGTACCGGAACTCGCGCGGCCAGCACGTGCTGATGGACATCGAGAACCTCTCGTCGACCGTGCCCGTGAACGATGGCTTCGACGTGCCGCGCCTCAACCCGCCGCTGCGGCACGTGTTCCCCAGCGCGACCGTGGGCGGCACCGTCGGCGTGCTCTACCCGATGCCCAGCCCCACCGGCCGTCACGGCTTCGAGCTGCCCGACCCGAAGAAGACGTGGGACGACGGCACGTACCTCGTCAACCTGCTCGCGCGGTACCTCGCATCAGACGGCACTGTCGTCTCGTTCGATGGCTGCCAGCACACCTCGAGCTGCTCGTGGATTGCGCAGCCCGTCTCGGGGCCGTGACATGCGCGCGGTGCTCCAGCGGGTGAAAGAAGCGTCGGTCACGGTCGATGGCAGCGTCGTCGGCGCCATCGGGCCGGGGTTGATGGTGCTGCTCGGCGTGGGCAAAGGCGACACCGACGCCGACGTCGACTTCATGGTCGACAAGGTGCCGGGCCTGCGAATCTTCGAAGACGATGCGGGCAAGATGAACCGCTCGCTGCACGACGGCTCGAAGCAGTTGCTCGCGGTGAGCCAGTTCACGCTCTACGCCGACACGAAGAAGGGGCGTCGGCCCAGCTTCACCGACGCGATGCCGCCCGATGAAGCGAAGCGGCTGTACGCCTCGTTCTGCGAGAAGTGCCGCGCGGCAGGGCTGACCGTCGCCGAGGGCATCTTCGCCGCCGACATGAAGGTCGCGCTCGTCAACGACGGGCCCGTCACCATCGTGATGGACAGCAAGGAGCGCTGAGACGCATTTCAGGAGTGAATGGCAGCGTTGCAATTCGCGACCCCCGACTGCGCTCAAGCCCCCGAAGTCACGACGAGCGAGGGTTGGTCCGAGGCTTGCTGCCCACCCCTGTGTCTGCGCGACCTCCGTTCTCCTCGACTCCGTCGTCCCTCAAGCAGCAGCGACTTCCCGAAGGCCGTCTCGACAAGGCGCGCGCGTACCTGAACCTCGCGCGCGAAGACCTGGCCGCGGGCCGACTCCAGTCAGCCGAGAGCTTCCTTCGCCTCGCCGCCGCGATGGACCCCGCGAGCCTGGCCATCAAGGCGATGCTGAGCCAGGTCGTGAGCCAACGCGCGACGCAGCGATGATTCGTGCGACAGTTCGGGTGGGCTGGCGTCTTCAGTTCAGGAGCCCACTTTCCAAGGACTGTCATGGCCATCGAACGCACGTCGTCTGACCGCACCAGCAGCACGAGCCAGACGAACCGCACCGAACGGCCGAAGCCACCCGAGCCGCCGAAGGTCGAGGCGCCAAAGCCGCTCGACCAGACGCGCTCGACGTTCAAGCCGTCGTCGGCTGCCCCCGTGGCGTTGAGCGGCGCGGCCGTCTCGGCGGCGAAAGAGGCTGTGGCGCACGACATCGCCGAGTACCGCGCCTACCGCGACACGCCCCAGGAAGACCTCGCCGACGCGCGCCTCGCCGAGAAGATCGCCGCGAAGAAAGATGACCCCCTCTACGGCGCCGACGTGGTGGGCAACTTGTCTCCCGTCGAACTCAACCGCGTGTACGCCGCCGCGAAGCCCGAAGAGAAAGGCGCCGTCGTCGACGCGATGAAGGCCGGCGTCGCTCAGGGCACACTCAGCCCGCGAGACCTCGACCGCGCCTCGAAGCTCGCCGTGCGCAGCAAGAGCGGCCTCGATGAGGCCCTCGCCGGGGTCGACCCTGCCGCCACTGCCGAGGTCGAAGCTGCGACGGCTGCGCTCGACGCCGCGAAGGCGAAGCTGACCGAAGCCGAGACGAAGTTCGCCGAGCACCTCGCGGTCGGCGCCAGCCTCGCCACCGACGACCAGAAGGCCGCCGCCATCGCCGCCTTCCGCGAGCAGAACGCCAGCCTCTATACCGACGTCACCGCCGCAGAAGACGCGCTCAAGACGAGCCTCGAGGCGAACGCCGGCAAGCTGAGCGAGGCGACGCTGGTCGAGGGCTACACGAAGCTCGCGGGCACCCGCCATGCTCCGGCCGCGTTGGACTGGGCTGCCGAGCGCGCTCGCACGAACGGCCCGAGCGAGGCCCTCGAAGGCGTCGTCGCCGCGGCGCTCCCAACCGTCGCCGCCGCCGAGGCAGCCAAAGGCGAGGTCGCCGCGCAGACGTTCCGCGAGCAGCTGGAAGAGAAGCTCGCTCCGTTCATGGACCCGGCGCTGGCGGTCGCGGGCGCCGCTTCGACGGCGTGGGACTACAAAGGAAAAGCCGAGGCCATCACCGGCGCGCTCGACGGCTTCATGAAGCTGGCGACTGGCACGGCCAAACCGGACGACCTCGAGAAGCTCGGGAAGGAGTGGGCCGAGAAGTCGCCGCTCGGAAAGGGCCTCGCGGTCGCGGGGCTCGCGTACGACCTCTATGGCGCCGCGACGGCCGACACGGCCAGGGAGCGCGTCGACTCGCTGCTCGCCGCCTCGGGTGACGCGGCCACCATCATCGGTGGGCTCGCGCAGGCCGGGCGACTGGGCTCCGAGGTGCTCGGCGTGAGCAGCTCGACCATCGGCAAGTACGCGAGCCGCTTCCTGCCCGGGCTCGGTGCCGTGACCTCGCTCGCGAGCGCGTACGACCGCTTCGCTGAGAACGGGCTCACCGTCGGGTCCTCGGTCGGCGCGCTGGGTGACCTCGTGTCGGCGGCGGGCTCGGCCATCACGGCCACCGGCGTCGGCGCGCTCCCCGGAGAGACCATCGCCGCGGTGGGCACCGGCATCTCAATCGTCGGCGACGGCATCACGGCCGTCACCAACGACACGCAGAACCAGGCAGAGCGCGAGGCCATCTGGCGCGCGGCGAACGACCGGCTGCCACCCGAGAAGCGCATCGGTGAAGAGACGATGGGCTACCTGCGCGGTGGCCTGTTCAACACGCAGACGTGGGCCGATGGTGGTGCTGGCGCGCTTCCGAACCTTCCACCCGAGCTGCTCCAACAGGCGATTGAAGGGGGTCACCTGTCGGAGCTGCGCGGGCTGGAGGACTCGCTCTGGGAGACGGTGCCGAGCGAGCTGTTCCCGGCGCGTGATGCCATGTCGATTGGTGAACGACTGGAGCACGACATCGCGCACGAGCAGGAGATCGCCGCCGAGATTCAGAAGCGGTTCGAGACCCAGGCGCCTGCGTTCCTCGCGAGCCTCTGAAGCGTCAGCCCATGCTCAGGTACTCGCTCGCGCGGGGCAGCTCCTTCAACAACTCGGCGGTGTGAAGCCCTGCGCCCGACCTCGGCGCACCTGCCGCGAGCGTCGACACGACCGAGTCCGCGAAGAACATGCCCAGCGGCGTGAGCGAGACCGTGGACTCGTCGACAGTCACCAACTGCTCGGCGATGAGCGCAGCGAGTGACTCCGCGAAGTCGTGCTGCAGCGTCGTGCCGAAGCGGTGTGCATACGTGCGCGCATCGACGCGCGTGGTGGCGAGGCTGCGGGTGACGAAGAGAAGCCGCAGCGAGGCCTCGTCGTACTGGAACATCAGGTCGTCTCCCGACCACGCCGCGCGCCCGAGGTGTTTGCGCCGCAGCAGCTTGAGGCCGCGTTTGGCAGGCCAGTCGATGAACGTGCTCAAGCTCATCGGCCCGAAGCCGAGCGCGTCGGTGCGGTCGGGCGAGAAGCTGGCGAGTTCGTACCGGAAGCGCTTCGAGCCGAGGTCCTTGCGCTCGAAGTTCGTGAGCGTCGACTGCTCGTAGCCCGCGCGCAGCAGACGCTCCCGCAGCCTGAGCCAGTGTTGCGCTGCGCGACCGTTGTCGGGCACCGAGCGGAGCAGCGCCTCGTCCTTCGCCCACGGCGTGCCGAGGCCGTCGTAGAGCACGAGGTGGTAGAGGCAAATCTGCTCGAGCCCCGCGGCGATGGCGGTGTCGACGTCGCGCTCCATCTGCTCGAGGCTCTGGCCGGGCAGGTTGAAGAGCAGGTCGGCCGAGGTGGTGATGGCCAGCTCACGGCATTTCTTCGCGAGCTTCTTCACCAGCGCCGCGTCGCCGAACTTCTCGCGGCCCATGAGGGTGAGGAGCGCGGGGTCGAACGTCTGCACGCCCATGCTGATGCGGCGGTGCCCGACCCGCTGCTTCGCGAGCGACTTCAGGTGCGACGAGAACCAGCTCTCGAAGAGCGCGGGCGTTCCTTCCAGCGTGAGCTCTGCGTCGTCGAGCACGAGGTGGGTGCGGAGCGTCGTCAGCAGCCGCTCGACCTCTTCTGTCGACGACAGGTTCGCGGTGCCGCCGCCGAGATAGAGCGCGTGCACCCGCCGGCCCTGCAGCTCGGGAGCCGTGGTGACGGCGAGAATGTCGCGCTCGACGGCCGAGAGCATCTCGAGTCGGCTTCGCTTGTTCGCAGGGTCGTGCGGGAACGTGCAGAAGCCACACGCCTCGCGGCGCGGCACGCACTGGGTGTGGGGAATGACGCCGACGATGAGGTCGCGCGCGCGGTCCACCGTCAGCCAGGGCGGCTCGGAGCGATTGCCCACCGCCACCTTCGCTTCGAGCTGCGGTCTCAAGCGCTCCCACGACTCGACCGCGCGACGGTGTGCCGCTTCGTCTCGCGCGCGAACTTCTGACGTCGCGTTCGGGTTCGCCACGAGCGGCGGCGGACCACCACGCGCAAGCGTCGCGGCCGCGCTCTCGAAGGCGACGTCACGCAGCGCACCGGTGAACGAGCGAACGAGCGTGCCCTCCGAGCTGGCCGGCACCATCGCTGGCACCGCGGGGAAGCCCTGCAGCAACCGATGTCGCTGCGGCTTCGTCAACCGTCGCTGCAGTTCCTCTCGAGCGTTCACGCGCGGAGTATGCCTTTTCGTGAAACGCCAACGCGCGTTCGTTACTCGGGGCTGGCGTGAGTCCCGCCGAGAAGCCCTGCGCCACCTGCGGCCGCACCATCACCTGGCGCAAGAAGTGGGCGCGAGAGTGGGAGAACGTTCGGTACTGCTCGGACGCCTGCCGCCGCGGGAAACGCTCCGATGGCGGCGCGACGCTCGAGGCCGAAATTCTGTCGAAGCTCGGAGAGCGCGCTCGCGGCGCCACCATCTGCCCTTCAGAGGTCGCGCGTGCGCTCGCGCCCGACGACGAGTGGCGAGCCCTGATGGAGCCCGTGCGGCAGGCCGCGCGCCGACTGGTGGCGAAGGGCGTGCTCGACATCACGCAGGGTGGCCACGTGGTCGACGCCTCGACCGCGAAGGGCCCCATTCGGCTGCGCCTGCGAAGGTGACCGGCAGCGTCGGCTCTCGCAGCGCGCGAACACGCCCAGACACTGCACTCGAGCACCTGCCCCTCGGAGGAGCAGCCACGACCGACGTACGGCGCGCCGAGCTTCGCGTAGACGCAGTGTCACCGCAGCCAGGAGCGCGACACGAGCCGTCTGCTCGCCGGCTCCACGTGTATTTCAGCGCGTCGAACTGCGAGGCACCTCGGGACGCGGCTTGTGAGAGGCTGCGCCCGCCATGCGCCGACTGCTCCTGCTCGCCCTGCTGCCAACCCTCGCCTTCGCCGACCGTTCGCCCGTCATCGCGGTGCTGCCACCGAAGGCACCCGACGCTGCAGCGACCCGACTTGGCCTGCTGATGGAGGCCCGCGCGCTCGCGCTGCTGGTGCAGTCGGGCCAGACGGTGCTCGACACGAAGCAGGTGCTGGCGATGGCCTCTCAGGAGGGCCTCGACGTGGCGACGCTGTCGGAGGCCGTCAACGCAGACAAGGCGCTGGCGCTGCTCGGCGCCGACCGCGTGGTGACGGTGGTGCTGACGGCCGAGGGCGTCGAAGGCACGGTGCGTGACGGCAAACAATCGACGTTCTCCGAGTTCAGGGTGAAGGCACAGGGCGCCCACGCGCTGCTCACCGAGGGAAGCAACGCCATCGCGCGCGCGGTACTCCACGCCGAGCCACCGAAGAGCGCGCAGCCCGAGTCGAAGTCAGACGCCGCACTCACCTCACTCGGCACCTGCTGGGAGCTCGCGCTCAAACAGCCCATGGGCATCGACGCGCCCGTGGGGCTCTCGGCCGCAGACCTCGACGCGGGTCTCTCGGCGTGTCGCGCAGCGCTGAAGGCCGACCCGTCACTGCGCTTCGCCAGCGCCACGCAGGCCATGCTGCTGGCCATCGGCCGTGAAGACGCCGAAGCCGAGAAACTCCTCGGCCCACAAACCGCGACGGACCCCGCGCTCATGCCGTGGGCGCTCGCGCACTATTGGCTCGCGACGCGCAACCAGTCGAACGAAGCCGCCGTCACCTTCCTCACGAAGGTGCTCGAGCAGCACCCGGGCTCCCTCATCCTGCGCTCGTTCCACGCGAACACGCTCGCCGCGATGAACGAGCACACGCGCGCCATCGGCTCGTGGAACGACTACCTCACGCTGTCGCCAGGCTCCGCCTTCGCGCAGGGCCGCTTGAGCCGCTCGCTGGCCCGTCAGGACAGACACGACCTCGCGCTCGCCGCTGCGAAGAAGGGCCTGACGCTGACGCCGCAGAGCCGTGAAGCGCGCCTCGCGATGGCCTCGCGCCAGCTCGACGCCGGCAAGGTGAAGGACGCGAAGGCCACGCTGCAACCACTCACCGCGATGGCCGACGTGCCCGCCGAGGCGATGCTGCGGGTCGCGCTCGTGCTGCTCGACGCCGACGACTGCAAGTCTGCGACGCCCCTGCTCGAGGCCGCGACTGAACGCGCCTCGGGGCCACGGGCTGCCAGAACGAAGGGCCGCGCCCTGTACGGCCTCGCCGTGTGCGAAGCGAAGCAGGGCCGCGCCGAGCCCGCGAAGGCCGCGTACACGAAGGCGCTCGAGACGGGCTTCCGCACCGCGCAGCTCGACCCCGCGTTGGCGAAGCTGGTGAAGACGCCCGCGCAAGACGCTGCGGCCGCGCCGACGACCGCTGGTGGGCTCTACCTGCGGCTGCAGCCGGTGCCGCCGGGAGACCTGAGCCCCCTCGTCGAGAAGCTCCTTCGCGCGAAGCTCGAGGCGCTCGGCGCGGCGTTCGCTCCCGACGGTGAAGACAAGAAGGCGGCGCTCTCGGCCATCAAGGCGAACCACCTGAAGGGCTTTCAGCTCGGCGTCACGCTCGAGGCGGGTGAAGCGCCCGGAAGCATGAAGGTGCAGCTGCTGGTGATGAGCTACCCCGAGCAGGCGCTCAAGGGCAGCTGGTCGGTGAAGGCGTCGGGCGGCAAACCCGAGAAGCTCGTCACCGCAATGGTGAACCGCGTGGTCGATGACGCGGCCGGCGACCTCGACTGGAAGAACTAGCCCAGCTGCCGCAGCGTGACGCGGGCGACCTCGTCGAGCGAACGGCTGGCGCTTCGCCCGCTCGAACCGTGCCATTCACGAGGCGGAATTCGGGAGTCACCGAGAAACGCCGCCACGTCGTCGCGCAGCTCGGTGAGGCCTGCGTTGCCGGCGAGCGCGAGCGCGGTCGAGCGAATCCACAACGAGTCGTTCGCGAAGAGCCGTCGCATCACGCCGACCGCCTCGGGCCGCGCGTTGGCGATGAGCGAGTGCACCCAGATGAAGACGTCGTGTTCGCGGTCGTGCTCCGCGAGGAGCGCGTCGAGGTGCCTGTGCATGACGTCGCCGACGAAGGTGTACGCGGCGAAGGTGGTGGGGTCTTTCGTCGAGCGCTCGCCTCTCGTCCACGCGAGCTGACCGTGGGTGAACTCGCGGGTGAGCCCTTCGATGCGCTCGGAGCGCAAGACGCCTTCGTCGGTCCACGTGCGGCGCAGCTTCAACGCCTCGTCACGTTCGAGCACCAGCACGCCGCGTTCGTTCCAGGCGCGCTCTCTGCGCGGCGGGCCGACGTGAAGGTGCGAACGAAGCTGCCCGTCGTGAAACCACTGGCGTCGCTCTCCGACGAGGTGACCGCGCGCGTACTCGGCCTCTTCGAGCAGCACGCCGTCGAGCGAGGTTCGAACGTGCCGCCCATGCGCGCTGCCGTCGACGACGGCGGTCTCGGCGATGCTGCCCGGCTCACGCTCGACGCGTGTTCCGGTGAAGGGCAGCCCGTGATGACGAAGGCCCTGGTCGTCGAGGAGCGGATCCTCGAGCTCGAGCTCGTCAGCGTCGACTCTCATTCCGCGACGGTGCCACACCTCTGCGTAGCGAGGCAGCACCGGGCTCATTAGCTGTCTGCGCGTGTCGAAGCCGCTGCCGGTCGAAGAGGTGACGAAGCGCCCGTCGCTCGGGAGCGAACGCGTCACCGTGGTGCTCCCGTGGGACCAGGACCCGACGCTCGCTGCCTTTCCGAAGACGCCAGAGGAGGGACAGCTGCTGGTGCTCGAGACGCGCGCCAAGGTGCACGCAATGCCGTGGCACCGGCAGAAGCTGACGCTCATCGTCAGCTCGCTGCGGCACTTCATCGAGGAGCGCCGCGCGGCCGGCTTTCACGTCGAGCACCGCGTGGCCGATGACTACGCGAGCGGCGTCGAGGCGTTCGCGAAGTGGGCGAAGCCGAAGGCCCTGCACGCCATGGCGCCGAAGGAGTGGGCCATCGACGGGCGGTTCCGCGCGCTCACGAAGTCGTTGCCGTTGACGCTCCACGAAGACGGCGGGCCGGGCGGGCACTTCGTCACCACGCGCGACGAGTTCCTCTCATGGGTGAAGGGCCGCAAGCAGGTGCGAATGGACCAGTTCTATCCGCTCATGCGGCAGAAGCTGGGGCTGCTCGTCGACTCGAAGGGCCGGCCCGAAGGCGGCAAGTGGAGCTTCGACGCCGACAACCGAGAGCACGCGCGCGGCGTGACGATGCCCGCGATTCCCTGGTTCGCGCCTGACGAACTCACGCAGAAGGTGATGCGGTGGGTGGGCCGGGAGGAGATTGGCTCATGGGGCACGCTCGACGGCTTCGGCTGGCCGGTGACGCGCACGCAGGCGCTCTCGTGGCTGAAACACTTCGTCGACAGAAGGCTCTCTGACTTCGGGCCGTACGAAGACGCGATTCGCAGCGACGAGCGGTTTCTCTTTCACTCGTTGTTGTCGGTGCCGCTCAACCTCGGGCTCTTGCGGCCTGACGAGGTCGCGCGCGCGGCGGCGAAGAAATACGAGCAGGGTCAGGTCTCTCTCGCGAGTGCCGAGGGCTTCATTCGGCAGGTCATCGGCTGGCGCGAGTTCATTCGCGGGGTCTATTGGTGGCTGATGCCGGGCCTGCGCACGGCGAATGGCCTGGGTGCGAAGCTTCCGCTGCCAGACTTCTTCTGGGCGCCCGAGCGCACGTCGATGCAGTGCGTGAAGGAGGCGGTGCAGTCGGTGCACGACACCGGCTACACCCACCACATCGAGCGGCTGATGGTGTTGTGCAACTACGCGACGCTTGCCGGCATCGACCCGCGCGCGGTCTCGCATTGGTTCTGGGCGGCCTTCGTCGACGCATATGAGTGGGTGGAGCTGCCGAACGTCGTCGGCATGGGCCTGCATGGAACAGATGCGTTCACCACGAAGCCGTACGTGGCGTCGGCGGCGTACGTGAAGCGGCAGTCAGGCCTGTCGGCGAAGGGCCGTGGGCCGGCGGCGGCGAAACACGAGGCGCCGTGCGCGCGGTGCCAGCACGACCCCGACGTGCGCGTCGGTGAACACGCGTGCCCCTTCAACGCGATGTACTGGGACTTTCTCGCCCACCACCGAGAGCGGCTCTCGAAGAACCTGCGCATGCGGCAGCTGCTATCGACGTTGGACAAGTTCGGCCCCGAGCAGGTCGCAGAGATTCGCCGCACGGCCGAAGCGCATCGCAAGACGCTGAAGCCGTACGCACCTGCGTGGCAGTTCAACGAGAACGACGGGTGACGAGCTCTTTGAGCAGCTTCTTCGGCGCCTGCGCGCGATAGCTCTCGTCGATCCACTGTTCGAGCAATTGCACGGGCGGCTTCTCGGAGTCTTTGAACGTCGCCGTGACCCAACCGCTCTTGCCGAGCCCGTACGGCGTTGGTGAGGCGAACGGCAGCGTGAGCGCGAGCCCGCTCGACGAGGGCAGCTTGCAGGAGAGCTTCAGCGGCTCTCCGTCGACGTTCAGGTACGCGAACGTCTTGTCGTTGACGGCGAGGTCGAGGTGACCGGGCCACGGACTCTTCGTGTGAGCGCCTGGCAAGGCCAACCCGTACTTGCGCAAGCGAAGCAGGACTTCATGGTGCGGGTGCTTCTTCTTGCTCGGCATTCGTTGCTCCAGTCATCGATCTGCTCAGGCAGTCGACAGCCACAATGAGTAGACTCAACTGAGCATGTATCTGACCGAACTTCACATCTCGGGCATCAAGCTCATCCGCGACCTGAAGCTGACCTTCACACGCGAATCGAAGCCCCGGATGTGGACGGTCCTCCTCGGTGAGAACGGCCTCTCGAAGACCACCATCCTTCAGTGCATTGCGATGGTGGCAATGGGCACGAACAAGGCGAATCAGATCGCGAACGTTCCCTCGCTCGTCCCTCTCAGGCGTGAGCTGCAGGGTGGTCGTGGCGTGTTGTCACTTGCAGGGGCAGTTCGAGGTGAGTTCGAGGTGAGCAGCCGAGCGGAAAGGCCGGGACTCCCATCTGGTGTTGGGCCAACGCGGCTGTACTCAGAGATCACGAGAGCGGCCGGTTGGAGCGACTTGAAGGGCTCCTCCAACTGGCACGTTGATGGGCAGGCGCTCGGCGAGCCTTCGCCACTCACTGAGATTCGCGCGCGGGAGATCGCCCACTACTTTGTCGCTGGATACGGCGTAACCCGGAGCATTCCGTTTCCCAACGCGGCCGCGCAACCCCGCGACCGAGCCAGCGACAGAGTGCGCTCGCTGTTCGAGCCACATTGGCAGATTGCGGCCACCGATTTCGCACGGCGCTTTCCCTCAGTCCTTGGTGACGCTGACTTCGTCCGACAGTTCGAGCGGGTGCTCAACATCGTGCTGGTCGAAAGCGGCCTCCTGCCCAACATCCGCGGGTTTCGCCTTTCTGGAGAGGCGCACGAAGATGTCTTCTCTCAGGACCTCGCGCCAAACGAGCAGATGGCGGTTCCAGCGCCCTGGCTCTCACACGGATACCAATCGACGGTCGCCTGGGTTGCAGACCTCGTTGGCCAGGCGCTTCTCGACCGAAGGCCAGGCTCCGCAGAGCCTGCCGACTTCGAAGGACTCGTTCTCGTCGACGAACTCGATCTGCACCTTCACCCCAGCTGGCAGCGACGTCTCGTCAGCACGCTCAAGAAGGTGTTCCCGAAGCTCCAGTTCATCGCCACCACGCACTCGCCGATCGTGCTCGCGGGGCTCGAGGCAGACGAGATCATTCGGCTCAAGCGAGCGCCCGATGGTGGAGTCCTCGCCGAGACGAACACGACGAATCCTGCGTTCCTCACGCCGACCGAGCTGCTGAACGAGTTCTTCGGCTTTGGCGACGAGTTCCCCAGCGAGGTTGGCCAGCAGATGCACGAGTACATGGTGCTCGCGACCAACCCCTTCCGCGACGACCAGGAAGAACGCCAGCTCGACGCGCTCCGAGCGGAACTCACCGCGAAGAAGGCAACGCCCTCGATTCAGCCGACGCCGCGCAAGGCGGCCACCGAGCAGTCGTGATTCGGGTCGATCGAGGTCAAGAGCCCAGCGATCTGCCGGCGGTCAGAGCCGAGTCGCTGAAGGTCGCGCTCGCGAAGCACCTGTCGCAGCAGGAGATCGACCGCGTCAAAGACCTGCCCGACTCCTACCGCACCTACGCTGAGCGGCTCTGGCAAGCGCAACACCTGAAGTGCGCGTATTGCGAAATGCTCGAGCAGGTGAAGCGCAACGACGTCGAGCACTTTCGACCAGCGGGTCGTGCGATGCGCGCGAAGGGTGACTCGGCTCCGGGCTACTGGTGGCTCGCATACACGTGGAGCAACCTTCTGTTCTCGTGTCGAAACTGCAACCAGTCAGGCGGCAAGCTCGACTGGTTTCCCCTCGAGCCCGGGAGTGTTCCGCTCGCGCCACTCGAGGACCCACCGGGCGGGGAGTTGGCGACGCTCGTCGATCCGGCGAACGAGTCACCGCTCGACCACATCGAGTTCACCCACCAGCTCGTCGAGAATCGCTCCCGGTGGATTCCACGCGGCAAGTCACCGCGCGGGCAGCGCACCGTCCAGATTCTGGACCTCACTCGGGTGTCCCTGACCGAGCTCTACAGCCAACACGTCACGACGACCGTCCAGCCGGCAGTGACACAGCTCCAGAACGGTCAGATCCGGCTGGAACAACTCTGTGACTGGCTCCTGCGACCTTCAGTCCCTTTCGTCGCACTCTCCATCGCAGCCATCTCTCAGCTGCTGGGCGTTCCTTCCGGACAATTCGTGAGCGCCGCCAAGAGGCGTGGTTGCTGACTCCCACCGAGCTGCTCGACGCATCGTTCGAGGTCGTGCAGCGCTTCGGTGTTCCGCTCGCGGTGCTGGCGTGGGTGACGGTCTTCAGCGCAGCGGTCGCGATGGCGTTGGTGCTTCGTGGCGTCGCTGTTCGGCCAGTGCTGTTGCGCGCGGCCACCGTCGGAGTGCTCGGTCTGCTCGCCCACATGCTCGACTACTTCGTCACACTCGACATCACGCCCGACCTCTCGCTCGAGGCGAACCCACTCTGGCGCGTCATCATCGACGGCTTCGGCCTCGGCATTGCGAAGGCCTACGGGCTGTCGGGCAAGGTGCTGCTCTCGGTCATCAGCTTCCAGCTCTTCGCCTGGCACCTTTCGCATCGCGCTTCGCTGTTCCCTGCAACCGCGTCGTCCTTCGCCGAGTTCGTTCGCACCCTGGGAACGGGAGCGCCGCGGCTGGGCAACGTGCGCTCGTTCTTCGCCTTCGCGTTCGCGTTGTTCGGGCCGTACTTCTTCTACATCACCGCATTGAACGTCGCGGGAGACCGCGCGCCTGCAGTTGCGGAGCGCATGCCCTCGCCGTTCGTCGCCATCGCGCTCTACTTCGTCGGCGTCATCGCTGCGTACTTCGGCACGATGTACCGGGCATTTCGTTCACGCTGACAGCCTCGCGGCCGCTTCTTTCGCGAGCGGCTCGAGCCCAGCGCCTCCAGCGGCGACGTAGGCGACGAGCTCCTGCCGCATCTGCGGGCTCCAGAACGCGCGCATGTGTTCGACCGTCTGATTCACGGCCTCGTCCTTCGGCTGCAGCCGGAACGCGAGGGCGATCTGATTCACCATGTGCACGAGCTTCGTCGACTCCATCACACCCTCCGCACGCGCTCGGCGCCGTGAAACGCCAGTACGCCGTCGTGTCGCGCCACCGCGAGCAACGTCACGTCATGCACCTGCGCCCGCTCGATGGCGTACGACGTCGGCGCCGAGATGCAGACGATGGTGCGCGCGCCATAGACGACAGCCTTGTCGACGAGCTCGTACGAACACCGGCTCGTCAGCAGCAGAAAGCCATCTCCTGCGCCCTGCCCTGCCCGCAATCGCGCACCGATGAGCTTGTCGAGCGCGCAGTGCCGACCCACGTCTTCACGCAGCACCTCGATGGCTCCGTCGGCCGAACACCACGCCGCCGCATGAACGGAGCGCGTTCTGCCATTCAGCGGCTGCGCCCCTTCGAGTGACGAGAGCGCGCGCTTCACGGCGGCGAGCGAGACGGGTGTCGACGTTCGCTCCACCACCTCGGCGCGCGGCATGTCGTCGAACGAAGCGACGCCACACAGCCCGCAGCCGGTGCGCCCATTCACGTTGCGTTCACGAACGGGAGCCTCGACCGACAACGTCACCACCGCCTCGAGCCCCGCTTCGAGCTCGTTCACCTTCACGCCGCGAATTTGCGCGAACTCAGCGACGCCCTCGGTCACCGTGAAGCCGACCGCGAAGTCCTCCACGTCGTTCGGCGTGGCCATCATCACCGCGTACGGCCGGTCGCCGTACACGACGTTCACCGCCGTCTCGATGGCGATGTCTCTCGGCTGCGGAAGCTGCACGCCATCGAATGAAAACGAAACCGCGGGCAGCTCAACGCGTGGCATGCGGAGCCTCCACCTGGCGCAGCGCCACGTCTCGCCGCCGGTCTTCCTTCTGGAACGCGCTCGGCCCCGCAGCGCGCGACACCTGCACCGCCGTCACCTTGTACTCGGGACAGTTCGTGGCCCAGTCCGAGAACTCCGTCGTCACCACGTTCGCGTTCGTCTTCGCGTGATGGAACGTCGTGTAGACGACCCCCGGCTGCACGCGCTCGGTGACCACGGCACGCAGCGTCGTCTCTCCCGCGCGGCTCTCGAGCGAGACGAGATCGCCCGTCTTCAGCCCGCGGTTCTCGGCATCGAACGGGTGCACCTCGAGCACGTCTTCGTCGTGCCACGCGACGTTCGGCGTTCGCGCGGTCTGCGCGCCCACATTGTACTGACTCAAGATTCGGCCCGTCGTCAGCAGCAGGGGGAACTTCGGGCCCGTGCGTTCATCGGTGGGAATGAACTCGGTCAATATGAAGCGGCCCTTGCCGCGCACGAAGCGGTCGACGTGCATGATGGGCGTGCCCGTCGGCGCCTTCTCGTTGCACGGCCACTGCACGCTGCCGAGCTGGTCGAGCTTCGCGTACGAGACGCCCGCGAACGTCGGCGTGAGCCGGGCAATCTCGTCCATCACCTCGCTGGGGTGCGAGTACTTCAGGTTCATGCCGAGCGCGTTCGCGAGCCCAAGCGTCACCTCCCAATCAGCGAGGCCGGTGAGCGGGCGCATCACCTGACGCACGCGGCTGATGCGGCGCTCCGCGTTGGTGAAGGTGCCGTCCTTCTCGAGGAACGAGCTGCCCGGGAAGAACACGTGCGCGTACTTCGCGGTCTCGTTGAGGAAGAGGTCGTGCACGATGACGCACTCCATCGCCTCGAGGCCCTTCACGACATGCTGCGTGTTCGGGTCTGACTGGGCGATGTCTTCACCCTGTACGTAGAGGCCCTTGAACCGCCCCTCGACGGCTTCATCGAGCATGTTGGGAATGCGCAGGCCCGGCTCACTCGAGAGCGACACGCCCCACAGCCCTTCGAAGAGTTCGCGCGTCGCGTCATCCGAGACGTGGCGATAGCCGGCGAGCTCGTGCGGGAAGCTGCCCATGTCACACGAGCCCTGCACGTTGTTCTGCCCACGCAGCGGGTTCACGCCGACGCCGTCGCGCCCGAGGTTGCCGGTGGCCATCGCGAGGTTGGCCATGCCCATCACCATCGTCGAGCCCTGGCTGTGCTCGGTGACGCCGAGCCCGTAGTAGATGGCCGCGTTCTGCGCCGTCGCGTACAGCCTCGCCGCCGCGCGTACTTCTGACGCGGGCACGCCGGTGTGCTGCTCCATCTGCTCGGGCGAGTTGATGGGGTTCGCGATGAAGCGCGCCCACTGCTCGAAGTCGGCCGGCTCGCAGCGCTCCTTCACCGAGTCGGTCTTCACGAGGCCTTCGGTGACGATGACGTGCGCGAGCGCGTTGATGAGCGCAACGTTGGTTCCCGGTTTCAGCGCGAGGTGATGCGCCGCTTCGATGTGCGGCGAACGAACGAGCTCGATGCGCCGTGGATCCGCCACGATGAGCTTCGCGCCTTCACGCAGCCGTCGCTTGAGCCGTGACGCGAACACCGGGTGCGCGTCGGTCGGGTTCGCGCCGATGACGAGCACCACGTCGGCCTTCGCCACCGACTTGAAGTCCTGCGTGCCAGCTGAGGTCCCGAACGTCTGCTTGAGCCCGTAGCCCGTCGGGGAGTGGCAGACGCGCGCGCAGGTATCGACGTTGTTGTTGCCGAAGCCGCCGCGGATCAGCTTCTGCACGAGGAACACTTCTTCGTTCGTGCACCGCGACGAGGTGATGCCGCCGATGGAGTCCTTTCCGTACTTCGCCTGCAGCCGCTTGAGCTCGTTCGCGGTGTGCCTGAACGCCTCGGCCCACGTCACCTCACGCCACGGATCGGTGATGCGCGCGCGAATCATCGGCTTCGTCACGCGGTCTTGATGGTTGGCGTAGCCCCACGCGAAGCGGCCCTTCACGCACGAGTGGCCTTCGTTCGCCTTGCCGCGCTTCGAGGGCACCATGCGCACCACGCGGTCGCCTTGAGTCTCGGCGCGAAAACCACAACCGACACCGCAGTACGCGCACGTCGTCTCGACGACTCCGGTTGGCGTGCCGAGCTGAATGACCGACTTCTCGTTGAGCGTCGCGGTCGGGCACGCCTGCACGCACGCGCCACACGAGACACACTCGCTCGACAGAAAGTCCTTCGTGCCAGTCGCGACCTTGCTGCCGAAGCCGCGGCCCTCGATGGTGAGCGCGAAGGTGCCCTGCACTTCTTCACATGCGCGCACGCAGCGGCTGCAGACGATGCACTTGCTCGAGTCGAACGTGAAGTACGGGTTCGACTCGTCTTTTGGTTCCGTGCGGTGCTGCTGGCCGTCATGGCCGTAGCGCACGTCGCGCAGGCCGACCGCGCCCGCCATATCCTGCAGCTCGCAGTCTCCGTTCGCCGAGCAGGTGAGGCAGTCGAGCGGGTGGTCAGAGATGTACAGCTCCATCACGCCACGGCGGAGCTTCTGCAGCCGGTCGGTCTGCGTGTGCACGACCATGCCTTCTTCGGCAGGCGTGGTGCACGAGGCGGGCGTTCCGCGGCGGCCGTCGATCTCCACGAGACACAGCCGACACGAGCCGAACGCCTTCACCAGGTCGGTCGCGCACAGCTTCGGAATCGAAGTGCCCAACTGCGCGGCGGCGGCCATCACCGACGTGCCCTTCGGCACCGAGATGGTTCGGCCATCAATCGTGAGGGTGACGCGCTCCGAAGTGGAGACGACGGGCGTGCCCTGATCGAAGTCCTTGCTGAACGACATGAATCACCTCGAACGGCGCGTGAAGTCTTCGTGGAAGTGCTCGAGCGCCGACAACACGGGCAGCGGCGTGAGGCCGCCGAGCGCGCAGAGCGACGCATCGGTGAGCACGGTGCAGAGGTCTTTCACCAGCGCGAGGTTCTTCTCGGGCTCGACACCGGCTGCGGCCTGGTCGAGCACCTCGACGCCGCGCGTGGAGCCGATGCGACACGGCGTGCACTTGCCGCACGACTCGAGCGCACAGAACTCGAACGCGAACCGCGCCTGCTTCGCGAGGTCGACGGTGTCGTCGAACACCACCACGCCCGCGTGACCGAGAATGCCGCCGGCCTTCGCCATCGCCTCGTAGTCGAGCGGCGTGTCGAGCAGCTTCTCGGGAAAGTACGCACCGAGCGGGCCGCCGACCTGCACCGCACGAACGGGCCGACCCGACGCCGTGCCGCCGCCGAAGTCGAAGATGAGCTCGCGCAGCGTGAGCCCCAGTGGAAGCTCGAAGAGGCCGCCGTGCTTCACGTTGCCGCCGAGCTGAATCGGCATGGTGCCGCGTGAACGGCCAACACCGAGCGCTGCGTACGCCGCTCCACCGTGCTCGAGAATCCACGGCACGGCCGCGAGCGTCAGCACGTTGTTCACGACCGTGGGTTTCCCGAACAGCCCTTCGTGCGCAGGCAGCGGTGGCTTCGCGCGCACCTGGCCGCGTTTGCCTTCGAGGCTCTCGAGCAGCGACGTCTCTTCACCGCACACGTACGCGCCCGCGCCGACGCGCACCTCGACGTCGAAGTCCGCGCCGAGGAAGCGGCGCTCGCGAAGCACCGTGATGGCGCGCTCGAGCACAGAGACCGCGCGGGGATATTCGGAGCGCACGTAGATGAAGCCGTGACTCGCTCCGACGGCGCGCGCGGCGATGCGCATGCCTTCGAGCAGCATGAACGGGTCGCCCTCCATCACCATGCGGTCGGCGAACGTGCCCGAGTCACCTTCATCGGCGTTGCACACGATGTACTTCCGCGCGCCCGGCGCCTCGGCGACCGTCTTCCACTTGAGGCCTGCGGGAAAGCCTGCGCCGCCTCGTCCACGCAAACCCGACGCCGTCACTTCTTGAACGATGGCCTCGGGAGCGAACTCCATCGCGCGCGCCCAGCCACGCAGCCCACCGTGCGCGCGGAAGTCTTCGAGCGAGAGCGGGTCGATGACGCCGACGCGCGAAAACGTCAGTCGTCGTTGACGGGCCAGCGCAGGCAATGACTCCACGAGGCCAACGGCGCTCGCGTGCGGCTCGCCACCGATGATGGCGTCGAGCAGTCCCGGCACCTGCGCCGCCGTCACGTTCGCGAAGCCCTGCCTTCCCGCGGCGGTGTTCACCTCGACGAGCGGCTCGAGCCAGGTGAGGCCTCGCGACCCGGTGCGAACGAGGGGAACGTCGAGCCCTCGCGCGTTCAGCGCCGACTGGAGCGCCTCGGCCACTTCATCGGCTCCAACCGATTGCGCGGCCGCGTCTGCCGGAACGAAGAGCTTCACTCGCGCTCCTTCAGGGAACCGACGAGCTGATCAGCCTTCGCGACATCGAGCCTGCCGACGAGCCGTGACTCATCGATGAGCGCCGCCGGCCCGAGCGCGCAGTTGCCGAGGCAGTACGTGTTCTCGAGCGTGACGCCGTGCTTCGTCTCGCCGGGCTCGAGTCCATGCGTCTGCTGCAGGTGCGCCGCGAGCGCCTCGGAGCCACGTGCCTGGCAGGCCTCTGCGCGACACAGCGCAACGACATGCGCGCCCGGCGGCTGCGTGCGGAAGTCCTTGTAGAACGACACCACGCCCTTCACCTCGGCCTTCGAGACGTTGAGCGCCTGCGCGACGAGCCCGATGGCGTCAGCGTGAATGAAGCCGAACGTCTTCTGCAGGGCGTGCAGCGCGGGCAACATCGCCGACTGATCAGCGCCATCGCCCGAGAGGAACGCGCGCGCCCGCGACCGCTCGGCCTCGATCAGCGAGCGGGCCTTCTCCGTGTTCCACGAGGTCGTGTGCATGCGCGCGAAATACTCGGTTGCGTGCATGGCCCCCGCAAGGCGAGTCCTCAGCGGTCGTGACGCACCGGGGCGTCAGGCAATGGGTGCCACGCCGGCCCGTTGTGAGACGCTGAGGGTGGGCATGAACGATCCGAACGAGAGACCGTTTTCGACGCCGTGGACCATTCTCAGCGTCGTCCTCTTCCTCGCCATCGAGCTCTTCATCGGCACGTGGCTCGGGCCCTTCGTCATCGGCAAGTACGTCTCGCCGATGTTCCACTACCAACTGCAGATGATCATGCACCTGCTCTCGCTGTACCTGGGCGGCGTCATCGTCGGCGTGGTGAGCCCGGGGCGGCGGTTACTCGAGCCTGCGGTCGGCGCGTTCGTCTCGGTCGTCGTCGTCTTCCTCATGTCGTTCTTCATGCCGAACTGGTTCTTCCACTTCGACCTCACGAAGGTCATCGTCGGTGGAGGCATCGGCTTCGGGCTCGGCCTGCTCGGTGCGTGGCAGGGCGAGAAGTGGATGGGCAACCTCGCTCCGGCCGACCTCGCCGAGACGCGCCGTGGCAAGCTGCGCGCCGCGATGTGGGAAGAAGACGAGTTCGGCATTCCGCGGCCAGACCGCGAACGGGTGAAGTGAGTGGCGGCTCCGACGTGGCGGTTTCCCCTGCAGACGGGTGAAGGCGCGGTGCGCGCGCTGTGGTGGAGCGCGGTGCTCTGGCTGCCCGGCTTCGTGCTCTTCGTCGTCTTGTGGTTCGTCTCCTTCTCGGCCGAGTGGCTCTTCACGCTGCTCATTCTGCCCGGCCTGCTGGTGATGGGCTTCGCGCAGCGGAACCTGAGGCGCGCCCGCCGAATGCAGCCCAGCGACCTCGAGCTCGAGCCCGACCGGCTGCGAATTCGCGGTGGGCCTCACGACGGGTTCGACATTCCGTTCTCGAAGCTCGAGCGCGTCTTCGTTCGGCGGGCGACGACGGTGTTGCCGCAGTTCTTCGACCTGCTCCCGCGGGGTGATGACGAGCGAGACGAGGCGAACGACCTGCACGTGCTCTTCCTGCAGAAGAAGACGCTCGAGCTCAAAGCCATCGCGATGACGCGCGCGCCGGGTGAATTGGCCTCCTTCGAAGAGCTCGCCGCGACGTTGCAGGGCATGGTGCAGCCCAAGCCCGAGACCGAAGGAGCGCCGCTCCCTCAGCAGGTGTTGCGCTGTCCCTCATGTCGTGGCCCGGTCGCGCCTTCGGCCGACGCCGAGGTGTCGTGTGCGTGGTGCGGTCAGCGGCTCTCGATGCCGGTGTCGCTGCAGGAGAAGGTGCGCGCCGCGGCCGTGGTGGCCTCGCACTCCCACGAGGCCGTGAAGGCCGTGCTCGAGCAGCCGAGCGCGCGCAGCCTCGACCGCACCTTCAGGAACGTCACCCGCGCGTTGATGGCAGCGTGGGGCGTCGGCGGCGTCGGCATTCTGGTGTCGGAGCTGAACGGTCGAAGCCTGCTCTCGTCGGTGGGCTTCAGCTCGGTCTTCGTGTTTGGCGCGGTGACGGGAGGCTTCTCGATCTTCCGATATCTGCTCGTCGACCGGCAGGCGCTGCGCGTGTTGACGCTGCAGCTCGCGGCCCTCGGCTCAGAGAAGGACGGCACGCCGCGCTCGTGCCGGCAGTGTCGCGGCCCACTCGTCGCTGCGGCTGATCAGCTCGTCGTCAGCTGCGTCTATTGCGATGCGCCGAACGTGATGGGCGTCGACCTGCGCGGGCGGGCCGCTGTGGTTGGTGAAGAGGCGCGCTCCCTGGAGCAGGTGCTGGAGCAACGCACGTCGAGGCGCAAGGCGTGGCGTGCGGTCGCGATGCTCGGTGCAGTGCTCATCGTCGCGGGTGTGGGAACGCTGGGCTGGGCCATCTTCGGGCGGTGACGCATGCACGACCTGGCTGCGCTGACTACGCTCGACGCATGTGCGAAGTGAGGCTGTCACCAGCCAGCGGGAGCGAGAGCGTCGAGACGACG
>JBEOKA010000548.1:0-2649 GCA_040275325.1 Myxococcaceae bacterium | reverse complement strand
TGGAAGCGGTCGGCCCCACTTGTCGAGTTCGACCCCGCAGCCCGCGCAGGTCCACCCGCCGAACATCATCTGACGGAAGTTCTTCGGCACCCGCACGGCTGGCAACGGCGCGGCGCACTTCGGGCACGCGCTGGGGATCGTGAAGTTGATGCCCAGGTTCGTCTTGTCCTTCGTCCCCTTCACCAGCAGCACGATGCCGAGAACGCCCAACACCGGCAGCCCGACGATCACGGCGATGACCAGCAGCTCGCCCAGCCCGATCCTCATCATGGAAGCTCCGCGCTCCAGACCATCACCGGCCCCGTGCGAATGCGCTCGAACTTGATGAAGCCCGCGCTCTCGGCCGCGCGCTTGAGCTCGTCTTCGCTGCGGGGAAACAGTCCGGCGCTCTGGTGCAGGCGCTTTGCCGGCCCTGACGAGTCGTAGGTGCTCGCCACGAACTTGCCGCGCGGCTTGAGCGCCCGGCGAGCCTCATTCAGCAGCCCGCCGAGATCTTCCACGAAGTGCACCATGCCGCTCGCGAGCACCCCACCGAGACACGCGTTCAGAAAGGGCAGGGGAGGCGCCTCGGCCCGCACGAAATCGGCGGCCAGCTGCAGCTCGCGAAACTGCGCCATCGCCTCCTCGATCATCGGTCGTGAGATATCGACGCCGATCACGCTCACGTTCGGCAGATCGCGCACGAGCTTCTTCAGGAACAACCCCGGCCCGCAGCCGAGATCGATCACCGGCCCATTCGGAGTGCCCAGCATCGAGCGCATCGCCACGTACTCACTGTCGCGATCGAGCTGTCCGCGCGTCAGCACCGCGTCGACGGCAGGCCGCACGTAGCGCTCCCACGAGCGCGCGACCCACGGCAGCTCCATCGCCTGCTGCAGGCCCTTCACCTTCTGGCGATCGGGCGCGAGATCGATGAGGCCTTCATGAACGGCCCACGTCGAGCGACAACCGAGACACCGTACCGGCCCGAAGATGAGCGCGGGCTCTGAGACGTCTTCGTCGGGAACGAGGCTGCCCGCGTTGCACGAGGGGCAGCGGATGAGATCGAGGGTGCTCCGGCGCATCGAAGACTACGACTCCACCTTCGCCACCAGCACGGGCCAGCCGCGCGCCATCGCCTCGCGGAAGAGCGCCGACACCGCCTTGCGGTACTCGTTCACCTCGGCCGTGATTGGGTCGGCGATGCGTGACTCTCCCGCTGCCGTGGGATCGAGATCGAGCGTGTTGCCGCAGCGCTCGCAGCGAATCGAGACCGGGCGCATGAGCGAGAAGGGCACCGCGTAGCGCGTCCCGCAGGTGCATCGCCAGACACTCGCGCGCGCTCCGGCCTGCTGGCGGGCGAAGGTGAGCAGCTGATCGGCCGTGCGGAGCAACGCGGGCAGATCGGTGGGCGGCTTGAACACCGGCACCTGCGCCTTCGCGCCCGCGACGGCCTCTTCGATGCGCGAGAGCAGCGTACCGGTGCGGTACTCCACGCGCGCGAAGGCCCGCGCGAAGATCTCGGGAGAGGCCTTCGGGCTCTGCAGCGCTTCGTACGGCTCGGGCGGGTGATCGCTCTTCTTCGCGTCGATGAGCGCCCACGCGGGCTTCGAGATGAATTGGTACATGCTCAGCTCCACTCCAGCATGCGCTTGAGCGGCGCGTAGGCGGCCTCGCGCAGCGGCGGAGCGAGGTCGAGGTTGGGCGTCTTGTCCTTCATGCAGCGGTAGAGCTTCTCCATCGTGTTGAGCCGCATGTGCGGGCACTCGTTGCACGCGCAGCCGTTGTCGGGAGGCGCCGGCACGAAGGTCTTGCCCGGGCTCTTCAGCTGCATCTGATGAATGATGCCGGCCTCGGTCACCACGATGAACTTCTGCTTCGGGCTCGACTGCGAGTACTCGAGCAGTTGCTTCGTCGAGCCGATGTAGTCGGCGAGCGCGAGCACCGGCGCTTCACACTCGGGGTGCGCGATCACGTCGGCGTCGGGGTGCTCCACCTTCAGCTGCACGAGGCGCTTCTCGCTGAAGATCTCGTGCACCATGCAGGCGCCCGGCCACAGCACCATGTCGCGGCCGGTCTGCTTCATCACGTAGCGGCCCAGGTGCTGATCGGGCGCGAAGAGAATCTTCCGATCCTTCGGAATGCGGTCGACGATCTTCACCGCGTTCGAGCTGGTGACGATCACGTCTGAGAGCGCCTTCACCGCCGCCGACGAGTTCACGTAGGTGACGACGAAGTGATCGGGGTGCTTGTCCTTGAAGGCCTTGAACGGACCCGGCGGGCAGCGATCGGAGAGCGAACAGCCGGCCGCGAGATCGGGCAGCAACACGAGCTTGCCCGGGTTCAGGATCTTCGCGGTCTCGGCCATGAAGTGAACGCCACAGAAGACGATCACGTCGGCCTTCGTCTTCTCGGCCTGCTGCGCGAGCGCGAGCGAGTCACCCACGAAGTCGGCGACGTCCTGAATCTCCGACTCCTGGTAGTAGTGCGCGAGGATGACGGCGTTCAGGTCCTTCTTGAGCTTCTGAATCTCGGCCTCGAGGTCCATGAGCGCTTCGTAACCCAAGCCGCGCGCTTTAGTCGCCCTCGTCTACCGTCAGTTGGTAGCTGTCCTGAAAGTTCGACTCGCGGTTCTTCACGTCGCGCACCTCGAACAGGTACAGGCCGGGC
>JBEOKA010000547.1:0-4060 GCA_040275325.1 Myxococcaceae bacterium | reverse complement strand
TTCGAGAAGCTCGCGAACGCCACCGGAATCACCACGTCGTCGAAGCGCTTCATGGCGAGGCGTTCCAGCGCGCGCTGCGAAAGTGACGACGAGAACGCGTCACGCCACGCCAGCCGCTCCGCGAGGTACTCGTTGATGACGGCCGACTCGTACAGCACCAGCCCGTCGTCTTCGAGCAACGGCACCGCCTGTGTCGGCGAGAGCGCGAGCAGCTCGGCCGGCTTGTTGGCCAGGTCGACCTCTCGCAACTCGAACGGCCCCTTCAGCAACGTCAGCAGCGCGCGGCTGCGATGCGCGTAGGGACAGCCTGCCGCCGAGAAGAGCCTCACAGGCCGCCCATCTCGTAGCTGGTCGGCACGTCGACGCGGAACCCGAAGTCGACCGTCTTCTTCTCCTGCGGCTTGAGCGCCACCTTCCAGCTCGCGACGCCCGACGCCTTGTTCACCTGCGCGCCCGCCGTCGTCTTCTCGGTGAGCGCCACGTCGATGTCATTCACCTCGGCCACGGGCAGATGGTCGGCCACCGTCAACTCCACCGGCGCCTTGCCGTAGTTGGCGAGGTCGAACTTGTAGACGTACGTGAAGCGCTTCTTCGAGTTGAACAGCCCCGAGTCCTTCTTGAGCTCTTCGACGACGGTGCGCTTCACCCGAATCGTGTCGTCGATGCCGAAGGTGAGTGAGAACGCCGCGCCCTGCGCCACGCGCTCGAGGTCGTAGCGCCCGACGAGCCCCGTGGAGCGGAACGCATCGACCCGCCCCGCCAGCAACGGCCAGCCGCCGGTGTTCGACAGCTCGGCCACGCGGAAGGCCACCGGGTACAGCTTCGGCATCACCTTCAGCTCGAACACCGCAGCCAGCTTCGTCTCGCCGACGAACAGCCGCACCGGAGCGCCGTCGCCTGGCACCTTCGCGGGCTCCCTCACCTCGAGCTGCACCGAGAGGCCCTGGCTCTTCGCCACCAGGCCTGCGCCGTTGCTCGCGCCGCTGCCGGGGCCCATCGCGACCGACGCCGTCTCGACGAACTCGTCACGTCGCGTGAGCACCTTCTTCTCGGGCGCGCGCTCGGTGGCGCCGACGTACAGCTTGTTCATGGTGGGCGGCGTCGCGTTCTGCGCGGGCACGGCCGTCGAGAGCGAGAGCTTCACGCTGCTCCAGTCTTCGCCCGTGACCTGCGTCACCGTCGCGAAGGTGGCGAAGTCGACCGTCTTGTTCGCCTCTGACGCGCGCGCTTCGTACGCCGGCGTCCACGAGGCGCCACCGACGAGGTAGTTGAGCGACAGCTGCGCCGATCGGCCCTGCGCACAGGTGACGAGCACCTCGACCCGCCACGCCTGCTTCTGCGCGCCGGCGCGCACCTCGTCGAGTTGCCGTCGCACGTCCTCGATCACGCGGTTCAGGTCGCGCCGCTTCGCCTGCAGCTCGGTCACCTGCTTCGCCACGCTCAGGTTCGTCGCCAGCGGCGTGTCGAGCGCCGCCTGCCAGGCCTTCACGTCGGGCTTCTCGGCCGCGAGCTCTTTCGACAGCCCCTGCTCGGCCACTTCTCGCAGCCGCGTGGCCAGCGCGCGTTGGCCCTCGGCGCGCGCGACCTGGTCGGCGATGACGCGGCCTTCGTCGGCGAGCTGCTCGTGCTTCTTCTCGAGCGCCTCGGCCTTCTCGCTGAACACCTTCTCCTGCTTCACGAGCTCGGCGCGAAGCCCGTCGACGGTGCCGTCAGACATGCGCGCGCGGAAGGAGTCTGCGACGGCCGCTGGCGGAACGTTCTCGAACACGATGGCCGTGCGTGAGCCACACGTCACCGGCGTCACCCGCGTCACCTGCGCGCGGTCTGGGTACACCACCACTTCATCGGGAGCGCCCGTCGAGGCGAGCACCAACACGAGCGTCGTCATCATGGCCGCACCTCCTGCTGGTACAGCTTCCACCCTCTGGGGCGCTTGACCTGGTAGCTGAAGCCGAGCGTGCGCTTCTCGTTCGGCGCCAGCGTGAGCCGCCACTCGAGCTTGCCCGTCGCGGCCTCTTGAATCGCGCCCGGCTTCGAATCGAGCAGCTTCGTCTCGAGGTCCTTCTGGTTCGCCTGCGGCAGCGGCCACTGGTCGAAGACGCGCAGGGCGACGGGCGTGCGGTACGGGTTCACGAGCTCGATGCTGACGGCGTACGTCGAGACATCGTCCTTCGAGACGACGCCTTCGGTCGCGTCGATGACCTGCACGTTGCGAACCGTCTTGATGGCGCGGTCGAGGCCGAGCGGCAGCGTGAAGGCTTCGTTTGGAGAGACGAGCTTCAGCTGTGCGGTGCCGGCCGGGTCTGCGCCCACCGACAACGTCGCAGGGCCGCCGGGCAACACCTGCTGCGACGGGTTCTTCAGCTCGGCCGACAGGTACGCCTCCTTCGCGAGCGCCGGGTACACCTTGCGCTCGACCGCCACGGGCCACTGCTGGCTCCAGAGCGCGACGCGGCGGGCGCCCTGGCCCGAGGGAATCGTCTCTTTCTGGCGTGACGCGAAGCTCAAGTCGTAGCCGCCGGCGAGCGTGACGGGGCTGTCGGAGCCGTACTGCGGCGCGCGGTAGCCGGGCGGCGGCGCGAGCGAGAAGCCGGCCGTTGGCTGCTGAATCGCGTACCCAGAGGCGCTCACGGTCGAGCGTGTGCGCGACGACTCCATCATCATCGGCTTCGCCGAGGGCATGGGCCGGTCTTCTTCCTCCTCCATCGCTTCGGGCGCCGAGAGGTTTCCCGCAATCTCCTGGTCAGCGAAGTCGATGTCGCGGGGAGCTACCGGCCGTGGCGTATTCTGAACTGGTGGAGGCGGGGGCGTGGCCGCGGGCATGGGCCGCTCCTTCGCCAGGCGCCGGTCATGAACGGGCTCGTTCTTCCTGGGGTCCTCGAGGCGCTCGGTCGTGAAGACACGCTCGACGGCCTGTGAGAGCCACCCGCGCACGAGCGCCTCTTCGTTCCTCACGGGAATGGTGCGGGCGGGCATGGGCACGGGCCGCACGTATTCCTGCACGGGCGTCGGCGTGGGAATGAAGCGCTCGGTGGTGCCAATCTTCCAGGTGAGCAGCTTCGGCGCCTTCACGGCCGACGAGGGAATCGCCGTCGACAAGGTGAGCTGCGCGTCGTCCCAGTCTTCGCCCGAGCTCTGCGAGACGAGGCCGGCGAGCGAGACGGTGACGAGGTTCTTCTCGGGGTCGAGCTGCACGTCCCACGTGGGGGTCCACCGCGCCTGATGCACCAGATAGGTGAGTGACACCGTGGCCTGGCCGCCACCGGCGAGCACGGCCGTCACCTTCCACCCGCTGCGGAGCTCGGGGTTGCCCAGGCGGTCGGCCTTGTTGACGAGGGCTTCACGCTTTCGGCTGGCGGTGCGCTGGGCGAGGTCGAGGTCGCGCAGCTTCTTCTGGGTTGCTTCGAGCTGCGTCGCCTGAAACTGCAGCGCCGTGCTCCACCCTTGAGGCGACAGCTTCGGAGCGGGCCGCACGTTGTCGTTGGTCGGGAGCGCCGGGTGAAGGCGCAGCAGCGCGTCGTGATGTTCGCGAAGCGCAAGCGACTCCCGGCCGAGCCGGGTGAGCTCGGTGTCGATGCCGTCGAGCTCGGAGAGGAGCTGCTTTGCTTCGGCGGTGCGAAACGCCTCGGGTGTGAGGCGCTCGAGGTCGACGCGACGAACTTCGGCGCCCTGGGCTTCGACGCGCACCGATGAGGCGTCGATGGTGTCGGGCAGCGGTGGGAACTCGACAGTGCCGGGAGCGGCGACGGTTGCCGAACGAACGATGCGGGCCTGGTCGGTGAAGACGGTCACCTGCGAGATGGGCGATGGCACCGCACCCACCAGCAGCACGACGGAAAGCGGGAGCATGGGAGTCCTCCGGAGGAACGCGCTCGAACGCGCGGAGCGGGCGCAGGGTTCCACACTTCCGCGTGAGATGAAGCCGAAAGCGAAGACGGTCGACGAAGCGAGTGCGGCGCTGCGTCTGAGCGAGGCGGAATCGAACTGAGAAAGCGAAGACGGTCGACGAAGCGCGACTGCGGAGCAGCGTTTCCTGTGGCACGAGGCGAGCGGTCTGCTC
>JBEOKA010000546.1:0-9776 GCA_040275325.1 Myxococcaceae bacterium | reverse complement strand
CCCGACGGCAACGTCGACGGGTACGTGATGGAGCCGAACGCGGGCGTACCGGTGAAGACCTTCCCCGCCGCGACTCCGGTGGAGCCGTCGTAATCGAGCACCGCTTCTCCATCGACCCACACGCGAATCACGCCATCACCGGCGCCTGGCGTCGTCTCACGCTGCAGCACGACTCCGACGCGATGCCACTGTGCGTTTGCCACCGGCGTCGGAGAAAGTCGCGTCACCCGCAGATGCTGTCGATACGTCGCGTGCGGCTGCGCGGGCGTCACCGTCGCGCGCACGTCACGCACCTGCACCTGCCAGCGCAGCCCACCCACGTTCTGATGAATCACCGGCAGCGCCGGCTCATCGGCCACCGACAACACCACCGTGCCGCGTCCATTCATGAACCGGCCGATGACCATCTCGGTCGATGACGTGCCGCGCCCCATGCAGTGCGACGCAGGCTGCTGAAACCGGAACCCCTGCGAGTACCGAAGCCGGTACTGCAGCGCCACCGTCTGCGGGCTCGTGATGGCGAGCACCTTGCTCAAGAAGACGTCGGCGTCGACACACCCTGCGTCGGCCGAGTAGTCGATGCGGAACGAGCGCGTGCCCTGCGCCGCTTCCGAGCCGTCGATGGCGAACGCTCCGCCCACTTCGCGTTGGTCGCCGTAGCTGCCCTTCAGCGCCGCCGTGTTCGCGTACCGCTCGAAGTCGTCGGTGTAGAGCACCTGGCTCGAGGTCGTCGGCTCCCGCGGGCCGCCGTCAGGTTCGACCTCGATGAAGCCCGCGTCGACGGCACCTGCGTCCACGCTCCCATCTGGCAGACCTGCGTCGACCACCTTCACGCCGGCGTCTTCGACCCCCGCGTCCTCCACCGGCATGGGCATCGGCATGGCGCAGGCGGCGAGCGCCATCGCCCAGAAGATCCACTGTCGCTGCACGAAAGCTCCTGCTGGGCGGGGGGTGACGAATTCCTTCAGTGATCTGTCGCTTCGCCGAGAGATCACCCTACACTAGCCGCTCCAGACAGGGCCGATTTCCCCCACCCGGAACCCACGTCCATGACGTCCTCCATTCGCTTCGTCGTCCTCGCCGGCGCGCTCGCTGGCCTCTCGTTGTCCGGCTGCTCGCGCACCACCATCTTCTTCTGCGGCACGCCCGACGACCCACCGTGCCCGACCGGCTTCGTCTGCGTGGCCAACCGCTGCGTCGTCGACCCGAACCCGCAGCCGTGCGCGACCGGCACCACGCGCTGCAATGGCCAGTGCGTCAACACCCAGCAGGACACGGCGAACTGTGGAGCCTGTGGCACCACGTGTCCCTCCGGTCAGGCATGTCAGGCCGGCGTCTGTCGCGCGGGCTGCACCGGAGGCCTCACGAACTGTAACGGCACCTGCGTCAACGCCCAGACCGACCGCGCGAACTGCGGCGCGTGCGGCACCACCTGCTCGGGCCTCGAGCAGTGCGCGACCGGCCGATGCCAGTGCAGCGCGCCGCTGACCCAGTGCGCGAACGGCGCGTGCGTGAACACCGACTCCGACGCAGCGAACTGCGGCAGCTGCGGCAACGCCTGCACCTCGGGCCTGCTCTGCCAGTCGGGCCGCTGCGTCGCTTCGTGTACGCCGGGTCTCGCGCAGTGCGGAACGGCCTGCGTGAACGTCGCGAGCGACCGGTTCAACTGCGGCGCCTGCGGCAACGCCTGCAACTCGGGTGAGCAGTGCACCATGGGCCGCTGTGTCATCTCGTGCGGCGCCGGAGAGACGCTCTGCAACGGCGTATGCACGCGCACCAACGATGACGCCCGCAACTGCGGCGCGTGCGGCAACAGCTGCCCACCCGGAGGCGTCTGCGTCTCGGGCCGCTGCGGCGTCGCGTGTCTGCCCAACCAGTCGCTGTGCAATGGCGTGTGCACCGACACCACCAGCGACCGCTCCAACTGCGGCGCGTGCGGGAACACCTGTGGCCCCACTGAGATGTGCCGCGCCAGCCGTTGCGTGCCCGGCAGCTGCGGTCGCCCCCTCGTGCTCTGCGGCCCCTCGTGCGTCGACACCCAGACCGACGCCAGCAACTGCGGCGCGTGCGGCAACTCGTGCGGAACGGCCGGCGTCTGTGTCGCGGGCTCCTGCCGCACCATGTGTGGCCCCGGCCAGACGAGCTGCAACGGCGTCTGCGTCAGCCTCGACTCGAACCCACAGCACTGCGGCGCGTGTGGCTCCGTTTGTCCCATCGGCAGCGCCTGCGTCGGCGGCATGTGCGGCGGCACCTGCAGGCCCCCCCGCCAGACGTGCTTCGGCTTCTGCATCGACACCTCGTCTGACAACCTGAACTGCGGTGGGTGCGGGGTGCGCTGTGCGGCGAACTCCCAGTGTCGCGCGGGCAGCTGTGTTCCGATTCCCTGCCCCATTCCCGGCCAGGTGAACTGCAACGGGCTGTGCACCAGCACCAGCATCGACATCAACAACTGCGGCGCCTGCGGCAACGTCTGCCTCGGCAACAGCCAGTGTGTGAACGGCAGCTGCCAGCCGCTGACGTGTCCCTCTCCGACGCAGATTCGCTGCAACGGCGTCTGCGTCGACCGCACCACCGACCCGAACAACTGCGGCGCGTGCGGCCTGCGCTGCGCTGCGGGTCAGGTGTGTCAGGGCGCCATCTGCCAGACGCCCGGTTGCCCGAACGGCCAGCTGCGCTGCAACGGCACCTGCGTCGACCAGTTCAACGACCCGAACAACTGCGGCGCGTGCGGTGTCACCTGCGGCGCGGGCAACCAGTGCGTGATGGGCACCTGCCAGCCCAGCCCATGCCCCAGCGGCCAGATTCGCTGCAATGGCACCTGCACCAACCCGCTCACCGACGGCACCAACTGCGGCTTCTGCAACAACGCCTGCGGCCTCGGGCAGGCCTGCACGGCGGGCCGGTGTCTCTGCCAGCCGCCCCTCACCACCTGCACCAACGCCGCGGGCCAGACGTCGTGCGCGAACACCACCAACGACACCAACAACTGCGGCGCGTGCGGCAACGTGTGTGGCCCGGGCACCACCTGTCAGAACGGCACCTGCGCGTGCCCCGTCGGCCAGACGCTCTGCAACGGCCGCTGCGTCAGCACGCAGACGGACAACTCCAACTGCGGCACCTGCGGCAACCTGTGCGGCGCCGGAGCGACGTGCCAGTCGGGCGTCTGCCAGTGCGCGCCCGGAACCACGCGGTGCGGGAACACCTGCGTCAACACGCAGACCGACGTCACCAACTGCGGCATGTGCGGCGTGGGCTGCGCAGCGGGCGCCTCGTGTGTCGGCGGCGCGTGCCAGTGCCCGGCGGGTGGAGCCGTCTGCAACGGCGTCTGCGTCAACACCCAGACTGACAGCGCGAACTGCGGCAGCTGCGGCACCTCGTGCGGCCTCGGCTTCTGCGTGAACGGCGCGTGCACGTGCGCTCCGGGCCAGACGCTCTGCAACGGCGTGTGCACCACCACGCAGACCGACCCGAACAACTGCGGCATGTGCGGCACCTCGTGCGGCGCCACCGGCATCTGCAGCAACGGCACCTGCCAGGCCTCGTGCCCGATGGGCTTCATCCGCTGCAACGGGCTGTGCGTGAACCCGCAGACCGACCCGGGCAACTGCGCGAGCTGCGGCACTTCGTGCGGCGGTGGCCAGTGCGTCTCGGGCACCTGCACCTGCGCGCCGGGCTTCACGCGCTGTGGCAACCAGTGCGTGCGCCTGCAGGCCGACTTGAACAACTGCGGCCAGTGCGGCCGGGCGTGCGGCACCAACCAGGCCTGTCAGTTCGGCAACTGCGTGACGATGTGCGCGGGCTTCCTCACCAACTGCAGCGGCACCTGTACCAACACCGGCTTCGACGTGAACAACTGCGGCAGCTGCGGCAACGCGTGCGGCGCGGGCGCGCAGGGCTGCAGCAACGGCCAGTGTCTGTGCAACGCGGCGCAGGGCTTCGTGCGGTGCGGCAACCGCTGCGTGCGCACGGCCACCGACGGCGCGAACTGCGGCGGCTGTGGAATCGTCTGTGGCCCCGGGCAGGCGTGCAACAACGGCGCGTGCGTGACGATGTGCCCGAGCGGCCAGTCGGCGTGTCCTTCGACGCCGGGCGGCCCTGCCAACACCTGCGTGAACCTGCAGACGAGCACCACGAGCTGCGGCGCGTGCGGCCGCGCCTGCGCCACCGGAGAGCAGTGCATCGGCGGCATCTGCTACTGCACGGCGGGTCGCGCGGTCTGCAACGGCGTGTGCATCGACGTGCAGGCGAACCAGCAGAACTGCGGCAGCTGCGGCATGGCCTGCGCGCCCGGCCGTGTCTGCTCGGCGGGAACGTGTCAGTGCCCGTTCGGCCTCACGTCGTGCGGCAACCAGTGCGTCAGCACGTCGAACGACCCGCGCAACTGCGGCGCGTGCGGCAACTCGTGTGGCACCGGGCCCACCAACGGCTGCGTCAACGGCATGTGCGTCTGCTCGGCGGGCCTCACCCGCTGCAACAACACCTGCATCGACACGCGCTTCGACGAGAACAACTGCGGTGGCTGCGGCACGGTGTGCCCCGGCAATCAGCAGTGCAGCAACGGCATGTGCGTGCCGTTGTGAGGTGACTGCGCGGCCCTCCTCGCGCAGCAGGCTCGCGAGGAAGGGGAGTAGACGCGACGCGACCCACACGAACTCGAGGTGCTTCCTCCGCCAGCCGAGCCGCTGATGCAGACGTCTCCCAGACACGTCCGACGCTGCCGTCGTGAGCACCGTCAGCCTGCGTTCGCGTGCACCGCCATCAGCTCGATCGACGACCGCGTATCGGGAAGTTTCAGCACGTCACTTCTTGCGGCGACGAGAGGCCAACGCCGCCGGCTCCGTTTCCGAGGGTGAAGACCGGCTGAGGTGCTTCGTCAGTCCCGCTGCGCCGCCGGCCGTGGCATCCTTCTCGTCGTGGAGTGCTCTTCATGAAGCTGTTCACCGCCGTCGCCACGCTGCTCACCCTCGGCGCCGCCGAGCCGCTCGCCGGCCTTCGTTACCGCGCGGTGACGCTCGACCCCTCGCAGCGCCGCATGTTCCGCGTGGCCGACCTCGAGAAGGTGACGGCCGCGTCGGGCCGCTGCGTGGAAGAGGGCATGGACGTCGATGAGCCCGAGACGTTCTGGCTCGAGGGCTCGTGCTCGGGCGTGCGCACGACGTTCGCCTGGAGGAAAGACGGCTCGCGCGTGCATGTGATGGCGTGCGCTGAAGACACGCGCCGTACGCCCGCGCAGGTGAAGCTGCGCCAGAAGCTGCAGGGCGAGCTGAAGAGCTTCAAGGCGATGACGGCCTGCGTGCGCGGCAACAAGGTCGAGCTCTGGGGCTGGGCGCTGACACAGAAAGAGAAGGAGCAGGTGCAGGCGCTCGAGACGAAGTACGGGCTCGACCAGGTCGCCAATCACGTCGAGCTGCTGGGTGAAGACGAGCGCTGACGGTACGCTGCGAAGCCGATGGAGGGACTGCTCGAGCTCGTCTACCCGCCGGCCTGCGTGGCCTGTGACGAGGTGTTGCCGGGCGCGGGCTTCTTCTGTGACGCGTGCGCGCACCTGGTGCTCGAGACGCAGAGCCCGCACTGCCGCCGCTGCTCCGAACCGGGCGCCTTCCCTGCCGGCGTCTGCCCGCGCTGTGAAGGAAGACGGCCGCCGTTCACGAAGGCGTACGCGCCGTTCGAGCACGATGGCGCGGTGGCGAAGGCGATTCACCGCTTCAAGTACGAGCAGCGGCCAGACCTCTCGCGCCCGCTCGCGTCGTTGCTCGCAAAGTCGGCGGCGGCCTTCTTCAAGGACGTGACGGCGCCGCTGGTGCCGATGCCGCTCCACACCGGCCGGTTTCGGGAGCGCGGGTACGACCAGGCGACGTTGCTCGCCGTCGAGCTGGGCGCGGTGCTGAAGCGGCCGGTGCGCGACGAGTGGTTGTCACGAACGAGAGAGACGACGCGGCAGGTTGGGCTCAGCGAAGACGCGCGTGACGCGAACGTGCGTGGCGCGTTCTCGGCGTCGAGTGGCGTGAAGGGCGCTGACGTGGTGTTGGTCGACGACGTGTACACGACGGGCTCCACCGCCTCGGAGGCCGCGCGCACGCTGCTGGCGTCGGGAGCGGGCAGGGTGTTCGTGGTGACGCTCGCGCGCGCTCGCCGTGAGCTGATGTGAGCGCGGAGCAGCGCGAATCGACCGCCTCGGCTCAGCGCTCTCGTCATCACCCGCGTGGCCGCAACTTCCAGCGGTTGGCATCGGCCCAAACCGCACATACGCAGCGGCCATGGCCGAGACCTTCACGCCGGTGGCCCTGCCGCGCGGCATCGTGCACCGACTGCTGACCTCCATCGCCGAGTCAGGCCCGTGGGGCCCGCTGCTCGCCGAGCTCGTCTACGTGGCCATCGTGCTGGTGGTCACCGGCCTCTTCTGGTTCCTGGTGTCGGGGCCGGTGCTCAAGGCGCTCGCGAAGCGCGTGGGAGCTCCGCCCGAGTCGCTGCGGCCGTTGCGCACCGGCGCCCAGGTGATTCTCATCATCGTCGCGCTCGGCTCGCTCGTCAGTCACTTCACCGAGGTCGACCTCTTCACCGTGCTCGCCGGCACCGCCGCGCTCATCGCGACCGGCTTCATCGCGCTGTGGAGCACACTCTCGAACATTCTCTGCACTATTCTCATCCTCGTGACGCGGCCGTTCCGCATCGGAGACGAGATCTCTTTTCCGCCCGACGCGCTCGAGGGTCAGGTCATCGACCTGTCGTTCTTCTTCACGACGCTGCGCACGCGCGACGGTCGGTACATCAGCGTTCCGAACACGACGTTCTTCCAGCGCATCATGGTGCGTCGCGAGACGACGACCGCCACGCGCGACCTCGGTGAGCAGCTCGCCCAGCCGAAGGCGGCAGACCTCGAGGCTCCGGTCGCTCCGAAGCGCTGAGAGGCCGAGCCTGCTGAGGAGTCGTTGCCGCTGATCAGTGAGAGGCAGAAATCCCGCGCGTGCTGCGGAAGCCTCGCCGCTGAAGGAGAGAGGCAGAAATTCCGCGCGCGTGCGGTGGGAGCCACCACCGCAACATTTCGGGCCGGGGTGGGTTCCCTCACCACCATGTCCCGCCTGCTCGTCGCAGCCCTCACCACCACCCTCATCGCCTGCGGCCCGCGCGACGAACGCCTGCCCGACGCCTCGACCTTCCTCGACGGCCCGGTCGACGGAGGCGCGATGGACGCGGGCAGTCCCTCCAGCGCGCTCCCGTTGCCTGGCGACGCGGGCGAGTGGCTCACCTTCTTCGAGCCCACTGGCACCAACGACTTCGACATCGACGGCATCGCGGTGAACGCGTCGGGTGAGGCCTACGGCAGCGGCTTCGTCGAGGGCGGCGTGCGCTTCTTCGACCTCGGCCGTGACGGCGTGCGACGCGAGAACGGCGTCAGCGCGACGGTGGGCAAAGACCTGCTGCTCTTCAAGCTCTCGAAGACCGGCGGCGTCGCCTGGGCGCAGGTGGTGCCGAGCACCGGCCGCGAAGGCAACGGCTACGACCTCGCGGTCGACCCGGTCGATGACGTGCTCTACACGAGCGGCTCCTTCTCGGGCTCGTTGAACGTGGGCGGAGGGCTGCAGCTCGTGTCGGCCTGTGACGAAGGCGGCGCGGGCAAGCAGAACGGCTACGGCCAGATGCTGCTGCTCAAGCACGACCGCGATGGGCGCATTCTGTGGGCCCGGCAGTCGAGCTCGACGACGGCGGTCGCGGGAGGAAATGAGGTGGCGCTCGATGGTGCGCGCAACGTCATTCAGAGCGGCACCTTCGGCGCGATGGCCTGCGCGTCGGGCCCGGCAGTGCTCACGCTCGGCGCACACACGCTGCCCAATGACGGCCAGGCCGATGCGTACGCCGCCACCTTCGACCGGCTGACGGGTGAGGTGCTCGGCGCTCCCGTGCACGTCGGCGGAGCGGGCTACCAGCGGGCCCAGGCCGTCGACACGGGCACCGTCGCGGGCGCCACTCCAATGAGCGTGCTGCTCGGCGTCTCGTATCGTGGGCCCACCACCCTCTACTCCCGCACGCGCGCGCCGGTCTCGCTCGACACCACGGCCGCTCCGAACGACTGGGACATGGTGGTGGCGAAGTACGACGTGCAGGGCGAGCTCGTCTGGCAGCGCAGCTTCGGCTCGTCGACGGTGCTGACGGTGCAGGGCACGCTCGTGCAGGAGCAGCTCAAGGGCGTGGTGCGTGACTCCCGCGGTGACGTGCTGGTGAGCGGAACGTTGACGGGCAGCGTGACGGTGGCGGGCATGACGTACGCGCCGAACCTGCTCTCACCGGGCGCGCGCAGCATGGGCTTTCTGGCGAAGCTCGCGGGCGGCGACGGCGCGGTCCTCTGGTTCCGCACGTTCTCGGGCGAGCAGGGCATCAACACCTGCTGCGAGGTCGCCGTCGATGACCGCGACACGACGTACCTGACGCCGCAGGTCTATGGCGCCAACCTTCACTTCAGTGGTGGTCAGCCCGTCATCGCCCTCGGCGCGACCGACCCCTCGACGAAGCTGGGCGTCATTCTTCGCTACGACACGTCGGGTACGGCCCTCGACGCCCGAAACCTCGGCGCCTGGCAGACGAGTGGAACGAGCTCGACCACCTCGGAGCTCGCGCTTTCGCCCGGCCGCGCGCTCACGTGGACCGGCACGCTCGAGGGCGCGTTGCGAGCACCGGTGCCCTACGACTCCGCCGGCGGGCAGAGCGAGTTCGTCGCGCGCTTCCGGTACTAGGGGAACAGCGTGACGGTGACGGGCACGTTCGAGTCGACCGAGTTGCCGTCACCCAGCTCGCCCGCCTGACCCGAGCCCCAGCAGCGCAGCCCGCCGTTGGTGCGACGCACGCAGGAGTGACTCGAGCCCGACGCGATGGCCGCGGGCAAGGTGAGGTTCGACACGTTCACCGGAACGTTCGACGAGAAGCCAAAGCCCATGCCGTTGCCGAGCTCGTAGCTGAAGTTGGTGCCCCAGCACTTCGCCACGCCGTTGTGAATCGCGCACGAGAACGAATAGCCGGTCGAGATGGAGGTGACCTGGCTGGTGAGGCCCGTCACCTGCTGTGGCGTGATGCTCTCGACGAGCGTGCCGCCCATGCTGTTGCCGAGCTGGCCGACGCCGTTCTTGCCCCAGCAGCGCGCGCTGCCGCTGACGATGGCGCAGGTGTGGTTCTCGCCCGCCGCGATGGCGGTGACGCCCGAGCCGAGGCCGACCGGCGTGACGGGGATGTCGGAGGCGAGGTTCATGTTGTTGCCGAGCTCTCCGTACGCGTTGCCGCCCCAGCACCGCGCGGCGCCACCGACGACGGCGCAGGTGTGCTCGAGGCCGGCCGAGATGGCGGTGGCTCCGGTGATGCCCATGACGTTGACGGGCACGCTCGACTGGTTGCGCGCCATGTTGCCCAGCTGACCGACGTCGCCTTTGCCCCAGCAGCGCACGGCGCCGTTCGCGACGATGGCGCAGGCGTGCAGCGCGCCCGCCGCCACCGCCGTCGCGCCGGTGATGCCGGTGACGTTCACGGGCACGTTCGACGGCGGAGCGCCCGGAATGCCGGTGGTGACGCCGTTGCCGAGCTGACCCCACGAGTTGTCGCCCCAGCAGCGCACGCCGCCCGAGACGACGGCGCAGGTGGTGTCGACGAAGGACGAGAGCGCAGTGGCTCCGCTGGTGATGGAGGGCACTGCCACAGGCGTTGGGTAGATGGTGGTGTTGAGCGGTGCGCCGGTGCCGAGTTGTCCAAGCTCAGCCGCGCCCCAGCAGGAGACGGCACCGGTCGTCGTCAGC
>JBEOKA010000545.1:0-39469 GCA_040275325.1 Myxococcaceae bacterium | reverse complement strand
CTGCGCTCGCTGTTCCACCTGCGCTCGCTGTTCCACCTGCGCTCGCTGTTCCACCCGCGCTCGCAGTTCCGCCGGCGCTCGCAACGCCACCACCAGCACCGCCACCACTCATCTGCGGCTGGCATTGCCCGGCCTGACAGCTCTCGTTCCCCATGCATGAGACGCACGCGACGCCACCGAGGCCGCACCCGGTCGCGCCGGGAGTTCGACACATTCCCGCGCTGTCACAACACCCGAAGCAGTTCGTCGGGCCACAGCGCTCTGGCGGCGGAGGCGAACAAGACGCAGCGACCAGCAGAGCGAGCGACGCAAGGCGAAGGTTCATGGCCAGGGGGAGCCAAGACCACCCCAGCGCGATGTCACGGAGAAACGCAGCTCGCTCCCATCAGTCAGAGCCTGCCCGCGGGTACCCGGCGCGCGGCGATGTCGGCCCGTTGCTCGTCGAGGTACGGCGGCTCGAACAGCTGCAGCGACTTCTGCCGCGTGCGGAACAACGTCGAGATGTACCGCATGCGGTCGGCCAGGCTCGTCCAGTCACGCGCGGCGCTCGGAGCTCCAGCCGTGAACGACTCGTACAGCGCGCGCAGCTCGGGGTGCTCGAGCGTCTCGAGGCCGGGTGGAAATTGGCTCCGCTCGCTGTACGGCGGCACGTCGCCACCGAGGTCGAGCGTCACGTCGGGCAGGCGCATGCGCATCAACCGCCGCGTGAGGAACGCGCGCACCTGCCGCTGCACCATCGGCCGCGCCTTCATCGCCACGCCACGCACCGGCCTCGGCAGCTGCCCCGCGAGCTGGTCGAAGAAGACCTCGAGCGGTGCGTCGAGCGCTTCATCGAGAATCGGGTCGACGCGCGTCTGCTCGTGGAGGCCCACCTTCATGCTGCCCAGCAGAATGAGCTCGCCGCGCCGCTTCGCCGACCGCTCGAAGGCGGCCTCGTAATACGCCGTCAGCGCGCCCTTCAGCGTGTCCTGGCCGCCGCGGTCACTGGGGCCTGCCTTGAAGTGCGTCAGCACCGACTCCAACTTCGCGCGGTCGTACTCGTGCGCCTTCGCGAACGCCGAGACGAACTGCACGAAGGCCGGCCCAATCTCTTCGAAGATGAAGCGATTGCCCTTCGCGACGCGGTCGCCCACGGTCTGCAGCGTGTCGTCGAAGACGCGGACCAGCGACGTGCGCCGTGACAGCGCGAGCCCCTTCGTCAGCAGCGGCCACACCGGCGTGCGCTGCAGCACCTCGCGCAGCGGCACCTCTTCGAGCCGAATCGCCGCGCCCGCCGTCTTCGAGGCCCGGCAGCCGAAGCAGAACCAGTTCGCGTCCTGCGCGCCGAGCAGCAGCGTGAGGTCGACGGCGAGGCGGTGGTACAGCTGCGTGATGCTCAGGTTCAGCATCACCGGGTCGACCATCGTCACCGCGGCGGTGCAGTCGTCGAGCGAGACGGTGCGCGCCGAGCGCAGCTGAGAGATGGCGCCTCGTCCCCGCGCGGCCTTCGACAGGCGCGTCGCCATGGTGCGGGCGAAGAGCGCCATCGCCGCCGGGTGCGCCGAGACGAGCGCCTCGAAGCCAGAGCGCGACAGCTTGATGAGTTCGGAGTCGGCGTTCGCGCGCGCCGTCGCCATGCGCGGCTCGTTCGACAAGAGCGCCATCTCGCCCACTGGCTCACCGGCTCCGACGTCGCCGAGGCGCACGTCCTGGCCGTCGTCACGCTGCGCCACCACGTCGAGCCCACCGCGCACGACGAAGTACAGCGCGTCGCCGGCTTCACCCTGTCGGAACAGCACCGCGCCCGTCGGCACCGTCACCCACTCGACCTCGTCCGCGAAGGCGGCGAGCTGCTGCGAAGGCACCTCGGGGAACACCTTCGCCAGCATCGCGACGACCTCGAGCGTCGAGGGCCGAACGCGGCGAACGCCGGCCCACGCGCGGCGGTACTCCGACAGGCGCGTCAGCGTCGCCGTCGCCAGAGGGAACTCGCGCACGCAGGCGTCGAAGCCCTGGCGGGTCACCTCGAGCACGCGCGTCGCAGTCGTGGCCGTCACCGTCGCCGTGCGTGGAGCGTTCTCGAGCAGCGCGAGCTCACCGACGTGCTCTCCACGCCGCACCTCACCGAGCACGACGGCGCCACCCGCAGAGGCCTGCGTCACGCCGAGGGCTCCATCGATGACGACGTACAGCGCGTCTCCGCGGTCGCCCTCTCGGAGCAGCACCTCACCCGCGCGCAGCGACACCTCTCTCGCGTGGCTCGCCAGGTGCTCGAGCGCGCCGTGCGGCAAGTCGTGGAACAGCCAGGTGCCCTGCAGTCGCCGATACGCCCACGTCGTCATCGTGCGCGGCAGCTACCAGAATCGATGTGTCAGCGACGCGCCGAGTGCTGCGATGGGAGCAATGCTAGGACTCGCCACATGCGCCGAGCCCTGACTCCTCTTCTCTTCGTGTCTCTCGCTTGTGGCGGAGGCCAGACGACGCCTGAGGCCGTCGACGCCACGAAGTCGACCGTCGTCATCACGAAGCAGACGGCGCGCGCTGATGACAACGAAGACGTGCAGGCCACGGTGACGCTCTTGTCGAAAGACGGGAAGCCGGTGAGCAAGCAGGCCATCGAGGTCGCGGTCTCGGGCACCGGCAACATCGCGTCGCTGTCGGGCAGCTCTGATCAGAGCGGCGTGGTGGTGGTGACGATGCGCTCGTCGGTCGCCGAGGAGAAGACGGTGTCGGTCAACGCTGGTGGCGTGACGCTCGACGCGAAGCCGAAGGTGACGTTCGTGCCCGGCCCGATCCAGGCGCTGACATTCTCCACGCAGCCCGGCGCCACCCGCGTGGGTCAGGTCATCACGCCCGCCGTCTTCGTCACCGCGGCCGACTCGAAGGGCAACCTCGTGAAGGACTCCGACGTGACGGTGTCGGTGCGGCTCGTGCGCAGCACCGGTGGCGTGGTGATGAACGGCGGCGCGAAGGCCATCACCGACGGCGGCGTTCGGTTCGACATGCTCACCATCGACCGCGCGCAGACGGGCTACGCGCTGCGGGCCGAGGCGAGCAACGGCTATCAGGTCGAGAGCAATACGTTCGACGTGACGCCATGAGACTGACGCTGCTGGTGGCGGTGCTCATCGGAGGCCTGGCGTTCGCCGACGTGCCCGGACCGAAGACCGTGTGCAACGCGCCGCCCGAGTGTGTTCGCTGCAGCGCGGGTGACAGGGCGTGTTTCGACGACGCCGTCGACGCGGGGCTCATTCTCTCGGACTGTGTGTCGCGGGTCGGCGTGCCGACGTCGTTCCTGTGCCCTCCAGGCGTGATGCCGACCACCTCGTGTTCCTGCTCGACTGGTGGTGGCGCGCTGCTGCTCGCGCTCGTCGCCGTGTTGCACCTCAGCCGCCGCTGAAGTGGTTGTGGCAATCGCCGCGGTCGCGCACGACCTGCTCCGACGTCGTCAACGCAGGCGCGTATGTCGGGCATCCTCGACCTCGTGGTGCGCGGGCACCGGTTGGTGGCCGACGACATCGTGACGCTGCGCGATCCTGGAGCGTGCCGTTGTTCACGAAGCCGCCGGCTCCGACTTCGTCGAGCTGACTCGAGTTCGACACGCGGCAAGCCTCGGGCCGACGTCGTCAACGAACGTCTCAGTCACCGCTGAAGCGGTCGCCGTGCTCTTCCCACTCCGACGTCGTCCACCACTCGCGCTCGAGGCCGCGACACCCCTCGCCGTACGACGGGCACATGATGCAGCCGTCTCCACGAATCACCTCGGCGTCGTGAAATGCCGCGTACCGCGCACTCAGCGCGAGCCCGTCGGCGTGGGCCTGCAGCTCTTCGGCGGTCGGAGGCCGTGAAGACAGCTCCTTCACGTGGTGCGTGCGCAGGCGGTCTTCACTCTCGGGGAGCAGCACCGAGTTCTCGGCGTCGATGTGGTGCCACAGCGCGCGCGAGTAGGTGACGGCCAGCGCGGTCATTCGGTCGTCGGCGACGCCACGCAGCAGCAGCGGCTCGAGCTCGTTCAACACGGCCGCGAGGCGGTGATGCTCTGCGGTGAGCGCTGCGATGGGCCCGCGCTCGAGCGGCAGCTCGGCCTCGCGTGCGAGCGCGACGAACAGCACCTCTTCTTCGCGCGCGTGGTGGAAGTCGCCGGCCCAGCGGCGAAAGAAGCTCAGAAACCGCGCGCCATCGGCCGGCTCGAGCGCGGGCGTCAGCACCCACGTACGCAGCGAGCCCAGCACCCGGTCGATGAGCTCGTGCTCCGCGCGCAGGTCGTCGAGCAGCTGCATGGCTCAGGCTCCTGGCTGACGGCGCGCGCGCAGCTCGTCGATGGCGAGGCGCTGCTGCTCGGCCGAGAGCGTCGTGGGAATGAGTGGAAACAGCAGCCGCTCTTCAGCCTCGAGGTGCACGTCGAAGTCCGCGACGACGCCGGTCGCGACCGCGGAGAGCCGAGCGCGGGCCGGCGCCGAGGGGTTGGCCCGAAGCTGACGAAGCGCCTCGAGCAGCTCGACGAGCAGCGGAGCGTGCGCCTCGTGTTGCGCGTGCATCGTCGCGAACGCCTCATCCACGCCGAGCCCACGCAGCCGCGGGAGCAGGCTCAGCTCTTCATCGGCGACGTGCTTCGGCAGCGCCTCGACGAAGTACCGCTCGCAGCGCAAGCAGACGTCTTCGACTTCGTGCGCCGGCAGGTCGACGCGCGTCGCCACCTCGACGGCGAGCCGGCCGAAGCGACGAATACGCTCGTGACACTCGAGCAGCAGCCCGACGAGGTCTTCGCGTTTCGCCGCGCCTCCGAGGTTCACGAACATGGCGCCACCGTATAGCCACGTTCAGCGCGTCACGGCCTTCCAATGAATGGTGCTCGCGTCGCGTACGACGAGGCTTCCGTCATCGCCGAGCTCGAGGAACGCGCCCGGCTTGCCCACCGTGCCGCTCGACCACACCGGCCGGCCATCACGCGCGTAGACGACGAGGTTGCCATCACCCTGCATCACCGCCTGCTGGGGAATGCCCTGCGTGTGGCTCGCCCACGTCGCGCCCGTCGGCCCGTAGAGCACGAGGTTGCCGTCGCCCTGGTAGACGAGCGCGAAGCGGCCATCACGAGAGGTGAGGCGCGCGTCGGGCACGAGCTGCTGGTTCGCCTCGAGCCGCGCTGGCGTCGTGGGTGAAGGCGTGGGCGTCGCTGCAGCCCGGCTCCACAGCATCGCCTGACCGTCGCGCCGATAGACGGCGAGGCCACCGTCGGCGAGGAGCGCGAGGAAGGCGCCGGCGTTGCCGCTCGTGTTCGTCGCCCACACTGGCCGGCCGCTCGCGTCGGTGATGACGAGGTTGCCGTCGCCCTGCATGGTCACGCGGCCCGCGCTCGTCCCCGAGGTGTTGCTCGCCCACAGCGCCGCGCCCGAGGCGTAGAGCACGAGATTTCCATCGCCCTGGTAGACGAGCGTGAAGCGCCCATCGCGGGTCGTCAGGCGTGCGTCGCGCGCGAGCGTGGCGTTCGCCTCGAATCGCACCGCGTCTGACGGAACGGCCCCAGGTGTCGGCGTGGGAGTCGGCGTCGGGGTCGGGTTGGTCGGCACGGGCACGCGCTCGGTGACGCTCCTGCTGCCGTTGATCATCTGCGTCGCCGCGCCCGCGAGGCGCAAGTAGAAGTCAGACGACACGCGCTCTCCATCTGCGTCGAGCGAGAGGAAGTACTGGTCGCGCGGAGTCTGGCTGGAGTCCTCCGCCGCCTTCGCGATGGCGGTGCCCTCGTCGTACTCGTCGAACATGGCGATGTACGCGCCCGTTCGTGCACGCGCGGTCAGGTACGCCTGTCTCCAGAAGAAGCGCCCTGCCCTGCGCGGAATCGCGTTGCGTGCGCCGCCATTCCAGTTCGACCACGCGAAGCCCGACCACAACACGCGCTGGTACGCCTGCCCGCGCGACCGCGTGAGCGAGAGGTCGTTCGCGACGAGGTCGGCGAAGTGCGCATCGGCGTCGCCCTCGGTGCCGAAGGTACCGACGGCCCACGGCTGCACCATGTCGAGCTCGGCGTACGCGGCCTCGAAGCCTGGCTTCCCGCCGCCCGCCTGACGCCACCAGTACGGCACGCCACCGACGACGTAGACGTTGCGCGCCTTGAACCAGCGAATCAGCTCGAGCGTCTGCTGCGCGGTGCCGGGCCGGTCTCCCACGCCCAGGCCCCACACGTTCACGACAGCCCTGCCGTCTTGATGCGCGTACTGCGCCGAGTCGGTGACGTGCAGCTCGCGCAGCATCGTCTCTTCCCAGTCACGCTCGATGGTCTGCACCCAGTCGCCCTCGTGGGCTCCCGAGATGTCGTACATCACGTAGAAGATGCGCCCGTGACGCTCGGCCGCGGCGCGCACGCGACTGGTGATGAGGTTGCCGTGCCGCTTGTCGCCGTACAGCCCGACGACGAAGCGCTGCAGCCCAACCCCGTCGATGCCGTACTCCTCCATCCACCGGAAGTGCGTGTCGATGACGCTCTCTGACGAGGCGTTGTACAGACGCGAGCGCTGGCCGTTGCCGAGCGGGCCGAGGTTGGTGTCGCAGAGCGCGCTTTGGTCGTACTCGCGCACGTCGGGGTAGAGCTCGAACGTCACGCGGCCCGGCGCCGGAGTCTGGCCGGCCCAGTGCGTCCAGTGGCCGACGCCGTCGGTCGGGCACGCGAACCACGCCTGGTAGCCGGCCGTCACCTTGTCGGTGAACGTCGAAGCCTCGACCCGGCTCTCGCGCTGAAGCGTCGCCGTCGGCTCGGGTGTGCTCGTCGGAGCGGGCGCGCAGGCGAAGCTGATCAACAGCAAGCTGGTGTGAACTGCGGTGCGCATGCGACGCGCCCGCGAAGTCCACCGCGGCGCGTTGACGTTGACAGTGCGGCCCGGCGAAGCGGTGAACGACTGCGGGATGAGGCGGTTTCTCGTCTGACAAGAGCGGAAGTTCGGGTGCATACGGGTGGAGAGAGCACTCGTGGTGCCACGCAACCGTCGGCGCCGCGTTCAGGCTCGTTCACTCCACGGCGCAGGTGGCGCGCAGCCCGTTGCGGTCGATGTGAGTCGACGTCAGCTTGCCCTTCACGAACAACGCGCAGCGGCTCTCACCGAAGAACCAGCGCTCGACGTCGGCCATCGGCTTCTCGACGGAGGTCGGCGTTCTCGCCTGGGCGCGGGCCTCGTCGAGCGTCGTGGCGCCATTCAGCTCACCGAGCACCGGGTTCGGCTGACCCTCGGCTTCGTCGATGCGAAAGGCCTCGAGTGAACAATCGACCGTGGCCGCCTCGGACGCCTTCACGCCGGTCTGCTCGACGGACTTCGACCAGCGCTGAACGCCGTCGATGAACAGGACGCAGTGCTGCCAGCCGAAGTACCAGGCCTCTGCGTTGGGCGGGTGCTGGTTGATGACGGTGGGCGCCGAGCCCTGGAGGGCGGCCTTCGCCTCCTCGAGGGTCTTCACCTTCGTCACCCGGTCGTACGCGGTGGCACAGCCACTGAGCAGCATCAGGACGCACAGAATGCGGAGCACGGCGCGAGGTTACCCTCAGTTGCCGGCGTCGCCGTAGCCAAGGACGCGGCGTTGCCAGTCGGTCTCGAGCTCACGGTTCGCGAAGACGACGGCCTCGGGGTCGACGCTGGCCTCGAGCTTCGCGAGCATGGCGGCGTCGACGTCTCCGACGATGCGCGCCGACGGGAGCGTGTCACCCAGCCCCTCGGCCTCCGCGAGCGCGCGTGACGGCGGCTGGTCGCGAAACACCTGCACCTGCTCCATCACCGCAGCGAGCCAGTCGGGCGGCATCGACGTCGTCGCCTTCAGCGACACCGTCAGCCGATGCACGTCGTCACCGCTTCGATGCTTGAGCGCGCGTGTCGTGTAGCTGGGCGTGCCCGAGTCGAGCTTCGCGGCGACGAGGTCGAGCAGGTCGAGCGGGAACGGCTGATTCGGAACCAGCACCACGTCGAGCGTCGCGTACGGGTCGACCGCCTGCCGCGCGCCGATGGCGGCGAGCACCGCGTCGCGCTTCGAGAACAGGTCGTCGGCCTCGAGCCACAGCGCCACGTGCTGCGCGCCTGGGCGTGCGGGAGCGACGCGCTCCTGGTCGAGGTCGAGGTGAAAGACGTCTTTCGCGTCTCCTGCCTCCACCAGGTGCGGGCGCGGGCGCTCATCGAGGCGACGGCCCAGGCGCTCCTCGGCAGAGGCGAGCGCGTCGGCGATGGCCTGCTCATCCATCGTCGCGGTGCGAATGATGCGGTACGGGGGCTCGGGCTCGAAGACGAGGCCGTCGGCGATGGCGGTGTCGCGCATGGCCGTGCCGGGCAGCACGAACAGGGCGAACACCTGCGCGAACTCGCCGAGCTGGTGTTTCTCCAGGTAGTCGACGCCGCGCGCGACGTCGTCGGCGGTGTCTCCCGGCAGGCCCACGATGAGGTCGAGCAGCAGGTCGATGCCTTCGCTGCGCATCAACTTCGCGGCCGCCGCCACCATCGCCGGGTTGCCGCCACGCTGAACGCGCTTGAGCGTCTTCGCGCTGACCGACTGCAGCCCAATCTCGAGCTTCGTGAAGCCCGCCTGCGCCAGCATCGCTGCGTGCTTCGCGCTCAGGCCCTCGGGCCGCACCTCGGCGAAGAACGAGAGCTCACGCTTCGGGTTCGCGCGAATGAGCGCATCGAGCACGGGCTCGAAGTCAGGGCGGTGGTTGAAGGTCGGGTCGAGAAACGAGAGCTCCTTCGCGCCTCGCTCCCGCAGCTGCGACACCAGCGCCTCCACGCGTGACGGGTCGAGCAGCCGCAAGCCGCTCTCGGCCTTCGGGTAGAAACAGAACGTGCACTTCGAGCGGCAGCCACGCGCGCCTTCCACGTAGACCGAGCGCTGCGGCTCCACCGGCACCAGCCCTTCGAGGTAGGGCGATGGATATTGCGCGAGCGCGAACTTCGCTGAGCGCTTCGGCCCGAACGGCGTCAGCCCCGTCGGCGTGCGCACCGAGACGCCCGCGAGCCCTGCGAGGTCTCGTCCCTCGAGCGTGTGCTCCAGAATTTCAGCGAGCGTCTCTTCACCTTCACCCGCGACCGCGACGTCGTACCCGCTCTGCGCGAGCAACCATGTGTTGTCGGCGCTCACCTCGGGGCCACCCACCATCACCAGCGTGTGCGGAGAGCGGCGCTTCACCTCACGCGCGAGGTGCAGGCTTCGTTCGACGTTCCACAGGTACAGCGAGAGCCCCAGCACGTCGGGCTCGTCGGCGGCGATGCGGTCGGCGAGCTCGGTGTCTCCGAGGCTGTCGGTGAGTGCCGGCGCGACGACCTCGACCGCAACGTGACTCGAGAAGCCATGCACGTTGGCCGCGACGCCGAGACAGCCAGCTGCCAGGGGAACGTTGCCCGTCGCCGCGAAGGCCGCTGGTGGAGGAACGGGGAGCTGCACCAGCTTCAAGCGCTTTCGAGCCACGGGGGCACGTTAGCCTTCGCCGGTGTCATCGCCACGGTGACGATGTCGTCTTCACGGCCTTCCGCGCACGTTCTGAGCGAGCCGCAAGATGTCGGCGAGCACGCCTGCCGCGGTCACGTCGCCACCCGCGCCCGCGCCACGCACGATGAGCGGGTATTCGCGATAGCGCTGCGTCGAGAACGCCACCATGGCCTCTTCACCACGCAAGCTCGTCGCCGGGTGTTTCGCGTCGACCGCCACCGGCCCCACCTTCACGCGCACGCCCTGCTCCGTTCGCACCACCTGCGCGAGGTAGCGCAGCGTCAGGCCTTCGCGGCGATAGCGCTCGACCTGCTCGGCGAAGGAGCGGTCGAGCCCTTCGAGCTTTCGCACGAAGACGTCGGCGTCGGCTTCACGCAGCCACTCGGCGGGAATGAAGGGCTCCACCGCGACGTCGGCGACCTCGACGGCGGCGCCGAGCTCACGCGCCAGAATCACGCCCTTGCGCGCGACGTCGAGCCCAGAGAGGTCGTCGCGCGGGTGCGGCTCGGTGAGGCCCTTCTCGCGCGCCTTCGCGACGGCCCGCGACAACGGCACCCCCTGCATCACGGCGTCGGCGAGGTACGAGAGCGTTCCCGACAACGAACCCTCGATGCGGTGCACGACGTCTCCGGTGCGCACGAGGTTCTTGAGCGTCTCGATGACGGGCAGCGAGGCGCCACAGGTCGTCTCGTAGAGATGCGCGCGGCTGAACCGTCTCGCCTCTTCGTGCAGCGCCTGCCGTTCGGTCCACGGCGCCACCAGCGGCTTCTTGTTCGCCGCCACCACGTGCGCACCGAGCGAGAACGCCTTCGCGTAGAGCCGCTCGTTTCCCTCTACAGCGGTGCAGTCGACGACGACGGGCAGGCTCAACTGCGAGAGCTGCTGGAGCAACGCCTCGGGCCTCGCGCCAGTCGACTGAAGGCGGGAGATGGCTTCGCGAGGAGGGAGACCGCGCGCGTCGAACACACTGCGCGTGCTGTCGGCGAGCCCGACGAGCTTGAGCCGAATACCGTGCTCCTTCCGCAGCGCGTCGGCCTGCGCGGCCATCTGCTCGAGCAACCGCCCACCCACGGTGCCGTGCCCCAGCAGCAGCACGTCGAGCTCGGTCTCGGCGAAGTTGAACGACGCGTGCACCGTGCGCACCGCGAGCGCCGTGTCTTTCGCGTCGACGACACACGAGATGGAGCGCTCACTGGCTCCCTGCGCGATGGCGCGCACCTTCACGCCGACGGTGCCGAGCGCGTGAAAGAACCGGCCCGCGACGTTGGCCTGCTGGCCCATGCGTTCGGCGACCAGCGTCACCAGCGTCACCTCGGAGCGTGGCGCGCCCACGACGACTTCATCGGCGACGGCGAGCGACGAGAGCACTGTGCGGCCGCGCGCTTCATCGGCGGTCGGCACCACGAAGCACGCCGAGACACCGAGGCCCGTCTGATTCGTCATCCACACCTTCACGTTGGCCGCGTCGAGGGCAGCGAGGGCGCGCGCGATGAAGCCCGCCGGCAAGGTGGAGCGGCGCGACTCGACGTTCAACAGCGCGAGGTGCTCGAGGCTGGTGACGCAGGTCGGCTGGCCATCGTCGACGTGGCCATGCGCGTCGATGCGCGTTCCATCTCTCGTTGGCTCGGTGGTGCTGCGAATGGTGAGCGTCGCGCCGCTCTCGAGCAGGGGCACCACCGTGCGCGCGTGGAACATGCGCGTGCCGAAGTGGGCGAGCTCGAGCGCCTCGAACCAGGTGAGCTTCGTGACGGGGTACGTGTCGCTCACGAGCGCGGGGTCGGCGGTGAAGACGCCGGGCACATCGGTCCACACGGTGACGTGCTTCGCGCCGAGCGCCTGGGCGACGAGTGAGGCGGTGTAGTCGGAGCCGTTGCGGCCCAGCGTGGTGGTGTGGCCTGTCTTCGAGCGTCCAAGGAAACCGGTGATGATGGGCAGGCCGCCCCAGTTCGCCGCAGCGGAACGGAGCGCGGCTCCCGTGCTGGCGACGTCGACGGTCGCGTTCTGGGGCGTGTCGTCCGTCACCACGAAGTCGCGCGCGTCGACCGCCGTCGCCGCCAGGCCCCGCACCGTCAACGCCCGAGCCACCAGCGCGATGCTGATTCGTTCGCCTACCGACATCACCTCGTCGAGCGAACGTGGCGTCACCTCGCGGACCAGCCCGATGCCCTCGACGAGCCGTCGTATCGGATTCAGCAGTCGCGCGACGTCGTCTTCGAACGCCGCGAGCGCAGCCCCGTCGAGCACCTGCTTCGCCGTCGACACCGCGAGGAAGTGCGTGCGCGTGAGGTCGGCCTCGGCCCCGCTCTGGTCTCCCGCGGCCGCGCGACGCGTGGAGCTGATCAACCAATCGGTCGAGTCACCCAGCGCCGAGACGACGACCGCGAGCCGCAACGGCTCTTTCGCGGCGGTGGCGATGAGGTCGAGCACCAACGGCAACCGGCCGGGCGTACCGAGCGAGCTGCCTCCGAACTTGTAGACCTGCCAGGACACGCGGGGTTCCTTCCTTCAAAGAGAGAGCGCGCGCGTCACCAGCGGAGCCAGCTGCTCCCACTCGATGAGGAACGCGTCGTGGCCGTGCAGGCTCTTCAGGGTCGCGCGCTCGACGGTGTTGCCCGCTTCTGCGAGCAAGGTCGCGAGCGCCGAGACCTGCGCGGGCGTGTAGAGAACGTCGGTGTCGATGTCGACGACGAGCGCCTTTCGCTGGCGCAGCGTCGACAGCCTCGGCGCCTGGTGAACGAGGTCGTGCGAGTCCATCGCGTCGAGCAGCGTGAGGTAGGGCGTCGGCTCGAAGCGCGCGCTCAACGATTCACCCAGGTGCTCGAGGTAGCCCTCGACACGGTAGGCCCCACGCGCTCCCGGCTTCGGAGGCAGGGTACGCGCCTGCGCCACTTCGAGCCCCGGCTCTGCGCGATAGGTGAGCATGGCGAGCTGCCGCGCCACCTCGAGCCCCCGCTTCGGGTCGAGCGCGATGGCCTGCCGCTGCACGTGATTGAAGCCGATGAGCCACGCGGTCGAGAACGCGGTCGCTGCGAGCGGGAGCAGCCGCTCGATGCCGTGCGGACGCAACGCCGCCATCGCCAGCAGAATCATTCCACCCAGCGAGCCTCCCGCTGCCAGATGCAACGTCTCCACTCCCAGCGCGTCGAGCGCGAGCCACAGCGCACGGGCCTGGTCGAGCGTGGTGAGCGATGCGTCAGCGGGCCAACCCTCGTCGAGTGGACCCGAGGAGCCGTAGTTCGAGCCGAGGTTGTTGAAGCAGAGCAACCGCATTCGTGTTTGGTCGAGCGGTTTGCCGAGCCCGATGAGCGGCGCCCACCAGCCACGCTCTCCACCAGCGCGAGCATCACCGGTGAGCGCGTGCACCAGCAGCACCGTCGGCACGTTCGACGAGAGCGCCGCTCCACCCGGCCTCGGCTCGATGACGGACTCACGGCGAAACACGGTGCACGGCGCCGTCGAGGCGTCGCGATGGAGCAGCTGCGTTCGCGCCGAGAGCACCGGCAAGTCTGACTCGGGGCCCCACCACCACCCACGCGCGTGATGCGAACGCACGACCCCACCGTGCTCGAGCAGCAGGTCGGGCAGACGCAAGTCGAAGAGCCGGGGCGAGCTCATCGACGCCTCAGCGGCCCAGGGCCTGGTCGAGGTCGGTGATGATGTCGTCAGGGTGCTCGAGGCCCACTGAGAGGCGCACGAGGTCGGGCGTCACGCCGGTCGTCGCCTGTTTCTCGGGAGACAGCTGCGAGTGCGTCGTCGAGGCGGGGTGAATGATGAGCGAGCGCGAGTCGCCGATGTTCGCGAGCAGCGACCAGAGCTTCACCTGGTTGATGAGCGTCTTGCCCGCTTCGAAGCCGCCCTTCGGCCCGAAGGTGACGAGCGCGCCGAAGCCGTCGCCCGAGAAGGTCTTCTTCGCGGCCGCGTACGACGGGTCTGACTCGAGGCCCGGGTAGCGCACCCAGCCGACGCGGCTGTCCTTCTGCAGCCACTTCGCCACCGCGAGCGCGTTCTCGCTGTGCTTCTTCACGCGCAGGTGAATCGTCTCGAGACCGGTGATGAACGCGTGCGCGTTGAACGGAGCGAGCGCGGCGCCGACGTCACGCAGCAGCTCGACGCGCGCCTTGATGATGAACGCGAGGTTGCCGAACGCCTTCGACAGCTCGAGGCCGTTGTAGCCGGGGTTCGGCGAGGTGAACTCGGGGAAGTTGCCGTTGGCCCAGTCGAAGGTGCCCGCGTCGATGATGACGCCGCCGATGGCCTGGCCATGGCCGCCGATGAACTTCGTCGCCGACTGAATGACGATGTTGGCGCCGTGCTGAATGGGCTTGAGCAGCACCGGCGTCGCGGCCGTGTTGTCGACCACGAGCGGAATGCCCTTCGACTTCGTGATGGCCGAGAGCGCGGCGAGGTCGGGCACGTCGAGCCGCGGGTTGCCGAGCGTCTCGAGGAACAGCGCCTTCGTCTTCGGCCCGATGGCCGCGCGCACCGCCTCGTGGTCGTGAATGTCGACGAACTTCGTCTTGATGCCGAAGCGCTGAAAGGTGACCTTGAAGAGGTTGTACGTGCCGCCGTAGAGGCTCGACGACGCGACGAGCTCGTCTCCGTTCTTCAGAATCGTCAGCAGCGCGAGCGTCTCGGCAGCCTGCCCCGATGCGACGCCGAGCGCCGCGACGCCACCTTCGAGCGCGGCGATGCGCTTCTCGAAGACGTCGGTCGTCGGGTTCATGATGCGCGTGTAGATGTTGCCGAACTCCTTCAGCGCGAAGAGGTTCGACGCGTGCTCGGCGTTTTTGAAGGCGTACGACGTCGTCTGGTACAGCGGCACCGCTCTCGAACCGGTGACCGGGTCGGGCGAATACCCAGCGTGCAGGGCGAGTGTCTCGGGCTTCCAGGTGGGCTGCTGGCTCATGGAGCTTTCCTTGGTTGACCGCCGATTCCGTATCGACGGATGAACATCCGTCGCAACAGATACCGAGCCACACCAAGCAATGTCAAATAGGCGTTGCGCTGTCCGTCATGGCGGACAAGACCGCATGAAGCTCATACTCGTTGCGATGGAGTGCTCACTCTCGATGGCGAGCAGGGCTGCGGTCAGTTGTCCGCCCAAGCGGATGCGTTGGCTGGCTCGCTTCAGCGCGGAACTGCGGGTGCCCTCAACATCCCGCTCGGTGACGTCGAGACGAAGAGGCAGTGACGCTCACGCCCGGTTCGGGTCGTCATAGATACCGACGACGGGCAGCTTGACCTCGAGGCTGCTCAGCTCGACGTCGGTGCCGGGCAGGTACTCGCGCAGACTCCAGGAAGCCGTCTCGCGCCGGTAGACCTCGACCCGCTGCTGGCGATGACTGACGATGACGTATTCGCGAAGCGAAGGCAGGTGGCGATAGTGCGCGAACTTCTCGCCGCGATCGTCGGCTTCGGTTCCGTCGGAGGTGACCTCGAGAATGACGGTGGGGTTGACGATGGCGTTCTGGTCGTCTGCTGACACTTCGCGCGGCCCGCAGACGACGATGCAGTCGGGGTAGGTCGTTCGGTCGGTCGCTTCGACCCGAACGCGAAGGTCTGAGCCATAAGGAGCGCACGGTCTGCCGCGGAGCGCCTCACGGACGAGGCTGATGAAATTGGCGGCAAACAACGCATGCTCTGGCGTACCGCCTGCCATGGCCCAGACCTCGCCACGCAGGAACTCGTGCCGGGTGTTCGGCTCGGCAGCCTCGAGCTCGAGGTACTGGGAATAGGTGAGCGGTCTGCGCTGAGCCGTCATGTCTCAATCCAACGACGGCGGAGGCGCAGCAGGCCGGTCGAGCCCCGCATCGAGCATCGACACCGGGTCCTCCAGCGGCTCGAGGTGCGTCGTCACGTGGCCGTTGTGCAGCAGCGCGAGCATCTCGACCTCGATGCGCTCGGCCATGTCGTGGCCCTTCTGCACGGTCCACTCTCCGGGGACGAGCACGTGTACCGTGACGAAGACACGCGCTCCGGCCTGCCGCGTGCGCAGCGCATGAAAGTCGAGCCCCTGCGCCTTGTACGTCGCCAGCAGCGCCTCGAGCTTCGCGAGCACCTCGGGCGCGGCCGAGCTGTCCATCAACCCCGAGGCCGAGCGGCGCATGAGCTGAAAGCCGGTCCACACGATGTTGATGGCGACGACGATGGCGATGACGGGGTCGAGCCACAGCCAGCCCGAGAACGAGACGAGTCCGACGCCGATGATGACGCCGGCCGAGGTCCACACGTCGGTCATCAGGTGGTGCGCGTCGGCCTCGAGAATGACGGAGTGGTGCTTCTTGCCGACGCTCAGCAGCACACGTGCCGTGGCGAAGTTGATGATGGACGCGATGACCGAGACCCCGAGCCCGATGCCGATGGCCTCGAGCGGCTTCGGGTTCATCAACCGATTCACCGCCGAGACCGCGATGCTGACGGCGGCGAGGAAGATGAGAAAGCCCTCGAACGCGCTCGAGAAATACTCGGCCTTGCCGTGGCCGTACGCGTGGTCTTCGTCGGCGGGCTGCTCGGCGAGCCACATCATCCACAACGCCATCAGCGCGCCGGCGAGGTTCACCAGCGACTCGAGCGCGTCAGAGAGCAACCCGACCGAGCCCGTCAGCCACCACGCCGTCGTCTTCAGCCCGATGGTCGAGACCGCCGCCGCGATGGACAACCAGACGTAGCGCTTGAGCGAAGGAGCCGGCGTGCTCATGAGTGGCTTCCTGCATGAAGCACCGCGCGTCGTCGAGCGACGTTCCACCCACGTGGGCCCCTCGACGAACGACCGAGCCGCGCGCCGACGTGACACTTGATTTGGGTCTCGGCGCGGCAAACAGTCCACGCCGATGCGCGCGAGGTTGAGCCGGTTGTGGGCACGACTGCGGCGGCTGATGCCCCTTCGTCTCGGCGGCCTGGTGCTCATCGGCGCGGCGGGGCTCGCATTGCGCGTGAGCGAGACCGAGGTCGACCATCTGCTGCGGCCGGTCGCGCTGGTGGCGCTCGCGCTCGTCGCTGCGTGCCTGCTGCTCGTGATGGTGACGACGCTGTACGTGCGTCGCGCGGTGAAGTCGCAGGAGGCCGGCGTGCCTCCCGAGCTGCAATCGGGTGGTGAGCTGACGACCTCGTTCCGCGTGCCCAACGTGCGCGCGCTCGGCTTGCTCGACGTGCAGCTCGAGTGGGCCTCGCCTACGGGCTTTTCGGTTTCGCTGGTGCGCACCGAAGGAAAGCTGGGCGAGAAGATTGGAGCGCTCGAGCGTGGCCGCCACGACCGGCTCGTGCGCCGCTTCACCATTGAAGACGTGTTTGGCCTGTCGTCGCTCTCGTTCGAGGTGGAGTGGGCGGTGGCGCTGCGGGTGACGCCGGTGGCGGCTCCGGTGAACGCGTCGCTCGCGGCGTCTCGCTCGAGCGGTGACGCGTGGTCGCACCCGTCGGGGCGCGCGGAAGGTGACCTCGTCGAGATGCGCTCGTATGCGCACGGCGACTCGATGCGGCACGTGTTGTGGCGAACGTTCGCGCGCACGCGACGGTTGCTGGTGCGCATGCCCGAGCGTGCCGTCGCTCCGCAGCCGCTCAACGTGGCCTTCCTCATCGCGGGCCAGGCCGACGAGCCGAGCGCCGGCGTCGCGCGTGTGTTCCTCGAGCAGGGCCTGCTCGGGCCCGACTTCGTGTTCGCTGCCGATGGAGCGCTGAAGCCAACGACGCGCGTGCCCGAAGCCGTGGAGCAGATCATCGACTCCATTCGTTCTCGCAGTGACGGCGCCGCGGGGCTCGACGGCCTCGCGAATCAGGTCGAGCCGCATCGGTTGGGCGCGTGTGTCGTGTTTGCGCCGCCAGTCGATGGCCCGTGGAGAGAGCGCCTCGTCGCCATGAGCCGCCGCCTCTCCGTTCCTGCCACTGTCGTCATCGGCATCGATGGCTCCGACGCCGCGCCGCCGCCGAAGAACGTGCCGAAGTGGCTGTTGCAGCAGAGCACCGAAGCGACGCTCGCCACGGGGCTGGTTGCGTTGAAGGCCGCGCTCGAGGCCGATGGCTTTCCCGTGCGCATCGTCCACCGTCCCACGGGGCAGTTGGTGTGATGACGATGCCAGCCCGACAGAGCCGCGCCCTCGCGGTGTTGCAGACGCTGATTCTGTTGGCGGGGCTCGCCTTCTTCCTCGTGCCCATCGCGACGCCGCTCGGGCTCGTGGCGGGGCTGGCCGGCATCACGTGGGCGTCGTGGCTCACCTTCCGCCTCGGCGCGCAGCTCAAGCTGTCGAACGCGCTCATCACCGCCGCTGGCGTCGTCGTCGCGGGCCTCGTGGTGCCGCGGCTGCTGCTGGCCGTTTCGCTGCCGTTTTCACCCGGGTTCACGTTGACGCTGGCCGACGGGCTCTCGCTCGGGCTCGTCTGTCTCGGCGTCGCGTTCGCAGTGCGGCTGTTGGCGGCGCGGCTGCACGGCTTCTCGGTGCTCGAGTTTGGCGTCGTCGTCGCGGCCGTCGCGCATGCCTTCGCGGCCCACCGGCACGAGCGCATTCACCAGCCGCGCTTCATCTCGGACTTCGCGTGGATGAACGGCGTCGACCCGCAGACGTTGCTCGCGAGCCTCGGCGTCGTCGTGGTGGTGCTCGCGGCGCTGTTGCTGCTGCGCGTTCGAAAGGGTGCGCGCGCGGTGCTGGCGCTGGCCCTGCTTCTGCTCTTCGGCGTGCTGGCGATGCAACTGGCGCCCGACCGCCCGGCGAAGAAGGTCGACGACAACGACCTCGGCCTCACCAAGAACGACGAAGACAAAGACGGCGATGGCAAGCCTGACGACAAAGACGGCAAGGGCGATGGCAAAGGTGACGGAAATGGCGGAGGCCAGAGCAACAAGCCTCCCGACCCGGTCGCCATCGTGCTGCTGCAGGACGAATTGCCAGAGACGCCGGTGTTGTATTTCCGCCAGGCGGTGCGTTCGCGACTGGTCGGCGACAAGCTCGAGCAGGACGACTCGGGCGACTTCGACCACGACGTGCCGCGCGTGTTCCCTTCCGCCGGGCCCGTGAAGGTCGACTCACCGCAGGCGCCGGGGCTGCACGAGACCTTCGACACCTCGATGTTCCTGCTCGTCGACCACGCGCAGCTGCCGGGTCTCGGTCATCCCAGCCAGATGCAGATGCTCGAGAACCCCGACCCGCGCCGCTTCGTGGCCGTCTACGACGTGAAGTCATCACTGCTGGTGCGGCCGCTCGACCGGCTCTTCGGCAGAGTGGCCGCGCCCGAGTCATGGAGCGACGCCGAGCGCGCGCACTACACCGCGATGCCGAGAGACCCGCGCTACCTCGAGCTGTCGGACTCCATCGTGCGCGACATCGACCCGCGCTTCGTCGGCGACGACGTGATGAAGGCCTTCGCCATCAAGCAGTACCTGGAGAAGAAGGGGTTCTACAGCCTCAAGCAGAAGCAGCTCGTCGGAGACACGCCGACGGCCAACTTCCTCTTCGGCGAGATGAAGGGCTACTGCGTTCACTTCGCGCACGCGGCGACGTTTCTGCTGCGCAGCCAGGGCATTCCGGCGCGCGTGGCCCTCGGGTACGGCGTGCAGACGCAGCGACGTGGCGCGGGCTCGGCGGTGCTCATCTTCGGGCAGGACGCGCACGCCTGGCCTGAAATCTACCTCGACGGTGTTGGCTGGGTGACCTTCGACATCAGCCCTGAAGCGAGCGACGAGCCGGTGCGGCCGCCGATGGAGCAGGAGCTCGAGGTCGTCTTCGGCGAGCTCGCGCGCAAGGACCCGGTGAGCCAACCCGTCGCGCGCGCGTTCAACCTGCCCTGGGCGCGTATCGGGTTGGGCGCGCTGCTCGCTGTCGTTGCGCTCGCGTACCTCATCAAGGTGCTGCGTCGGCTGCAGGGCGGCTCGCACGTGAAGGTCTATCGCGGCGTGCTCGACTGGCTCTCTGACGTCGGCGCGATGCGACACTTCGGTGAGAGCCGCGAACGACACGCCGAGCGCCTCGCGAAGCAAGCTCCGTCATTCGCCGCGCTCACCACCGCGCACCTGCGATTGGCTTTGAAGGGCAACGACCCAACGACGCAGTCGCAGTTCGCCACCCTCGCCCGCGCGACGCTGAAAGAGCTGCGCGCCAACACGCCGTGGACGCTTCGCGTTCGCGGGCTGCTCAACCCCATCGGCTGGTGGTTCACCCGATGACGCCTCTGGAGACCCCATGACCCTCGAGACCGACCCGACCCTTGTGCCCGCCGTCGCCGTGGCTGCGCCCGTCATTCCTGCTGCGCCGAAGGGCATCGCGTCGCTCGACGACGTGCGCTCGGTGGCAGGCCGGCTGCGAGACCGCATGCGCGAGCAGGTGATGGGCCGCGACGACATCATCGAGCTGGTGCTGGTGGCGCTCTTCGCCGACGGCCACGTGCTGCTCGAGGACTACCCGGGCTCGGGCAAGACGACGCTCGCCAAGTCGCTGGGGCACTCCATCATCGACGACCTGCACCACGACGACATCGCCGACTTCCGCCGCGTGCAGTTCACGCCCGACCTGCTGCCGAGCGACGTGACGGGCGTGATGATCTTCGACACCGCGACGAACAACTTCACGTTCCGCCGCGGCCCGCTGTTCGCGTACGTCGTGCTCGTCGACGAAATCAACCGCACGTCGCCCAAGGTGCAGTCGGCGCTGCTCGAGGCGATGGCCGAGAAGCAGGTCACCGTCGACAACACGACGCACCGGCTCGACGAGCTCTTCTTCGTGCTCGCGACACAGAACCCGCTCGACGCGGTCGGCACGTATCCACTGCCGATGGCGCAGCTCGACCGGTTCCTCTTCAAGCTGTCGATGAAGCACATCGACCGCGCGTCAGAGCTCGAGGTGCTGCGCGCGTGGGGCACGCCGCGCGTCTCGAGAGATTTGCCGAAGGTGCTGCGTGGAGACGTCGTCGCGTGCCGCAAGCTGGTGCGTGAGACGGTGGCGGTCGACGCGCGCGTGCAGGAGTGCCTCGTCGACGTGGCGCGCCTGCTTCGCGCCGACAAACGCGTGCGGCAGGGCATCTCGACGCGGTGTCTCGTGCAGGCGATTCCCGCGCTGCAGACGCTCGCCGTGCTGCGCGGCCGTGACTTCGTGTCGAGCGAAGACCTCGAGACGCTGGCGCCGGTGTTGTTCGCGCATCGACTCGAGCTCGCGCCCGGCGTCGTCGCACCCGCGCTCATCACCGAGATTCTGAAAGCGCCCATCGAGCGGCTGTCGCGCCAGACGATGGGAATGCCCTGAACAACGCAACCATTCGACCGATCTCCATTGAGGACAAATGATCTCAAAACTTCACATTCAGGGATTCAAATCGATTGTTGATCAAACAGTCGAGCTCGGGCGTCTCAATTGCTTTATTGGTGCGAACGGTGTCGGAAAAAGCAACATCCTGGAGGCGATTGGCATCCTAGGGGCAGCAGCGAATGGCCGCGTCGATGACGAGTCAATCGTTCGCCGTGGGGTTCGCGCTGGCCTGCCACGCCTCTACAAGACCTCCTTCTCGGCGGGGCAGATTCCACCACACATCACACTGGAAGCCACTCGAGTCGACGGCGCCTGCTATCGGGTCTCCCTTCTGAATCCGCTTGAGAAGCCTGAGCCTGCATGGTCATACAAGACAGAATTTCTCGCTGATGCTACTGGGGAAGTCGTTTCGCGCGGCGTGCGAACGGATACGGCAGCGTTTCAGAAGACAGCAGGACTCGCCGCACTGAAACTCGTTGAGCTCGCTCCCGATAGCGCTGCCTCGATGCTTCTCCACAGTCTGCAGAACTACGCCATCTATTGTCCAAATACGCCGGCGCTTCGTGGCACCACGCCAGACCTTCAAATGAGGCCGCCTATCGGACTCTCGGGAGGGGGCCTCCCAGAGGCGTTTCAGGCGCTCCAGAGCGCTCTCCATGGTGACGAAGCGATTGAACAAATGCTCTCCCTCATCGACTGGGTGAGCGAGATCAGCGCAACTGACGCCTCATCCTCGCTTCTCTCCCCCTCGGTCTCGAGAGGCAAGCAAGTTCTCAAGTTCACCGACCGCTTCATGAAGGCCAGCAGAAACTCCCTCACGGCGTACGACGCCAGCGAAGGCGCATTGTACGTTCTCTTCGCAGCGGTGCTCTGTCTGTCTGTCAACTCTGCTCGCATCGTTGCTGTCGACAACCTTGACCAGGCCCTGAACCCTCGACTGATCTCGAGTCTGGTTGGGTGCCTCAACAGTTGGCTCCAGCGCATCGACAGTGACCGCCAACTCCTCTTCACAGCCCACAACCCGGCGGTTCTAGACGGCCTCGACCTCTCGGATGACCTCGTCCGCCTCTTCGCGGTCGAGAGGAACAGCGATGGCCACACGGAAGTCCGTCGGGTTGAACTGTCGACGGAACTCAAGGCGCTGAATTCGACCTATCCACTGTCACGTCTGTGGATGATGGGAAACCTCGGAGCCGTTCCGAATGTCTAGCATTCGAGTGGCGCTTGTTGCTGAGGGGCCTACGGACAGAGTACTCATCGAGGCAGCCCTCAAAGCAATCCTGCCAAGACCCTTCACTATCGCCCAGATTCAGCCTGAATCAACACGCCCACAATTTGGCGGCGGCTGGTGTGGTGTGTTCAGGTGGTGCCGGGATTTTGCTGCTCGAGGGTACACAACACTCGAGGATGACCCGACGCTTCCTCAGTTCGACCTGATTGTCGTCCATGTCGATGCGGATGTCGCCGAGAAGCAGTACTCCGACGGCGGACCCGCTCTCGCGGCCTCCGCAGCAGGAATTCTCACACTCCCCTGCAGCCAACCGTGCCCGCCGGCCTCAAACTCTGTCGATGCGCTGCGCCAGCGTGTCCTTCATTGGCTCAACATCAACGCATCTGGACCCAGGACGGTATTCTGCATTCCGTCGAAATCAACCGAGGCCTGGCTGGCGACCAGCATTCTGGACTCTGCGCACCCCCTGATTCCGGGAATTGAGTGCAATCTCGATATCGCTACGGACCTCGCACAACTCCCCCTACATCAGCGCGTGCGAAAGACCCAGCGTGACTACCAGCGCTTTGCCCCCATCATGACGACCATGTGGAGCAAGGCGGTAGCAACTTGTGCTCAGGCATCCCGCTTCACCGAAGACGTCGCTTCCATCTTTCAGGCGAATCCCTCTCCATGATGGCCGGCAACACAGCTCGCCTCACTCTTTGGTCGTGGTTGCTTTTGGCAACCGTCTCGACGCCCGCGTTGGCGGCGTTGGCCGACTCGTTCACGGCCGAAGAGCAGGCGTTGCTGAAAGAGCTCGACGGCCGCCACTTCATCAAGGCGCGCCGCGCGGCCGAGCAGGTGCTCGAGAAGAACCCCGACTCCTTCGTCGCCACGTGGGCCATGGCGCGCGTGCACCACGACGAAGAGGGCAACCACGCCCGCGCGCTCTACTTCTTGAAGCGCGCCGAAGAGCTGCTCGCCTGGCGTGACGCCGAGTGGGGCATGAACCTGCTGCTCGAGAAGTACGACCTGGTCTTCGAGATGGCCCGCAACCAGGAAGCCCTCGACGTGCTCGACGAGTACGAAGAGCGCTACGGCGCGCCACCGCCAAACCTTCGCATCTGGCCATTGTTCAAATTGGGCCGCGTTGAAGAAGCGACGGCCATCGCCACGCGCATGTCGGGCTCCAAAGACGTGGCCGAGCGCATCTGGGGCTACAACGGCCTGCTCAGCATCGCCTTCGAGCAACACGACCGGGTGAAGGCGCACCACTGGGCGCTCGAGGGCGTGCGCGCCACCGACGACAAGAGCTGCACGATTCTGCTCAACGCCGGCGGCACCGCGTACACGAACTTCCAGCTGCCCGAGGCCGAAGAGCTGATGCTGCGCGCCGACAAGTCACGCGACTGCACCGCGACGCCGTACGACCAGCTCGCCGTGCTCGCGATGATTCAGGGGCTGCCGCAGAAGGCGCTGTCGTCGCTGCAGACCGCGCGCACGAAGCACGTCGAGAAGCGCTACCGGCCACAGTTCGCGCTCGTTCGTCGTGAGGTGCTCTGCGACCTGCTGGGCACGCTGGGCAAAGAGCCCGACGCCTTCAAGCTGGCCGTCGAGCTCTACCGTCAGCCCGCGCGCACCGGCATGACGAGCAGCCCGCCGAAGGTCGAGCGCACGCGCCGCACGCTGCGCTACCTCTACGCGCTCGACGGCCAGATTCGCCGCCTCGAGGAGCGCGCATCGTACGGCCCGCGGCTCAAGGGCCTCTTCGACGTGTCCTCCGAGCTCTCCTCCGCCATCGCCACCCGCTGGGAGGTGCGCCGCGCCCTCATGCAGCTGCTCGCAGAAGACGACCGGCTGTTGCTGGTGCTGCGCCCGAACCTCTCTGACGTCGGCGACTGGGCCGCGTGGAGAACTGGCGACCTCATCGGCGTGCTCGGCCAGGGCGTGATGCGCACGGGGCTCCAGAAAGCGCGCGAGCTCGACACGCCGACGCCCATCGCCGCGAGCTACTACGACGCCTTCGAGGCCGAGCTCGCGCTGAAGAACGGCGACGAAGCCGACGCCATCACCTTCGCCACCAACGCGCTGAAGAGCCTGCCGCGAGAAGAGGCGCTGCTGCGCTGGCGCCTGCAGGCGATTCGCGCCGAGGCCTCGCGCAGAGAGGGCAAAGACGCCGACGCGAAGGCCGACCTCGACGTGGTGATGCGCCAATGGCCGACGATTCTGCGAATCCTGGAGATCGAGCTGCCCACCAGCCTCTCCCACGACGGCAGCGAGCTCGCCGACGAGACCGCGTCACGGCTCGGCCGCTCCGACCGATTCCGCATCACCGACAACGCGCCCTTCAAGCTGCGCGTCGACGCACAGGGCAAAGGCGTCGTCATCTGCCTCACCGACTCGGCCGGCTCGCGCCTCGCCTGTGCCACGGGAGAGACCGCCACCGCCGCCCTCGACGCGTTCCACAACGAGGCCTTCTCTCCCAAAGTCTCGCTCACCGACAGCGACCTGCGCAGCCTCGACGGCTCACCCGTGCGGGTCTCTGCCGACGACGCGCTCAAGAAGGTGCTCGAGCCATGAGAAGCGTCTCTCTGGTCATTCTCTTCGCGCACGTCGCGTTCGCGGAGGACGCGAATGAGTGCCGCAAACGTGGTGGCACGTGGAAGGTCGAAGGCATCGCCTCGGGCTGCACGCTGAAGGGCAAACGCGACGGCGTGTGGCGTGACGTCGCCGAGGGCGGACAACTGCTGGAACAAACCTCCTGGAAGCAGGGCAAACGCGACGGCCCCAGCGTCGGCTACTTCATCAACTGCCAGATTCGCTGGCGCGGCGGCTGGCTCAACGGGCAACGCGACGGCGAGTGGGCCGAGTGGGCGCTCGATGGAAAGAAGCTCTCCAAGGGCAGCTACACGAAGGGCGTGCGCGTCGGAGAGTGGACGACGTTTCACCCGCAGTCCGGTGAGGAGCACCTCGTGGGCCCGTACGCATCGGGGCTGATGAACGGCACCTTCAAGGAGCACCTCATCTCGGGCGAGGCCTGGCGCGACGTCGAGTTCCGCGGCGGCGAGCGCGTGGGTGAGAAGCAGACTGCGTGCACGAAGCTCGGTGGCCGTTGGTTCGTCGACCTCGAAGAGCCCGGCGAAGGCTGCCTCATCGCCAAGCAGCGCTCGGGGGAGTGGACGACCTTCGACGGCCACGGAAAGCGCCGCGCCGTGAAGATGTACGTGAAGGGTGTCTTGAATGGCCTGTACACGGACTACCACCCGACGGGCGAAGTGCTCCGGCAGGGCAAATATGTCGACGGGCTGCCCGAGGGTGTGCACGAATTCCGCGCGGTCGATGGCACGCTGCTGGGCCGCTCCACCGTGACGAAGGGCACCGGTGAGTGGAAGACGTGGCACCCCACGGGCCGGCTCGGGCTTCACGGGCGCTATGTGCAGGGTTGTCCCGAGGGGCGGTGGCACCTGTGGGACGAAGAGGGCCAGCTCATCGTCGAAGACACGTACGCGAACTGCCAACGCAACGGCTTGTATACGGATTACCACGAGGGCGGCATTCCCCGGCGCTCGGGCCACTTCGTCGACGGCCAGGAGCAGGGTGAGTGGACCCAGAAGTGGAAGAACGGCAAGACCGAGTGGCAGGGCCTGTATGAAAAGGGAGAGCGCACCGGCGAGTGGCGCTTCTACCGATGGGATGGAACGTTGTACCGGGTTGGCCCGTTCGCAGGCGACCAGCCCGACGGCGAGTGGACGCACTTCTTCGCCAACGGAAAGGTCGAAGCGAAGGGCCTCAACGAGGGCGGCAAGGCGCAGGGCGCGTGGAAGTTGAGCTGGTCGACGGGGCAGCCGTGGCGCGAGCCGACGTTCGACCAGGGCAACGAGCTGTCTGACGCCGCCGAGTCGTGCCGCCAGTGGGTCGGCCGTTGGGAGTCAGACCCCGACAAAGGCACGCTCGGCTGCCTCGTCTGCCGCGCGAAAGAAGACGACACCATCACGCATGTCGGCATGGGCTTGTGGAGCTTCTGGCACTCGGACGGCACGCTCGAGAAGCGCGGCACGCTCGTCGACGGCAAGCCCACCGGGCACTGGCAGTACTTTCACGACAACGGCCAGGTGATGCTCGAGGGTGAGTTCGACGGCGGCGTCGAAGAGGGCAGCTGGCGTGGCTTCTATCGCTCGGGTCAGCAGCGCTTCGTGGGTGGTTACGTCGGTGGGAAACCCGACGGCGAGTGGACGAGCAACTTCCCCGACGGCGGGCTGCTCTCCATCGGCTCGTACGTCGGTGGGCAGAAGTCGGGGAAGTGGAAGTACCTGACGAAGGGGCGCGTGGAAGAGGTCGAGTTCGTGCCCGACGGCGGCCCGTGAAACGTGCCAACGTCGCCATCATGCGTTGGCTGTGCCTGCTGCTGAGCCTCGTGTCATCGAGCGTCGCGGCGCAGGCGTTCTGTTTCGCTCAGCCCCAGCCCTGCCAATGCTCCGGCATCAGCAACGGCTGCAGTTGTTCGAGCGACTGCGCCGTGGGCTGCGACGGTGGCGTCTGTGACCTGACCTGCGCGTTCGCGAGCTGCACCTTCCAGGCGGGCATCGACTCAGCCGTCGACTGCACGAGCGCGGTCTCGTGCGCGACGGTCGCAGGCACGCGCCTGACCCTGTCGTGCGACAGCACCGCGAGCTGCACCTTCGACGCCGGTACCGAGTCGACCCTCACCTGCGCGAGCAGCTCGTGCCGGGGACAGCTGGGCGACCGAAGCACGGTGCAACAACAGACGGGCGGCAGCCTCGATGTCGTCGTGGGGGCCGACTCTGGCGTGTCGTGCACCGGAAGCGGAACCTGCAACATCACCACAGGCGCGAACTCCACCGTGCTCTGCGGTTCGGCCTCACAGTGCAGCCTGGTCATCGGCGCCAACAGCTCCGTCACCTGTAGCAACAGCTGCGCAGTGACCTGCCAGGGTATCTGCCGCGTGACTGGGCCCTGCATGGTCTCCTGTCCAATGGGTCTCTTGCCGTTCACCACCTCGGGCAGTTGTGGGTGTCGTGCCTTCGGCCCTGTCGACGGTGGTGTGCCGAGTGATGGTGGCGTGAGTGACGGCGGCTTCACGACCGACGATGGCGGGTTCGCGACTGACGCTGGCACCGCCGTGCCCGATGCGGGAGTCGCCATCGACTCCGGCGTGATCGCGAGCGACGCAGGCGTCGTGACGGATTCCGGCGTCGCGATCGACTCCGGTATTTCGACCGACTCCGGCGTGACAATCGACTCCGGCGTGACCGACTCCGGCGTGACCGACTCCGGCGTGACGACTGACGCTGGTGTTGCGACCGACGCAGGCGTACCGAACGACGCAGGGGTGAGCACGGATGGGGGCGTGCGTGGCGAGCCTGGCGACTACGCGGTCGGCTGCGGCTGCAGGTCGGAGGCCGCTTTCCCGATGCTCCTCGCGCTGTTGGCCCTGCTGAAACGCCGCCGGTAATTCGGCTCAAAATTCCGAACGGGTGCTCCCACTCAAGGGGCATGTCACCCGAACGACGACTCGCGACACTCCTCTTTCTCCTGCTCTGCTCGGCCTGTGGTCAGCCGCCGACACGAGCCGACTGCTCCACGACGTGCACCGGCTGCTGCGACGCCGCGGGCGTGTGCCAGAGCGGCTCCTCCCAGACGACGTGTGGCGTGGCTGGGCGCGCCTGCACCACGTGCTCGACGGCACAGACGTGCGCGGTCGGGGTCTGCGTCGGCGGCGTACCTTCGACCAACTCCGGCGGCGGCGCGGCGAACGTCACGACGGGTGGCGGCGTGGCCAACCTCACGGGCGGAGGCGGAGGCTCCACCGCCGGAGGAACGGCCAACACGACGCCACGCAGCCAGTGCGCTGGCACCACGCTCGAGTGCCGCGGCGCCTGCATCGACCCCGCGACCGACGAGGCGAACTGCGGCGACTGTGGCAACCAGTGCCAGGCTGGCCTCGTCTGCAATGCAGGCCGCTGTGAAGCACTGCCCACTGACTGTCTCTCGAACGCCTGCCCGGGAGACTTCGGCTGCGACCCCGAGACACGAACCTGCGCGCGCCGGTGCTTCTCGAACGCCGACTGCAAGGCGAGCGGCTCCACCTGCTCTGCGTCGGGAACGTGCGGCTGCAGTGGTGGTGCGCGCGCGTGCGGAGCCGTGTGCACCGGACAGGCGTCGAGCTGCCGTTGCCCCTCCGGCTTCGAAGGTCACCCCACGCTCGGCTGCGTCGACGTCGACGAGTGCGCGCGCGGCATGACGTGTGGCGCAAACGAGCAGTGCCGCAACGAGAGCCCCGGAGCGTCGTGCCAGTGCCTCAACGGCTTCGTGCGCGTCGGCGGGCAGTGCGTCATCAACCGGTGCCTGTCGGGGAACGGCGGCTGTCACGCCTCGGCGACCTGCTCGATGCGCACGCCCACCGACGTCGCGTGCACCTGCCATCAGGGCTTCATCGGCGACGGGCAACGCTGCGCTGCGGAGTGCCTCTCGTCGGGCGCCTGCGCCGACCCTTCGCTCACCTGCTACCCCAGCGCCGACTCCTGGTACGGCGTCTGTGAGCGGCCCGGCTTCGGCCCCGCGGGCTCCCTGTGCGCGACGAACGGAGACTGTCAGACTGGTACACGCTGTGAGCACGCGCCCGGTGGCAACATTGGCTTCTGCGCACAGCTCTGCACAAACACCAGCTGCAGCGCTGGAGAGACGTGCACGCAGCGCAACGACGGCGCGCGCGTCTGCCTCGCGAACAACGGCGTGACCTGCGACCTGCTCACGCAGAACTGCGTCAACGGCTGCTACGCCAGCCAGCAGGGCGCGATGTGCGGGTACTCCGGCTCGCGCGCCGATGGAGCCAGCTGCACCTCCGTGAACGACTGCGTGCTCGGCTCGACCTGCGTGGGTCTCGCGATGGCGCCGACCACCTGTCACCAACTCTGTGACCCGGCGTCACCACGGTGCCCGAGCGGAAAGTCGTGCCAGCCGCTCACGGGCTTCGGCGCCGCAGGCGTCTGCGACTGACACCCGCCTTCTCTTCACAGCCCAACAACCACCCCTCCTTGCCTGGAGTCCTTCATGTTCCGTCTCATCACCATCGTGTCCGTGCTGCTCACCACCACCGCTGCCGCCACCGAGGCGCGCTGGGGCCTCACCTGGAAGGCGCCTGAAGGCTGCATCGGCGCGGGAGACCTCGCGCAGGCCGTCGAAGAGAAGCTCGGGCGCTCCATCTTCGGCAAAGACCCCGAGTACCGCGTCGAGGGCCGCCTGCAGGAGGGCACGGCGCCGCGCTGGAAGGCGAGGCTCACGCTGGTCTCGGCCGCAGGCGAGGTGCTGGGCACGCGCGAGCTCACCGCCGACGACGCCGACTGTCGCGCGCTCGACAAGAAGCTCGCCCTGGTCATGGCGCTCACCATCGAGCCGCAGCTCGACCACAAGCCACAACCGATGAGCGCGGAGCCTCCACCCGTGCCCAGGAACGCGGCGCTCGTGCACCTCGAGACCGACTCGCGCGACGTGCGGCTGCTTCGCTACCTCGGCACCAGCTACGGCTCGGCGTACACGACGCGAGGCACGGCCACCGTCACCATCAACTCCTTCGGCGACGAGTGCCGCGCGCCCTGCGACACGGTCATCGAGCGCGCCAGCGACCGCTTCTTCATCGGCGGTTCGGGCGTCACCATGTCGAACGAGCTGATTCTCGCCGACCACACGAACAAGGCGGGCGAGGTGAACGTGACGGTGAAGGCGGGCAGCGCGGCCGGGCACTTCTGGGGCTTGATGAGCTTCGTCACGGGCCTCACGGCCGTCGGGCTCGGCGCGACGTTCGCCCTCATCGGCGGCAGCTCGGGCGACCGCGGAGGCGGCTTCGTCGCGGGAGGCATCGTCACTGCGCTGCTCGGTGGCGTGCTGACGGCGGTCGGCATTCCGGTCTGGCTCAACAACCGCACCGAGGTGACGTTCGCCGACGGCACCGTGGTGCACTGACTGCTTCCCGAGTGATAGCAGGGCGGCGCCGTGACGCTCACCCAACGCCTCAAGTCGCTCCAGCTGTTGCAGGGCAAAGGCCGGCAGACCTCGCTGCTCAAGCTCTGTCACGCGGGGCGACTCGTGGGTGGGCTCTCGGTCTCGTGGCAGGTGACGCCTGACGAAGCCATCGGCGCGCTGGCGCACCTCAAGGGTGGGCTCGCCTCGAAGCTGCGCGTCATCGACGTTCGCGGGAAGACGCCGATGCAGCTCGAGGTGCGCTTCGAGCTGCCGCCCGACGTGCTCCGGGAAGACGAAGGCCCACGGGTCGTCACCGAGAAGTGGGACGTCGAAGACGTGCCCGGCCTCGTGCACAACCTGAACGACCTCTACCGCGACGTGCGTGACGTGAAGTTTCTCGTGGTGCTGGGCGAGTGGGAAGACATGCTGCAGCTGTGGGCGCTGCCGCGGCCGACGCTGCGTGAGCTGCTCGATGACGGGCTGCTCGATGAGGTGACGAATGTGCGCACCCTGCGCGCGCTGCTCGAGGGGTAACGAAAACCTCGCGCAGGCCACTCGGTGAGATGGAGTCCCGCTACACTCGCTGCTTCATGCGTTCTGCTCGTGTCGTCGCGTTCTGCCTCGTCGTCTCGGCCTGCAGCCCCTCACATCTCGAACCACTCACGCCGCCGGCGCCCCTCACCTCGGTCGGCACGACGCGGCTGCTGCTCGAGCTCGAGGTGGGTGGCACGCCCGTCTCGCTCGACCTCACGCGCAAGACCGAGCTCTTCAGCCCCGACTTCAAGGTGCTGGTGGTCGACGGCGACGAGGTGACGCCGCGCGAGGTGCGCACCGACTGCTTCTACGACGGCGACGTGCGGGCCTTGTCGGGCGCGGGAGGCGAGCAGACCTCGTGGGCAGCGGTCAGCACCTGCGACGGCCTGCGCGGCATCGTGGTGCTCGATGGTGTTGCCTGGTCAATCGAGCCCGGCGCCACCACCGACGAGGTGCTCGTTCGCCCCGCGGTGCGCGAACCCACGGCGCCGGTGCGCTCGTCGCTCACGAGAAGGCCGGCGACGGCGGGCGTCACTCGCGCCGCGCTCCTTCCTCCAACCAAATACCTCGAGCTCTCGGCGTTCGCCGACACCACCTTCTTCACCGCGAACGGGCCGAACACCCAGCTGCGCGTGGTCGACATCGCCAATGTGGCCGACTCCAACTACCGCCGCGGCCAGCTCACGCCCGTCATCGCCGTCAGTCTGAAGAGCGTCGTCATCTTCTCGACGTCGATGCCATTCACCTCGACGACGAACTCGTCGACGCTGCTGGCGAACTTCAGGACCTGGCTCAACACCTCGGGCTCGCCGCTGGCGCTGCCGGGCGACTCGCGCTCCCTCTTGACGGCGCTCGACTTCGACGGCGCCACCATCGGCCTCGCCGGCGTCGGCACCATGTGCACGAACGAGAGCGGCACCGTCACCCAGCACACGTTCAACAACACCGCGTTTCACGGCAACACGCTGGCGCACGAGCTCGGCCACAATCTGAGCATGCAGCACGACACGGGCGCGACGGGCACGGCCTGCGACAACGCGGCGTACATCATGGCGGCGGTGGGCTGCTCGAACTGCGGCTCGGTGCCGACGACGTTCTCGTCATGCAGCCAGGCCAGCCTCGCGTCGTGGTTCGCGAACAGCACGCAGACGTGCCTCGACAACCTGCCCACCACGTTCGTGGCGGCGCGCTGCGGAGACGGCATCGTGCAGGCGGGCGAGCGCTGCGACTGCGGAGACACGAACTGCACGGTGAACGACCCCTGCTGCAACGGCGCGACCTGTCAGCTGGTGGCCGGGGCGGCGTGCGCGACGCTCGATGGCTGCTGCGACTCGTGCCAGCTGACGACGACGGCGCGCACCTGCCGCCCCGCGGTGAGCGCGTGTGACCAGGCCGCGGTCTGCAACACCCTCAGCTCGTACTGCCCGCCCTCGCTCCCCCGGCCCGCCGGCACCGTCTGCGACGACGGAAACTCGCCGACCGGCGGCAAGTGCTACCTCGGGCAGTGCCTCAGCCACCTCGACCAGTGCCGCGACCTCGCGTCGCTCGGGTTTCCGGTCACCGGGCTCACCAGCTGCGCGCTGCAGGCATCGTTCAACAATGGCAATTTCTGCAATGTGTTGTTCTGTGGAACCAACAACAATCAGACCTCCTGCACCTCGTTCATGAGCTCATCTGGCAGCATGCTCATCGCGAACGGCGTCAGCTGCGGCGCGACCAGCCAGTGCGTGAACCAGGCGTGCGTTCCCAGCAGCACCATCGACCCGGCGCGCACCTTCTCGTTCCAGACGGGGCCGTTCAGCACATGCTCGGCGACCTGTGGAGGCGGTACGCAGACTCGCACCGTGGTGTGCCTCGACAACCTGAGCCGGCTGGCGCCTGACGCCTCGTGCGCCGGGGTGAAGCCAGCCACCTCGCAGGCCTGCAACACGCAACCGTGTCCCGTGTACGTGTGGCAGCCGAGCGCGTTCGGCACCTGCTCGGCGCTGTGTGGTGGCGGCACGCAGACGCGCACGGTCGTGTGCTTCGAGCAGGTCTCGTCGACGGTGGTGGCCGATGGGCTCTGTTCTGGTGCCGGGCCGAAGCCGCCGACGAGCCAGGCGTGTGGAACCCAGGCGTGCAACTACCAGTGGGTGACGAGCGCGTTCAGCACGTGCTCGGCCATCTGCGGAGGCGGCGCACAGACGCGCACGGTGACGTGTGTGGAGCAGTCGACGATGACGCCGGTGGCCGATGGGCTCTGCTCGGGAGCGGGACCGAAGCCGGCAACGTCGCAGGCGTGCGCGACCCAGGCGTGCAACTACCAGTGGGTGACGGGCGCGTTCGGCACGTGCTCGACGGTGTGCGGGCCAGGGACGCAGACGAGAACGGTGACGTGCCGTGAGCTGGGCTCGATGACGGCCGCGACCGATGTGCAGTGTGCGGGCGCGGGGCCGAAGCCGGCCACGTCGCAGAGCTGTTCGGTGCAGCCGTGTACGTACCAGTGGGTGAGCAGCGCGTTCGGCACGTGCTCGGTCATGTGCGGCGGTGGAACGCAGACGCGCTCGGTCACGTGTGTGGAGCAGCCGACGATGGCGACCGTCGCAGATGGGCAGTGCGCGGGTGCAGGCGTGAAGCCGGCGACGTCGCAGGGCTGCAACCTGCAGGCATGCCCCACGTTCGATTGGCTGGTGGGCAACTACGGCACCTGCTCCGCGACGTGCGGGAGTGGGACGCAGACTCGCTCAGTCACCTGTGTCCAGACGGGGACGACGACGGCGGTCGCTGAGTCGCTCTGCAGTCAGCCGAAGCCGGCGACGTCGATGAGCTGCGTGGGCATGGGCTGTGTCGACGCAGGCGCGGGTGGCGGGAGCGCTGGTGGTTCTGCAACGGCAGGTGGTTCTGCAACGGCAGGTGGATCCGCGTCGGCAGGTGGATCCGCATCGGCCGGTGGCTCTGCTTCGGCCGGCGGCTCCGCAACTGCGGGTGGATCCGCGTCGGCAGGTGGATCCGCGTCGGCCGGTGGGTCCGCGTCGGCAGGTGGATCCGCGTCGGCTGGTGGCTCCGGAACTGCGGGTGGATCCGCGACCGCTGGTGGATCCGCATCGGCTGGTGGATCCGCATCGGCTGGTGGATCCGCAACGGCTGGTGGTGACGCTGGTGGCTCCGCGACGGCAGGTGGTGGCTCCGCGATGGCTGGGGGCGAGGCTGGCGACGGTGGCGCAACCGGAACAGTGGGCTGCTCATGCAGCGCGTTTGATGGATCGACCGCGTGGTTGCTCGGCCTGTTCATGCTCGGTCTGAGCCGACGCCGATTGCGCTGACGACTCACCACCTCCTGCGAGCGCGACAAAGCACGCTGGCGCTCGGCGAGGCCACAGTCCGCGTCTCGCGAGCAGGTCGGTTTCGATGAGCCTCGACGGCCGTTCGTTGCGAACTCAGTCAGCGCTGCGCGTCGGGCTGCCGGCACGCGCCGCACATGGAGAAGCCTGCCGCCGTCGTCAGCCGTGTCGGCCGTCGTGCGCGCGCTCGAGTGGCAGCGCTGTCGGTCGGAGCGTTCGTGGGGATCCTCCGCAGTCGAGTCAGATGATTCGCGGCGACGCCGGGCAGAGGCACGTCGACCGCGGCCGACGTCGCGGTCTCCGTCGATGGTGACGCCTCTATCGGTCGTGAGGGCCCTTCACCTCGCGTGGAGCCGAACGGCCTGTTCGTACAGCACGCTCCGGTACCAGGTTGCGTTCGACCTCGACGCTCGAGCGCAACGAATGTTCCGCGTCCACCGTCTCTCGCAGCTGCGCCACCTGTCGACGCCGTTCGAGCCGCGTCGCTCGGTCATCGAGCCCCCACTCGAGCCCGGCTTCGGCCTCGACGCAGCCCGCTGTCGGTGTCGAGCACGGACTCCGCATGTGCCTCCACTGTCAGAGGGCTGGCAGCGACGATGAACTCCGGACGACAAGCTCCGCGGAGGCAGCGGGTCGCAGGGTCCTGATACTTAGATAGTCTATCTAAGCATCTCGGGCTGTATCGAGCGCCCGCCCCAGGCGCGTCATGTTTCGTTGAACGTGGGCGGAGCGGCCGCGCGAAGGCGCGCAGCCGCTGGCGAGATGACAGGGTGCTGTGCACGTCGAATCCACCTGACGACCTGGCGCTGCTCGTCATTGCCGAAGGTACGTCGCGCGAACGACGCAGCGCGCCCCGACAGAGCACGAGCGAGAGCGATGCCGCGCTGACCTCGGAGCAACTCCGCGAGGGCGCACGTACTGCTGCCATGCAACCGCGGCCGATGCCGGCCTGACCACGCCTGGATCTGCTCCGACACCGCCGCGTCGGTCTGAATGAGCCCGTCGAGCGACGCCTCGTCACGTCCAGGCAGGCGAGCTCGTACGCGCTCACCAGCCTGCGCTCGAACCCGAACGGATGCCCGAGCGCGATCGGTGAATGCGCTCATTCCGGGGAATGGCGCAAAATCATCACGACGAACTCCGTCTCCCAACGCGAGGGCTTGCGAATGCGACGACTCACGCTGGCGCTGATGCTGGCAGCGACGGGCTGCAGGCAGGGGCCTGTCTCGGGCGTCGAGCTCAGCCCGCTCGAGCTCTCGACCCAGCCCCTAACATTCAGCGACACCTACGTCGGCTTCACTGACCAACGAACCCTCACCTTCACCGCGCCGGGGAAGTCGACCCGCGAGGTGCGCCTCACCATCACCGGCCCCTTCGACGCGCCCACCTCGCTGCAGCTGCCCGGCAGCGAGAGCACAGAAGTCACGCTCTCCTTCCGCCCAACCGCCGAGGGCCCTGCCGAAGGCACGCTCGAGCTCGTCGACGTCGCGCTCCAGCAGACGTTCTCGCTCGCGCTCACCGGCCGAGGTCTCGCGATTCCCGACTGCCGGGCCAGCTCGCCCTGCGTCACCAGCCGCTTCGAGGTCAGCGCGCGCGGCTGCGTCGAGACCCCAGTCCCCAACGACACGCCGTGCACCAGCCCGCTCTCGTGCTTCTCGCGCGCCTCGTGCGTCGCCGGAGAATGTCGCGGCACCACCGTCACCTGCGACGACGGCGACCCGTGCACCCTCGATGTCTGCTCCGACCTCGGCTGCGGGCAGGTCGACGGCACGCCCTCGTGCCCGGGTTCGTCGAACCCGTGCCTGGTGCCCACCTGCTCACGTGACACAGGGTGTGGCCTCGCCGAGGTGCCCGACGGCACCGCCTGCGGAGAGCGCTCGTGCACGACGGCGCTCATCTGCGTCTCGGGCGCGTGCGTGCAGCGAACACCACCGAAGAGCCAGGCCTGCGCCGACGTGCTCGTCGGTGTGCCAGCGGGCCGCGGCTTCGTCGACGGGCGCTCCGATGACGCGCGCTTCACCGGCGTGCAGTCGATTGCGGCGCAGGGCGAAGACGTGCTCGTCATCGACGACGCGCGCGTTCGGCTCGTGCGGCGCGGCAACGTCACCACGATCGCGGGCCGGTCGCCGAGCGCGGGCCTCATCGACGGCATCGGCACCAACGCCAGCCTCGGCCTGCGCGCCTCGCTCGCTCCCACGACGACGCCTGGCCTCTTCTTCCTCGGTGAGGGCTCGACCATTCGCCTCGTGTCGACCCGCGGCGCCGTCACCACGCTCGCGGGCAAAGCCGACGCCGGCGGAGCGCTCGATGGCATCGGCGCCGCCGCGCGTCTCTCGTTGAGCTCACCGCTGATGCCTGGCGGCGCGGGCGCACGCTGGGTGCAGGTGCCACGCGACACGACCGCGCTCTCGCCGCTGCTCGTTCGTGAAGTCAGCAGCACCGGCCTCGTTCGAACGTTGCAGTCGTTCGACCTCACGCAGTTGCCCACCATCGACGCTGGCCAGAATGAGCGCTGGTTCGTGTACAGCTCTGGCGTCGCCCCCACAGAGCCGCTGACGGCGTGGGTCAGCCTCAACGACCCCTCGCGCATGTCGTACAGCTACCGGCTCACGTGGACCGACGGCGGCGTCACCGTCACGCCCGCCTCCGAGCTCATGCGCTGGTCGAGCACGAGCGGCGCCGTCACCCACGACTCCTGTCGCGTGAGGTTCGAATTCGACGCGGGCCCCGTCGTCGCCGCGGCGCCTGCGTGCCTCAGCCCCGTCACCTTCGACGGCGACCGCACCGTCTTCGCGGGCGGCGGCCAGTCTGTCTTCGCCTTCACGACCGATGGAGGCCTCAGCGTCATCGCGGGGCCGGTGCCAGACAGGCGCATCGTCGACGGAGACCGAGACGCCGGCCGTACCGCCTCGCCACGCAGCCTGAGCGCTGCGCCCGACGGCGTCTTCTTTCTCGACAGCACCTCGTCGCTCCCCCGCGCGCGGCTGCTGCGGCTCGGCGCCAACGGCAGGGCTTCGCTCGAGACCGTCGACGCCGGCATCGGCTTTCAGACGAGCCTCGCGTTTCACCAGGGCCAGCTGTGGCTCACCCGCGACGACAACGTCGGGCTCGTGACGGTGCTCGAGCCCTCGGGCGCGCTCGTGCGGCGGTTCACCCACTCGGCCCTCAACCTGGGCCAGGTGCACTCGAACGGCTCGGTGCTTCGCGCGGCGGCAGGGTGGTTTCATGAACTCTCGACTGAAGACGGAGGCGTGCGCCGCATTCCGGGCCTCACCAACACCTTCGCCTCGGCTCCCGCGCCGGGAGGCGTCTGGTACCTCTTCGCGTCACGCGACCCGAACGACGGTGGCTTCGCGACCGAGCCGCGTCAGCTGTTCCGCGTCGAGGCCGATGACTCGTTCATGCCCGTCGCGGGCGACGTCACGAAGGCGACCGACAGCGATGGCCCTGCGCTCACCGCAGGCATCACCACGCTGCGGAGCCTCACGGTGTCGCCTGATGGAACGGTGTCATTCCTCGGCGCGAAGAATCAGCTGCGTCAGCTTCGCAACGGGCAGGTCACCACGCTGATGACGTTCAGCGACGCGCCGGAGGACGTGCTGGCCCTGTCCGATGGCAGCCTCATCGTCGCCGTCGATGCGGCGCTGCTGCGCGTGTTCCCCTGATCAGCCCTGTGCTTTCTGGTTCGCGGGTCGTTCGCGCACGACGGTGAGCGCCTCGCCGCGGCTCAGCGATGCTGACGCGACTGGCGGCGGTGCTGAGACGGCAGGCGGAGAAGCTCCAGCTGGTTGTGGCTCGGCGACCGCTTGCGGCGAGGCCATTCGACTCGCACGTGCGACGAATCACGGGGCCCTGATGCTGGGGCTCACGCTGCGCCTCAACCAGCACGAAAGCGCTCCCACTCGAACCGAACGGTGTGGAGCTCGGGATGCCACTCGAGTTCCCCCGCTTCGGCGAGCGACGCATACCGCTCGAGCACCTCGGCCCACGACTCGCCCAGCACCACGAAGTCGCACTCCGACACCAGCTTGATGACTTGCCCCATCACGCCAGCCGGCCCAGGAACGAAGTCGAAGAACACCGAATCGCCGGTCCAGTACGGCATGCCTGAGAGGGGAACTCTTCCCGTGTCGAACACTACGGCGCGCACCCGCTCGGTGTTGAAGAGTTCGAAGACGTCTTCATCACGCTGACCGCTGTGGTTGCGCTGGTACTCGGCGAGCAGGTCGTCGACTGCCCCGAGGCGTCCGCCGAGCCACGACACGCCGGAGGCTCGCTGCCCATCGAACATCGAAAGCGACTCGACGAAGTCTGACGGGAGTTCGCGACCGATGGCCTGCTCGAGGCGCCTCACCGACTCGGCAGTGGCGGGCGGCCCGAGCGCGAGCTCGATGCCCGACCGCGCGAACCAGCGGGTGATGCGAGCCCACGACTTCGCCACCTCGCTCACGGACGCCGCCTTCAGGGCTTCTTCGCGGGACCAGCAGCGGGCTTGTCGTCGTCGTCGTCCGTGTCCGGCGTGAGGGGGAACATCGAGCCGTCGTCGCGCTGACCCACGGGAAACCCGGTGAAGCGCTCAGGCCGCACGTTGGTCGGCATCGCGGGCGCGGCTGCCGCCACCTCGGCCTCGAGCTCGGCGAGCGACGCCTCCTCTTCCTTGCTCAACGGCATCACGGCACCTCTTGCAGGTAGATGACGTTCTTCGAGAGCCGGTTGTCGAAGGAGTTCTTGAGCACCTTGAACTCGGTGCCGGGTGCGAAGAGCACCTCTTTCTCATCGGGGTACTGCGACAGCATCGACACGTCTTTGCCGCCGCCCTTCGACTTGATGACGAACATCGTGTTCTTGTTGAACGATTGCTCGGGGCCTTTGCCCAGCACCATGGCTTTGTTCAACGTGGTGCTGGTGAAGCCGCGCTCCGAGATGGTCTCGCCAACCTTGTACCCGGCGAGGCGCTCGGGCGTCATGTTGGCGCCGCGGTACACGGTGCCCTTCACCTCGGGCATCGCCTTGAGACCCGACGCGGCCGTCTTCACGATGGGCGCCGTCGCCTTCAGCGCCATCTTCGAGCCGCGCAGCCCTTCGTTCATCTTCACGTAGCCGTTGGCGGTGTACTCGCGCAGGCTGATGAGGTCGTCGGTGTTCACCTTCGCGAGCGAGGGCGTGTTCTTCTTCGTGAACTTCACCATCGACTCGTGCACCTCGAAGGTGCCCTGCTCCTTGAGCATCGCCTTCGCGGCCGACTTCGTCGCGGCGTCGGACTTGATGGTCGAGAGGTCGACGGGCGCCTTCTCTCCGGGGAACTTCGTGGCGACGACGTTCTGGCGCAGCGGGTTCACCTGGCCCGCCACCACCTTCGCACCCGACATCGCGGCCGACTGCAGCGCCGACTTGCCGCCCGCGAGGCCCGTCGACGCGAGCCCTTCGACGAGCCCCGCGTTCCACGTCTCGTCGCGCAGCGCCGTGTCGGCCGAGCCCTGAATGAAGCCAGACACCGCGCCTGAAGCGGCCTCCTTCGCCACCTGACCCACGAGTGAGGTGGCGGCCTTGCCGACGACGGCAGCGCCCGCCGTGCCTGCGAGGCTCGAGATGACGCCAGAGGCCGCGTCGCGCGCGGCGTCGTCCTTCGCGTAGGCGCGGCCCTCCATCGCGCTGCGTGCGGCGACCGACGCGCCTGCACCTGCGGCCGCGGTGACGAGCAGCGGAGCACCGGCTCCAGCCGTCGCGACGGTGGCAGCGACGGCCGCGACGGTTCCTGCCGCCTGCGC
>JBEOKA010000544.1:0-13143 GCA_040275325.1 Myxococcaceae bacterium | reverse complement strand
ATACCTGCACGATTCAACGGCAGACGTGGAATCGCAACAACCCGACCTGTTCGGCAATGTGCCCGACCTGCCAGTACACCGTTCAGACCTGGGTGTATGACTACGACGACCCGTATCCATACTGTCCGTACTACGCAACACGCTATCCTTATACAGGCAACACCGCCCCGACCTATAACTACACCTGGTCGACGAAGGGTGGCGAGTATCTCGGTTCGTTCGAGATCGACCCTGGAACTCCGAACTACTGTCTGCAGCCGGGAAGCAACTACTCGACCTACGCGTCTCTGTGTCCGACGGAGATCAGCGACACCGTCACGCCGGGTCACACGCAACCGAACTGTGGAAGTGGTCGCAAGTGCCTGCTGCGGTGGCGAAACAACCTTCGGGGAGCCAGCTTCCCCACCGGTCGAACCAGTTACACCGATGCGTCAAATCGGTTCAACTCGACCTACCAGGGCATCACCTCGCTGGGTGGCGGGAAGTACCTGCCGAAGTGTCTTGCGCCCGATCGTGATGGCGGCGAGACGTTGATGCCCGATGTGACCACCTACGCGGCCAGCGGCTCCAATGTGGCCTACAATGCATTCATCACGACAGCAGGGGCTGCAGGCCCGACGGACTTCTGTCGGCCGGCGAGCGGCAGCATCACCGAGGAAATTCGTATTCGCGCAGACTGGTACGATCCGGCTCTGGCGAACAGCAACACGCCGCCGTCGATGACCGCCGGGTCAACCGCTGCCAACACGTTCACCACGCGTGGGTCCAACAAGTACTACGGCCTCAGCGTGGCCGACGGTGGCGCGGCGCAGACCTTCGTGCCAATTGCACCCAACAACCTTCCTGCAGTTCAGCAGGCCCTCACGAACTGCATCCTTCCGGAGGCAGACGCGGGCCTCTGGTCGCCACTTCGTGGCGGTCTGTGCATGGCTGAGACCGGCACGGGTGGCAGTCGAACCTGCAACGGCGGCGCGTGCCAGAACCTCATGGGTACCGGTAATCGCTATGACTTCACGCCGCTGGTCGGCAGCCTCGTCAATGCGAAGGAATACCTGCAGACGCAGCTGGCCAACGACCCCGAGTTCCTCTGCCGCGAGTACTACGTGCTGCTCGTCAGCGACGGTCTCGAGGACACGCCCCGAGGGTACAACCAGATCGACATTCGCAACGCCGTCGGCGAGCTCAGAAACCCGAACCCGACCGGCGGTGCGGGCTTCACGGCAGGAGCGCGCACGAAGGACATCAAGACGTTCGTCATCGGCTTCGGTGCAGGCCTCGGCGCCTCTGACGGCGGGCCCACCGACCTCGACGTCATCGCTCGCACCGGCGGGTCGGCGCTCTTCATTGGCGACGCGGGCGTGGCCTTCGACAACACGAACGGCACGGCGCTCAACGCTGCCAGCCAGAGTGAGCTCGAGTCGGCGCTCTCTCTCATCTTCAACAACATCACGGGTGGCGCCTACAGCCGCAGCCGGCCGACGCTCACCAGCGACGGAACGCGCCTGTACCACGCCTTCTTCGAGCGCGGCGCACTGGACGGCGGCGGCAGCCCCGAGTGGAAGGGCAACGTGCTGGCGTACGACCTGCCGTCTGGCGGCGGCACGCTCACCCAGGCCTGGGAGCACCGCGCCATTCTCGACGCGATGAACCCGGCCTCTCGCAACCTGGTCGCGTTCATGCCCTTCGACGGCGGCATGTCGGCGCAGAACTTCGTGCCGGGCAACAGCGTGTTGACCAACTACATCGACAGCGTCGGGAGCTACTCGAACGAAGGCGTCGCCTCGGTGACGTTCGCGCGCAACGACTCGTTGGCCGAGAACTTCACCCCCATCGCGATTCCCCGCCGCACTCGTCTTGGCTCGATGGTCTTCTCGTCGCCCGTGGCGGTCGGCAAGTCACCTTTCCCGGCCAGCTACGGCGGCGAGGTCGGTGAGAACGCTCGTACGTCGTTCAATGACCAGTCACCCGACGGCGGGTACCGCGGGCGCGTGCTGAACCGGCCGACCCGCATTCTCATCGGCGGCAACGATGGCATCTGGCGCGGCATCTCGGACCGCAACGACGGTGGCGTCGGCGACGGCTCCGAAGCCTGGGGCATCGTCCCCGGTCGCGAGGCGCTCAAGCTGCTGCCCACCGCGCGGCGTCGTGCGCTTCCCATCGTCGACGGCACCACCGCCGTCTCCGAGGTCTGCTGGCCCTCGTCCGGCAACAACGCCGCGAACTGCGCCTGGAACGATTGGCGTGCGGTCGCCATCATCGCGCTCCGTCAGGGCGGCGAGGCGTACACGGCGGTCGAGCTCAAGAACGACGGGAGTCGGCCGTCGTTCCTGTGGAAGTACGACGACAGCAACGACTTCGAAGGGTCGGGTGACGACTTCGGTCTCACCTATGCGCCACCCATCTTCGGGCGCGTCGAGGCGAATGGCGACAAGCGCTGGGTTGCCTTCTTCGGTGGTGGCCAGAGCCAGAACAGCAGCTTCGGTGAAGGCGACAGCATCTACGTCGTCGACGCGAAGACTGGTCGCCCGTACGTGGGCGGTGGCTCCGATGACTACGTGAAGTTCGACAACGTCATCGCCTCGGGCTGCAACGGCCGCATGTGCCCCTCGATGGCTGGTCGGCCCGCCATCTGGCGCCGCGAGAACAAGACTGACACCGACTCGGTCTTCATCGGCAGCACCGCGGGTTGTGACGGCGCGACCTCGGCGGGCTCGAGCTGCACGCTCGACCGCACTGGCAAGCTGTATGCGATGCGCACCCGCCCCACCAACGACGCACGCCACGACTGGCGCCCGCGCGAGTGGTTCGACCCGCATGAGAATGATGACGCAGAGCGGGTCGATAACCAGAGGGCGCCCATCTGGAAGATCGACAAGGTGACCGGCGCGCAGACGTGGCCCAACAGCTGCCGCTTGCCGCTGGGCTCGGGTGGTGGTGCCTGCTCGGCCTACGACGTCAACCCCAGCTTCTACAACCGGCCGCGCCTCGCAGCGATCTCAGACAGCTCGAGCATCAACGCCCGCCCCGACCTCTTCATCGGCACTGGCGACGCGAACAACCTCAACAACGCGACGGAGCAGAACTTCTTCTTCGCGATTCACGACCGCGGCTTCCTCACCCCGAGCGCAAGCCACGACTCCGAGATGCTGTGGGTGTACGCCTTCGACCCCGGTGAGAAGGTCACTGGAGAGCCCGCCATCGTCTCGGGCGCGGTCGTCGTGCCGACGTTCGTGCCGCCGCCCGGTGGCACCTGCGCCCAGTTCGGCGACTCGTACCTCTACGCGTTCGACCCCATCACCGGCAGCCCGCGCAACGTGCTGCAAGACCCGGCCAACCCGTCGCAGTTCCGCTCGGTGGTTCGCCTGCAGGACGTCGGCGCGCTCAGCGACCTCGTGGTGGTGAACGGCCGCATCTACTACGCGACGACGCGTGGTGGCGTCGGCTCCAACGCTCCGATTCAGACCGGTCAGGGCGGCCGCGTGCAGGGCTGGAGGCGAGTGCGATGACTCGGGCAGGGCGAGGCTTCACCATCATCGAGCTGGCGGTCGTCATGTCCATCGGCGTCATTCTCGCGGCGCTCGCCTACACGGGCTTCGAGAGCACGACGACCATCGGTCGTGTGAATGGTGAGGTCGAGGTGATCGCCCAGTTCATGCGGCTGGCTCGCCTGCGAGCGGTGTCGACGGGGTGTGCCCACACCGTTCGGGTTCGTGGGCAGAACTTCGTCGAGGCGAACCAGATGCCAGGTCGGGTGCTGCTCATTCGTGAGCGTGGCTGCCTGGTGACTGGCGCGAACTCAGCCAACCTGGTGCTGCAACCGAACGACGAGATCGTGAACGAGTACAAGCTCGAGCCCCGCGTTCGCATCTTCACGGACGGGCACGGAGACATCAGGAACCTGAGCTTGCTGTTTGGCTACGACCCCGATGGCACGTTCATTCAGGGGGTCGAGACTTCGCCCGGTGTCTCGGTGATTCCCGACCCCGCACCCAGCACCGCGCTGACCTCGGTCGGAGGCGGGCTCGCAGACGGTGGGGCGGCAGGCGCCACGCGGTCGCTCGGCATCTCTGGAGGTGGTCATGTCACGTTCGGCCATTGAGCGACGCAGAGGCACTTCGCTGGTCGAGGTGTTGATCGCCACGGCCGTGTTGTCGGTCGGGCTCACCGCTGTCGTCTCGCTGCTCGTACAGGGCGCCTCGACGGCCAAAGGCGGCATTCGACAGTTCGACGCGACGGCCTATGGCATGTCGCGGCTGAACGAGCTGGCGATGAAACCCATTGGCGCGCTCCCGTTCGGAACCTTCGACGCGGGTGCCCATCTTCAGAGCGGGGTGGTGGTGTACTCCGCCACGGCGACCGTCGAGAACCTTGCCACGCTGGCCGTGGCGGCTGCTGACGGTGGTATCAGCGGCAGCGCTGCCGGAGCTGATTGGCCGGGCCACCGCATCACCGTTCAAGTCACCTGGCGCGACGCGTTGCTCCGCACCCGAACCCAGTCCTACACGACCATTGTCTCGGAGGCCTTCGATGGCGGGCTCTAAGCGACGCGGCTTGACGCTGCTCGAGCTGCTCATCGTCTCGGCCATCAGCGCGGTGCTGCTGTTGGCGATGGTGCAGATCATGGTCGCGCTGAGCGACCTTCGGGCGGAGCAGCGGCGGTCGCTCGACCGCACCACCCAGCTGTTCGTTGCACAGACGTTGCTCGAGCGGTCGCTCGAGAACGGCGGGTACCACATTCCTTCTGGGCGCTTCGCCGTGCGCACCTTCAACAACGTCGCCTCGGGTCAGAGCTATGGCGGCGTGCAGGTCGACATCTGTGACGCGGGCGTCTGCATCATTCCTGGCACCGACGTGCTCGAGGTCTCTGAAGGCCACCTGGGAAACATGGGTGAGGTTCGGTTCGTCGCACCGTCTCCGGGCAACATGTTCATCACGCTCGGACGCGTGGGCCCGCTGCCCATCGGCGACCTGACCCCGCGGGTCTTCTATTTCGGTCAGAACAACTCCAACAACGCCTCGTGCATCGGTCGTGGGGCGTTGGCGAACGCGACGGACAACGACAAGATCAACCTGACGATGCTCGACCGCGACCGCGCCCCGGTTGCCGAGACGTACTACTCGACCGGGTCTCCCAGCCCGCACAACTACGACTGCCCTGCGCCTGGCATGTGGGTTGGTGCCGAAGAGCGCCGTACGCGCTTCTTCATCGCCAACGGACCCGGAGGACCTTCGCTCTTCGGCCAGGACACCGCCATCACGGACGGTGGCGTGCTGCGAGAGCTGGCGCTCGGCATCGACAACCTGCAGCTGGTGCCCATCGTTCGCGACGCAGGTGTCGGCGCGGGGTGCACGCAGGGCGTCTGTCTCTGCAATGACTCCGCGGCGAGCGCCTGTCAGCTGGCAGGCGGTGCGGCCGAGTTCACCCTCACCGAAGGCCTGGTCGGGGTCGAGGTTCGAATGACCGCTCGCGGAGAACTCGTTGGGCGTGCGGCCGCGACGGTGCCCGCCGTTCTCGCCGACGAGCCCGCCTGGCCCGCCGACGCCATCACCCGCCGGTCGACCTCGCAGTCGTTCTTCTTTCGCAACCTGGGGACGCGATGATGACCCGACGACGCCTGCATCGCCATCGCCGAGGCTACGTGCTGGTGGTGGTGTTGTTGTCGCTGCTCCTGATGAGTGTGCTGGCGGCGAGCTACTTCGAGCAGGGAGACGATGTGGTGAACACCACCCTCTCCATCAACGGGCAGCGCTTCGCCGCAACGCGCGCTGAAGAGGCGATGCAGCTCGCCATCGCTCGGGTGAAGGCTGGTCAGCCAGGCATGTCGAGCCTGCCGCCCTGCTCGGGCCCCGCGACCGGTATTCGCCTGGGCAGCTGTCTGCCCAACGAGATGATCAGTGGTGCCTTTGAAGCACCTGGCTCGCCCGCGTCAGGCGGCGGCTGGCACTTCCAGTATTGGATCTACAAACCCGCGCCAGTCATTGTTGGTGGGTTTGCGCTGCCGTTGAGCAACCAGGTGATGAACGTGTACGCCGAGGGGTACTTCGGAAGGGCCGACGCCGGCATCAATGGCTTCACCGTGTCAGCCATCGAGGCTGAGGTGCTGGTGCCGCTGCCGCCCGCCAACCTGCCCACGTTCGATGGCGACTTCGGCATCATTCACTGACCATTCCTTGACGCTGCGCTGCAACGCCCGCTACGAGCGTGCTCGCCATCAGGTGCCCACTCTGGGCACGTGAGCTTCGGCAGCGGTCGGGCCGAGGCAAAAGGGAAGCCGGTGAAAATCCGGCGCGGTCGCGCCACTGTGACCGGGAAACGCCCCGCACCGATGATGGGGCACGCGTCGTCTCGAAGTCGGAGCAGAAGCATCAGCTCCACGTCACTCCGGAAGCTGCGGGGCAAGACGAGAGACGCCACGTCAGCAATCCCGGCGAGCCAGGAGACCTGCCTGATGGTGCGGTGACGTGAGTCATCGCAGAGCCTTCTCTCTTCGCGGAAGAGAGCAGAGGGCAGCATGCGGCTGGTCGTCATCGCCAGTGTGGCCCTCTTCGCGCTCCCAGCGCCGGCTGAGGACGCGGGCGTCATCGAGCTGCCGCCCGTCATCGTTCCGCTCCCACCAGCCAGCGATGTGCCGAGCGCCTCGTCGCCCACGCAGCGCGACCCGTCAGCCGCCACCACCGTCATCGAGACGAAGGCGCGCGTCGCCGAGGCGAAAGACGCGAGCGAGCTGGTGGCCGCGTCTCCCGGCGCCGTGATTCAAGACCAGGGCGGCGCCGGCCAGCGCAAGACGTTGTCGCTTCGGGGCGCCGCTCCGAACTCGGTGCTCGTGCTGCTCGATGGGGTGCCGCTCAACGCTCCGGGGAATGCGGTCGACCTGTCGCGGCTGCCCATCGCGATGTTGGAGCGCGTCGAGGTGATGCGCGGCTCCGGCAGTCGCTACGGCCCGGGCGCGATGGGTGGCGTGGTGAACCTGGTGACGAAGGCGCCCGAGGGCACGCGCGCGTTCGCCGACGTCTCGCAAGGCAGCTTCTGGACGACGACGGCATCGCTCGGTGGCTCGACGCAGGTGCTCGGCGGTGAAGGCCTCGCGGTGCTGCACGGGCTGCGCAGTGATGGCGACTTCGCCTACCGCTGGGACGACAAGCCGGCGCTCGAAGGAAACCCGTGGCCGACGGCGGTGCGCTCGAACAACCGCGCGCTGCTGGGCGGTGGCCTGCTCCGCTGGCGGCGTGTGGTGGGGAACTCCCGCGTCGACGTGCTCGGTGAAGGCCTCACCGAGTCGCGCGGCCTCGCGGGCCCCGTGCAGAACCCGACGACCGATGCGTCTCAAGTGACGGGCCGCGGAACGCTCTCGGCGCGCGTCACGACGACGTTCGAGAACGGCGGCGAGCTGCAGGTGCTGGGCTTCGGGCGAATCGACTCCACCGCGCTCAAGGGCAGCGCGTTCGGCGGAGACGCAGCGCAGCTCGAGACGTCGGTTGGTGCCGAGGCCGTGTACTCACTCCGGGCGTTCTCGAGACATCGCTTCACGGGACTGCTCTCGGGCGGCGGTGACTTTCTTCGCGAGCCGTCGAATCGGAATCCTTCATGGGGACGGTTGAGCGCGATGGTCGGTGACGAGGTCTCGCTCTTCGACGGCCGGCTGATGGTCGACGGCACCGCGCGGCTCGACGTGGCGGGGCCGTTCGTCCTCGTGTCTCCCAAAGCGAGCGCGACGCTGTTTCTCCCTTTTGGCTTCGAGCTGCGCGCGTCGGGTGGGCAGGCGGCGCGGCCTCCCGGGTTTCAGGAGCTGTACGTCATGCAGGGCACCCTGCTGCCCAACCCCGACTTGAAGCCCGAGCGCGGGCTGCAGGCCGATGTCAGCGCGGCGTGGCGGCACGAGAAGGCGACGGCGCAGGTGACGGGCTTCTACGGGCTCTACGAGAACCTCATCGCGTACGAGTACTACCCGCCGGTGCTGGCCAGGCCGTACAACTTCGCGGCGGCGCAGTCGGCGGGGCTCGAGGTCGAAGGTGCATTCGCTCCGGCGGCGTGGCTCGAGGCGCAGGCGAGCTACACGTTCATGGCGACGCAGAACTTGAAAGACGACCCGCGCTACTACCTGAAGTCGTTGCCGTACCGGCCGAGGCACCGCGTGACGGGTCGGCTGGTGGGCGGCGTCGACTGGCTCAAGGCGCGCGCCGAGGTGCTGGTGCAATCGGAGCAGTTCACGAACCGGACGGAGAGCGTTTCCCTGCCGGCGCGGGCGTTCGTGAATGTGGGCATCGCCTCGACGCCGTGGAAGAACCCGCGCGTGACGGTGGCCTTCGACGTGAAGAACGTGCTCGACGTACAGAGTCAGGACCTCGACGGCTACCCCCTGCCGCCGCGCGCCGCGTTCTTGTCGGTGGCCATCGCGTGGGACGCCGGGCGCAACGAGCCTTCGGCGGTGGCCAGTGCAGCAGTGAAGGAGTGACGTGATGTCTTCGAGGCGAGTGCTGGCGATGGTGATGGTGGTGACTGCGGTGGCGCTGACGGGTTGCCCCGACACGGGCATCGTGTGCCGAACGGGCACGAATCGCTGCGGCACGGGCTGCGCCGACTACGCGTCTGACCGGCGAAACTGCGGCGGCTGCGGGCAGGCGTGCGCGGCGAGCCAGGTGTGCGTCGCGACCGGCAGCGATGGCGGCGTGGGCAGCGGGCCCGTCGGCAAGTGCGAGTGCCAGCAGGGAACGCTGCCGTGCGAGGGGCGCTGCGTCGCGACGGCGACCGACCCGACGGCCTGCGGCGCCTGCGGAAAGACGTGCGCCTCGACGGAGGTGTGCGAGCAGGGGCAGTGTAAGGCCTCATGCACGTTGGGCGTCAGCACGCCGTGTGGCGCGTCGTGCGTCGACACGTCTTCCGACGTCGGTCACTGCGGTGGCTGCGGGCTGACGTGTCAGGCCGGCCAGAAGTGCGTGAATGGTGGCTGTACCTCTGACGTGGTGGTGGCGTGCTTCTCGACGGGGCAGGTGACGGGGTTGTCGGCGAGCTCGCTCCAGCGCGGACCGCTCGCTGACCTCGGCACGGGGCCTGCGGCGCTGGCGACGATGAATGGCGTGTTGCTCGCGGCCGATGGCATCGACCGCAAGCTGAACCAGGCCGACCTGCCCGCGGGAGCACCGACGTTTCGCGAGCTCACCGGCCGCAGCATCGTGACGGGCCAGGTGCCCAACCAGGTGCTCGTCGATGGTGAGTACGTCTACGTGGTGAACGCGCAGGGCGGCACGCTGCAGGTGGTGAAGCGCGGCGCGGGTGATGGTGACGCGGGACTGCCCCTCTCGACGATTCAGGAGTTCGTCTTCGGCGCGAACACGTTCCCCCAGGCCATCGCGAAGGTGGGCAGCTCGTTGTGGGTGCCGCTGTACGGTGGTTACGGCGCGGGCGCGGCCGACGCGGGCCAGCGCGTGATTCAGGTCGACGTCTCAGACCCGATGAACCTGCGCGCGACGGCGGAGGTGTCGCTGAAGAACCTCGACCTCAAGGGCTTCGATGGCGGTGCGTCGGTGGCGAGGCCGTTCTCGGCGGTGACGCAGCGCGGGCAGGTGTACGTCGCGCTCAATAACTTCGGCGCCGAGTGCAACCCGATTTGCGTTCCCGGAGGGCCCGGCCTGCTCGCGAAGATCGACCCGTCGACGAAGGCCGTGTCGGTCATCGACCTTGGCGCTGACGCGTGCCTCAACCCGCAGTGGGTGTCGACGCTGGGTGACGGGCTCGTCGTCTCGTGCGGCGGGCAGGCGAACTACACGGGGCAGAACTTCGTGCTGACGTCGGTCTCGCAGGCGGGCGTGGTGGTGCTCGACGCGAATGACCGGCGCGTGGCGACGTGGAGCCCTGCGACGCCGACGTGCGGAGACGCCGGTGCGTGCCCGTTGTTCCTGCCGGGGCGGTTCGCGGTGAAGGGCAGCTCCATTTTCCTGGCTGATCAGAACGCCGGGCGGCTGGTGGTGCTCGACGTGGCCGATGGTGGAATCAGCGAGCGTCGCGGGCCCGCGCGGAATGATGCGGTGCAGGTCTGCCCGCCGAACGCGATGTCGGGCGTGGCGAACGTGTCAGACGTGCTGGTGCCGTAGTCGAGTTCGGGTGGCCGTGCAGGACCGGAAGGTTGAAGACGTGACTTTTCCGGTTGGCACGCAAGGATGTCGTCGTGCTGACTCGTCTCCGCGTCCAGGGCTTCAAGACGCTCGTCGACATCGACGTTCCGCTGTCTCCAGTGATGGTGCTGGTGGGGCCGAACAACTGCGGGAAGTCGAATGTCCTGAAGGCGTTGCGTTACCTTGGCATCGTCGCGACAGTCGGTGTGCCTGCAGCAAACGATGCCTTCGGATCCGAGGCCGATGTTCGGACGAGTGGCCAGCTTGCTCCCATGTCCATCGAGGTCGAGGGCATGTTCGGGCGGCGAGTCGTCAAGTACAGCCTCCAGCCGCGCACCGCCGACTTCATGGGGACCGAGTCGTTCCAGGTCGAGGGCATTCTGGACGGCGAGTGGATGAGGACTCCACCGCAAGGAGGCCAGTTCAGACTTCGCGGTGACGAGATCGTTTCGGTGGGAGGCACTCCGGGAGACGTGCTTCGTCTCGCCGTCACACACCCGAAGGCTCCGCCCGAGCTCCGCGAGTTCCATGCGTTTCTGTCGGCAATCGTGCTCGCCGATTTTTCTCCGGCGACCCTTCGACTGCCGAGCCTCGTTCACCAGAACGCAGAGCTTGGTTCAGGAGGGGAAGGCCTCGCAGCCGTGCTCGACCGGCTCGACGGCGAACGGCCCGACGTCCGTGAGCGAATCAACGAGGAGGTCAGCGCCGTCGTCGCAGGCGTCACGAAAGTCGTCACACCGAATCACGCAACGCAGGGCTCGAAAGTAGTGGGCGTGGCCGAAGGAAGAAACGTCTTCAGGGGCAGCAACGTCTCTGACGGCGTCTTGCTCTTCATTGCGCTCTCGACCGTGACCCAGATGAGTGGAGGGAAGACGCTCGTGGGCCTTGAAGAACCAGATCGCGGAATTCACCCGCGGCGGCTTCGCGACCTCCTCGACCAGGTGAATCGGCTGGTGGCTCAGGGCAGCCAGTTCGTCCTCACCACGCACTCCCCAGTCTTGCTCAACGAGTTTCGCGACTTCCCGGAAGCCGTCCTCATCCTCGACCGCGACGAGACCGGCACCCACGCGCGGCAACTCAGCACGCTGCCCGACGTTGAGAAGCAGCTTCGGGACGTGAGCCTGGGCGACCTCTGGTACTCCGGCGTTCTCGGCGGTGTACCGCCCAAATGAAGCTGGCGTTCTGCTCCGAAGATCAGACGGACACGCAGGTGCTTCACACTCTCGCGCAGCGCTGTGTCATGCGTCCGATCGAACTCGTGCAGAACGACCTCGTTCTGCCTCGGCAGGGTGGGTGGCAGAATGCGCTCAAAATTGCACCGACCCTTGCTCGCGCCATATTCAACTCCGACGCGCATGGTGCCGTCTTCGTCGTCGACGCGGATGGCAGCCCCACTCACGAGTCACACGGAAACACCCCGAATCGCGAGTGTCGGCAATGCGAATTGCTTCGCGTGACCGATGTGGTCGAGGTCCAGCGTTGGCCTCGACCGGCACTGCCTCCACTCCAGTTCATCTTCGCCGTTCCGGTCCAGATTCTTGAGACCTGGCTCCTGCTCGCTTCTGGGCGGTTTCCCCATCAAAGGCAGCCCGGTTCCTTCGGCGCTTCCGCGACCGAACGCCGCCAACTCAAGCACAGGCTGTATGGATCTGATCGCCCCGATCGCTCGCTGATGCTGAGGACTGCGCTTCCAATCGCTCAGTCGGTCGATGTCTCAGTGCTTCGGTCACTGAGCGCCTCATTCGGCCACTTCTCGACCGCCATCAATGACGCAGCCTCAGTCGTCGCGGGCTGGATCGCTCCACCCGACCAAGCTTGACGGGAACGGAGTTCTCCACCTTCATCGAGGCCGTCGTCGCGCCGCGAATCGGTCGGCGATGACGTCTCCGTACACGCGCCGAAGGAACGCGATGGCCAGCTCGTCTTTCGTCGCGCCCGGCATGCTCCGCTCGATCTCTGCCATCACCGCGCCCCGCACCTGGGCCGACAGGTCGAACGCGCGCTGAAGCCTGGCGCGCGGTGTCGGTCTGCTCACTCGCGAGTGCGCCGTCGTGCTTCACGTCACTCACCGGAGCAGCGACTTTCGTGACCGGTCACTCGAGTCGGCTGGTACCGTCAGCTCCACCATGCGCGTCGTCTTCCTCGCTCCGACGTTTCCACCCGAGATGATTCAGTACACCCGCGGCCTCGCCGAGGTCGGCGCGAAGGTCTACGGCATCGCCGACACGCGCCCCGAAGCGCTGCCCCGCGAGCTCAAACCGTACCTGCACGACTACCTGCACGTGCCGCGCATCATGGACGAAGACGACGTCATCAAGCGCGCGACGGCGTGGCTCAAGGGCGTGCCCGTCGACCGCGTGCTCGCCAACTGGGAGCCCCTCGTCATTCTCGCCGCCCGCATGCGCGAGCGCTGGGGCATGCCCGGCATGAGCGCCGACACGGTGCGCGGCTTCCGCGACAAGCAGCTCATGAAGGAGCGGGTGCAGGCCGCCGGGTTGCGCGTTCCCAGGTCGAAGCGCTGCACCTCGGAGCGTGAGCTTCGCGCCGCCGCCGAGGAGCTTGGCTACCCGCTCATCATCAAGCCCATCGCCGGCGCCGGCAGCGCTGACACGTACCGCGTGGGTGACGCGAAGGAGCTGGAGAAGACGCTCCAGCTCGTGCGTCACGTGCCCGAGTGCAGCTGCGAGGAGTACATCACCGGCGAGGAGTACACGTTCGACACCGTCAGCATCGGCGGCAAGCCGGCCTACGAGAACATCGCCTCGTATCTTCCGAAGCCCATCGAGGCGCGCTCGAACGAGTGGATCTCTCCCGTCATCATCACCGTGCGCGACATGTACCAGCCGAAGCTCAAGCCCGGCGTCGAGCTCGGCCGCAACGTGCTCAAGGCGCTCGGCATGGGCGACGGCTTCACGCACATGGAGTGGTTCCTCACGCCGAAGGGCGAGGCCGTGTTCGGCGAGATCGGCTGCCGCCCGGGCGGCGCGCACCTCGTCGACCAGATGAACTACACGAGCGACATCGACCTCTTCC